>NZ_JACJRF010000039.1 GCF_014697105.1 Anabaena subtropica FACHB-260 | reverse complement strand
CTGAGCCTATTTTATTAAACCAGATTTTTGCCAAGCTTACTTCTTTAGGACGTATTCATCCCGTTTCTACGGGCGTTGAACCCTCGTAATTTGGCAAAGGTATTGTCTTAGAGAATGTATTTTACTAACCCCTCCTCTGTCCGAACAAAAAGCGATCGCCCGCTTCCTTGATCGCAAATTAGAACAGATAGACCACTTCATCAGCAACAAGCAAAGGCTTATCGAATTACTCAAAGAGCAGAAAACTGCGATCGCTAACCGTGCAGTTACTAAGGGACTAAACCCCCATGTGCCTATTAAACCTTCTGGTATTCAGTGGTTAGGGGAAATTCCAGCGCATTGGGAAATTCTTCCGATGAAAAAGCTTTGTTCTGTAATCAAAGATGGATTACATCAAACTCCACCTAAAGTTGATGAAGGTGTTAAATTTATTTCTACTCAGCACGTAAGAAATAGAACTATTGATATAAATAAAGCTACATACATTAGTTTTGAGGATTATCAAGCTGGACATCCTAAAATAGCACCTATTGTCGGTGATGTTTTAATAACTTTAGTTGGCTCTATTGGTTTTGCTGCAATTCTAAAAGAAGAACATTTGCCGCTATCTTGTACCCGTCATGTTGGATATGTAAGACCAACAGAACAAATACTTCCCGAATATTTATTAAATTACATAGATAGTGCAATATTCAAAGCATGGATTGATAATAATATCTCACAAATAGCTCAACCTAGTATTTATTTGAGAGTTTTAGCAACTCACACTATTCCCACTCCTCCTTTATCTGAACAGGAAGAGATTGTTGCTTGCTTGGATAGAGAATCAAAACAAATTGACCAAGCGATCGCCAAAGCTGAAAAAGAAATCGAACTAATCCAAGAATACCGCACCACGCTAATTTCCGACGCTGTAACGGGAAAAATAGATGTACGTGAAACATCAGCAGTTGAAACCACCCTTACAACCGCAGCAATTTAGCCATGAACACCACCGACACCTCAGAAAAAGGCTTAGAAGCCCTCATAGAAAAAAGCCTACTCACAGAAGCAGGTTACATCAAAAGTCAACCTGGGGACTATGACCGCAACTACTGCATAGATAAAACTCAACTGCTGCAATTCCTCCGCCAAACCCAACCCACCCAAGTCACCAAACTAGAAACCAGCTACGGTAAACGGTTTGAAGAAAAACTATTTCAACGCATCTCAGACCAAATCAAAAGCAGAGGTATTGTTGATGTTCTCCGCAAGGGTATCAAAGCCCAAGAAGTCAGCCTGACACTCTACTACAAACTACCCGCATCCCAACTTAACCCCCAAGCCATCCAAAACTACAACCAAAATATCTTCTCCGTTACTCGTCAACTCCAGTTCAGCAAAGATAAAAAGCGGCTATCCCTGGATATGGGGATTTTCATCAATGGCTTACCCATCATCACCTTTGAACTAAAAAACAACCTCACTAAGCAAAATGTCCAGGATGCGATAAAGCAGTACAAAACTGACCGTGACCCCAAAGAACCCCTGTTTAACTTTGCCCGTTGCTTAGTTCATTTCGCCGTCGATGATGAGTTAGTCTACATGACCACCGAACTGAAGGGAGAACAAACAGTTTTTCTTCCCTTCAACAAAGGTCAAAAATCTGAACCTCACTTACTTTTCCCCGACAGTGCAGGAAACCCCATCAACCCCAACGGACTAAAAACCGATTACCTGTGGAAAGAAATTCTCACCAAAACTAGCCTCAGCAACATCATTGAAAAATATGCCCAACTGGTAGAAGAGAAAGACGAAGAAAAACAGAAGAAACGCAAACTAATCTTTCCCCGTTACCACCAACTCGACCTAGTGCGAAAACTCCTAGCCAATGCCAAAACCAACGGTGTAGGACAGCGTTATCTAGTTCAACATTCCGCAGGTTCAGGTAAAAGTAACTCCATTAGCTGGCTAAGTCACCAACTCGTAGAACTCACCGACACCAGCGACACCAACCCCATATTTGATTCAATTATCGTCGTCACAGACCGCAAAATATTAGATAAACAAATCCGCGATAATATCAAACAGTTCGCCCAAGTCAAAGGCGTAGTTGAAGCCATCACCGAAGGTAGTAAGCAACTAAAACAGGCACTAGAAGAAGGCAAAAAAATTATTATCACCACAGTTTTTAAATTTGCCTATATTGTTAAAGAAATTCAATCATTAAGCAATCAAAAATTTGCCATTGTCATTGACGAAGCCCACTCTAGCCAAAGTGGTAGCAGTGCAGCCAAAATGAGTGCTGCCCTGAATAAAGAAACAGGTGAGGAAGAAGAAACCACCGAAGATAAAATTCTCCGCATCATTGAAGAACAAAAACTTTCTCCCAACGCCAGTTACTTCGCCTTCACAGCCACACCCAAAAATAAGACATTAGAAACTTTCGGCATTCAAAATCCAGCAGATAACAAATATTATCCCTTCCATAACTATTCCATGAAACAGGCAATAGAGGAAGAATTTATCTTAGATGTACTGGAGAATTACACCACCTATAGAAGTTACTGTAAGCTTGAGAAAAAGATTGAAGACGATCCCCAATTTGATACCAAACGAGCAAAGAAAAAGCTCAAGCAGTACATAGAGGGACACCCCCACGCTATCCGCCAGAAAACAGAAATTATGATTGACCATTTCATAGAAGAAGTAATTGGTCAACGCAAAATTAATGGACAAGCAAAAGCAATGGTCGTCACCAATGGTATTAACAGTGCCATTCGCTATAAACTAGCCTTCGATGCCTACCTACAGGAAATCAACGCACCTTACAAAACTATAGTTGCATTTACAGGCAGTAAAGAAGTTGACGGAAAAAAAGAGGATGAGTCCTCAATGAACGGCTTTCCAGGGAACGACATTCCCAAAGAGTTCAAAAAAAGTGAGTATAGATTCCTGATAGTAGCTGATAAATATCAAACAGGATTTGACCAACCCCTATTACATACCATGTATGTAGATAAACCCCTAGCCGATATCAAAGCCGTTCAAACCCTATCTCGCCTCAACCGGGCTTACAAACCAGATAAAAAAGATACATTCATCCTAGATTTTGTCAACTCAGCCGATGCAATTAAAGAAGCCTTTGACCCATTTTATCAAACAACAATTCTGAGTGAAGAAACAGATATAGAGCGCCTCAACGACTTACAAGATGCACTTGACAGTTTCCAAGTTTATTCTGAAGAACAAGTCAACGAATTGATGAACCGCTTCATCAATGGTGCAGAACGTGCCCAATTAGACCCCATTCTCGATGAAAGCAAACAAAACTTTATCAATGAATTAGACGAAGAACAGCAAATAGACTTCAAGAAAAAAGCGAAATCTTTTGTCCGTAACTATCAATTCCTAGTCCAAATTCATCCTTTCCGTAATCCTTACTGGGAAAGCTTGAAAACCTTTCTCAAATTCCTAGTAGCCAAACTTCCCAACCTTAACGAAACCGACTTATCCAAAGGCGTTTTAGAAAGCGTTGACATCGACAGCTACCGCATAGAAAGACAAACAACCCTAGCCATACAGCTTGAAGGTGGCGGAGAAATAGCACCCGCACCCCCAGATCCTCCTGGTAGGCAATATGAGGCGAAATTAGACACACTCAGTAATATTATTCAAGATTTTAATGATCGCTTTGGCAATATTCAGTGGACAGAAAAAGATAAAGTGCGTCGCTTCCTGTTTGAAGAATTACCTGCTGAAGTCAGTAAAGATGAAGAATATCAGAACGCCAAGAAATACTCAGATCGACAAAACGCCAGAATCACCTTCGAGAAAAAGCTAGTCGATAAGTTTCAGGAGTTCATCTTCAACCATACAGAAGCATACCGTAAATTTACGGATGATAATGAGTTTAAAACATGGTTAGCCAATACCCTGTTCGAGAATGATTACGACCAAGGTGCAGCATAGTAAAGTAGCAAACAGATATCATGCTATTAGCAAGTAATAAATACTATAGCAAAATCTTAATATTGGTAATTCTAGTTATAAGATACGAATTTTTTGGTCTATATAATATGCCTATAAAATAGGCAAAATAATTGGCATTTTGAGTTAATATCAAAGAGTGTAAGAAACAATAGTTGAAAAATGGCTTTAGAGAACTTAACAAACAAACCTCTTGTCGAGGCAATATTTGAAATAAGATGGTATACAGAACAACCACCATTTATAGGTGGTGATCCTAATACTCAATTAATACTCGGTAGATTATTTGACAGAATAAATGAAAATTATCCCATATATGAACAATTGCCATTTGCTTCTATTCCTGAACAAATGGCAGAAGGGATTGTCAAACATAGATTTAAGAGCGAGAAAGGTTGGCCTCTAGTACAATTGGGTAACGGAATTTTAACAGTTAATGACACAGAAAATTATATTTGGCAAGATTTTAAAAAACGAATTATTGATGTAGTAGATAATTTGTATATAGTGCATCCCAGTAAAGATAAATTCCGCCCACGTTATCTCATCTTAAAATATATTGATGCTATAGATTTAGATTTAAAAGAAAATGAATTTTATGAATTTTTAAAAAATAAAATGAAAATAGAACTAAATTTCAGTCCTTTACTTTTTGAAAAAACATTAGTAACAAATAATCCAATACAATTAGACTTGCAATTTGCATTTCCGGCTGAAAATCCAAAAGGTATTGTAAATTTCAGAATTGTCAAGGGGCAAAAGTTTGATAATCAAAGAAATTTAGCCAGTGATGCTTTAATATGGGAAACAACAATTCAATCGACTGACCCTGATATCCCAGAAATTCCTTCAAATCTAGACAAATGGCTAGAAAATGCTCACTCAGTTTGCCATAATTGGTTTTTTACATTAGTAGATGGTGATCTATTAAGGAGGTTTGAATAATGCCTAGTATTGGCTCTTTAAATGATAATAGTACACAAGAAGTAGCAGAATTAAAGACAAAGTTTCCAAGCCTTGCATCGCCTAGTACATCAGCAACAAATAAATTAAAATTTAATCCATCTCAATCATATGAGGAACTAGAAAATGAAAATATAGAAATAGCAAAGTGGGCTTCTTATTGGTTATGTAAAGAAAATAGTAAAGTAAAAAATCGTACCAATCCTTTCATAGAAAGAATACAAACTAACTTCTTAGTAGTTTCTTCTTTTTCAGCAGAAATATCTAATCAAGTAATTAATACTGGTTCTGTTGCCTTAGTAAATAATTTTCTCAATGAGATTAGAAGTTTATATATTTTGAGTCATACAGTAGAGATATTGCAGTATTTGAATGAGAAAAAACATTTAATCTCTATATTGATAGAAGCTCATGAAAAAATCAAAAATATTTTTAATAATGAAAAAAATGTGCTACGGGTTGTTTATGATCCAGAAATTATTGGTTGGAAAAAATTAATAATTGAGATTCATACTAATCTTGATGTAGATGAAGCATTTGATAAACTAAAAGCTTTAGATAATCTTTGGTGGTTAGATATCTCTTTCAAATTTGGTAATGATTTAGAAATTAATATTAGTTTTGATGAAATTTAATTGGGCTGAATATCTTGAGCTAGCAAAAGAAATAGCTTATATAACTTCTACCTTTTCTACTGATTCAGAAACAGATTCTAAACCAACAATCCCCGAAGCAAAACTACGTTCATCTATAAGTAGAGCCTATTATGCTGCCTTTTGTACAGCTAGAAATTACTTACGAGATGTTTTACATGATCCAAGGTTATCAAAAGCCAGAACTGGCGATATCAATGAACATCAATATGTGTCCGATGAATTCATACGCAATAAATCAAAAAATAGGAAAATGATAGAAATAGGAAATGATTTATGTAGGCTACGGCAATCTAGAAATAAAGCAGATTATGAGGACACTATATATACTTTAGACAAAGAAGTTAAGCTTTCTTTGAAATTAGCTGAAAATATTATTGAAAAAATCACAGAGTTAATTAAAGATACAATCAAGTAAATTATTATTAGAATCATTCAATTTTATTCAACACCCGTATGCCAAAAAAAGTATTATTCTATACTTAAATATATCAACAATAGGTGTGGAACAAGCCATCAACCCACAGGGTATAGGCGATCGGTTTTTGTATCCTAAATTTCCTTCTGACGTTCTGCCATGTCCGCAAAAGTCGTAAAACACCTTTGACACCAGCCATCAACCCACAATGCAGGAACTTTAAACCTTGCTCCACAATTGGGACATTCTGACAGCAAACTTAAATGATGATGCTGACATCCTTGCGTTACCTTAAACTGCCATTCAATTTTGTGACATGGCGACTCGGCATAACAAGCAGCACATAACCGGATTGGGTCAATTTTCATCCCCACCCCAGCAGGTGGTAACATTTGGGCTAACCTATCGGCATCAACCTCCACAACCTTAGCCAATGCCTCTAATTGCTGGCGAGACGGTAGGGGATTAAACCGAAATTTTTCCCATCGAGCGATCGCACCCCCAACTCCTATTGCTTTACCTAATCCAGTAGGCGTTAAATCATTAGCCCGTCGAAAGCGTCCTAAAAAGTGGCTTATACTTTCTCCTTCTATTGCTTCCACTCGAAACACCCAAGGTTGAAGATTTAAAGTTTCCATCATTTACGCTTCGGTTCTACAGTGTATTCATTTACAACTTCTTTCAGCGTTGCTAGGTCAATCTTGTGTAATCCCTTTTTTAAAGCCTTGATTGCTGTCTCTCTCAGAATCATATCTAATAGTCCTATATAACGACCTGTTGCCTCTTTTAAAGTTGTAAGCATTGTGTCACTTTTTAAATTGGAAGCCACAGGCAACTGTAGAATTGTCTTTTCCCAAATTTCTACTGTTTGAGGAAAGTCTTCATCTGATATGATTCCAAAACGATAACAGGCTCGAAAGCGGTTGAAAACTTGTTCATCCCGCCTGATTACTGTATCCAAACGGTCAGTCCCTACCAAGATTACTGAAATTTCCAGCTTGTCAAAAATATCTCTTACTTCAGCAAATGTCTTTGGTTTTAAACGGTCAGCCTCATCTATGATGAGCATTTCAACACCACAACCCTTAAGTACCCGAAATGTCCGATCTCTAATCTCAGCTACAGTGCCTTTAGGAATTTGATATTTTAAATGTTCAATAATTAACCCAAATAATTCTTTTGCACTACACTCTTGATTAACGTGGATGTAAGCAACAGGTACAATAGGGGGTTGCCCTGGTTTTTGCTTGGGTTTATGCCTTAATCTATATGCGTTGCAACCCATTGTTTTGCCAGTGCGAGACTCTCCCACAACTCGACCAGACTGCTTGGATTGTCGCTTGCCCTCTAACCAATCATGAAGAACTTGTACTTGTTTTAAAGAAACAAAGTTTTTGCGGTTTAATCGTTGAATTTCTGCTTGTAATTTATCATCATTGACCGGAATATCACCTAATTGTTGTGCAACTGCTTGAGCTTGTTTTGAAGTCATTTTCTACCACCCGTAATCTTCACGCATTTGTTCGTAATCAAATACTTCTGGCATCTGGTATTCTGGTTCATGGTCAACAGATGCCACTTCAACTTCTTCCTCTGGTTCAACAGGCATAGGTTTTTTAGCCTTTTGAACTACTGTCTGTTCTGCCTTTTGGCGTTCCTTTTTGGTTTTCTTTTGGTTCACGAAGGTTTCGCGATCGCGCACCTCTGCCAAAATAGAACGATTGCTAATAGCCTTACCTGCTTGCCGAATCCGGCGACTCATAGCTTTTGCGTCATCCAGAGACAATTCCTCAGTCTCCAAATCTTGAGCATAAGCACGAGCTAGAAATTCTTCTTTATTACCCTTATAGCCGTAAACCAACAAAGTAGTAATGTCTTTGGGGTCATAACGCAGTACAACGCTTTCTCCTGCATAACCTGCTAAATATTCGCCCCTGTACATCAGATTTTCAAATTGTAAGTAACCTCCTCTTTGAATCACTCTTCGAGTTTGCTTCATTAAACAGATATCCAAATCTCTTTCCGAGATGACATCAGGTGCTACTATCAAGCCAGATTCCCAACGCTGAAATCTAGTTTGCTCACCCATACGAGCATCAATTCTTTGGTTATAGGTATTGACAATGTAAGCTACCAACTTTTGCTCTAGTTGCCGTAAAGTCAAGTTAGCGTCCTTCTCTGCGTCTTCTGGGCGTTCTTGTACATTTGACCCTGTATATCCTCGCAAAGTTGAGAATAATTCGGTGTTAAATGTCTTGAAAGGACGCTCGACAATACCCCCTTCACTGGGGCGATCCCGTAAATGACAAACAAACCCCAACTGCACACCTATCTGTTGCAAATGGTTTGAGCGAAAATCTTTACCACCATCAGTGTAAAAATGTTGTGGTTTACCGTAGGTTCCCCACTCTTCATAAAGTTTATATTCTTCTCCATATTGTTTTGGCAAAATTGCATGACGTAACGCCAAAGCAACTACCTGAGAACTTGGAGCATCATAGCCAAGATTAATACCTACAATGCAGCGAGAATAACTATCTATGACTGTGGTTAACCAAGGACGACCTAAAATTTCCCCATGTTGATCTACTAACAGCACATCCACACGGGTATGGTCACATTGCCAAACTTGATTACTGTACTCTACTGTTAAATCTTTCCCGTCACGAGTTTTAACGGATAAACGAGAACCTCGCCAACCTGGAGAGCGAATACTTTTTGCCTTCTCCTGTTTTTGAATCACAGGTTCAAGAATACGGTACACAGTCATGTGAGAAGGCGATTTGACACCTAGCTCATCTGCTCTAGCTTTCACCCTGACGGCTACTTGCTGGCGAGTCATGCGTTTACTTCCTTTATTGCCTTCCTTATACGTCTCTAAAATAAATTTCCGCCAATCTTCATCAACTCGGTGCTTGCCTTTGTCAGCACGTTCGTTTTGCTCCAGGCCAACTAACCCCTCCTTTTCCCATTTATTTATCAGTCGCCGTAATGTTCTTACTGACTTACCTAGTTTTTCTGCGCCTTCCTTAAGCTTTTGGGCATAGGTAGTGCGATCACCTGCTTCTAGCAGACTTTGAATTACCTGCATTTTTAAATTTGCTTCATCAGAAAGCTCAGACAAGATGACATTTGTTTCAGCGATATTTTTGCTTGTGTCTGACGCAGCTTCTTGTGTTGCAGGTGCGGTAAATGAGTTGTAATCCTGCATATTAGTGTTTTATTAAAACATAGTTGTATTATACTGCTAAATGTGACAGTTAATTTGTTAATTTTTTCTACAAGTATTAGTGTCACTTGCTTAGGCAAAGTGACAGCTAATTTGTGAAAAATCTGTTTTTTGTCATTTAGTTTGTTAAATAATTTTAGTGGCGGTTGAATGAGACATAATGACAAAAAACCTGCCATAATAGTTGATATGACAGGCTTTTCAATATTTAAATCTGTTGTGGCAATAATTTGTTAAATTGACAAATAATTAGTTAATGTACAATATTCGGCAGTAATTCTCAGACTTTGCAATGCAAAGTCTGTTGGTATGAATAGCGCTGAATTTAATTACTGCTCAAGAATAACTTGTCCCAGTCAGTAATTGCCTCCTTTTGGGCAATTAACAATTGCTGAATGCCGTTTTCGGCGCAATCTAATAGCCGATTCAACTGGGTACGGCTAAAACTGCCTTCTTCTGCTGTTCCCTGAACTTCGATAATTCCCAAGTGTTGATTCATCACTACATTGAAATCTACAGTTGCTGCTACATCTTCTATGTAGTTCAAATCTAAAAATGCTTCTTCTTCTAATAAACCGACAGAAACAGCTGCTACTTGTCCGCATAGGGGAGATCGCTCTAATACTCCTCGCTGCAATAATTGAGAAATAGCACCAGCTAAAGCCACAAACCCGCCTGTAATTGCTGCCGTTCTTGTACCTGCGTCGGCTTGCAACACATCTGCATCTACGGTTAAAGTTCGTTCTCCTAAGACCTCAAAATCTATTGCAGCTCGTAAGCTACGCCCAATCAAACGTTGAATTTCTTGCGTCCGTCCAGATAATTTCAATAATTCTCGTTCGTGCCGTTGTTGTGTGGCTGATGGTAGCATCCGATACTCTGCCGTCAACCAACCTTTACCACTACCTGCGAGAAACTTGGGTACACTTTCCGCGACGCTCACTGTACAAAGTACTTTAGTCTCACCACATATAGTTAGAACTGAACCAGGGGCAAAGCGAGTAAATCCGGTGTGAAAATTAATAGGACGGAGTTCATAGGGTTTTCTTCCGTCGGGACGCTGCCAAACCATGAGAGTTGCCTCTAACTTTTAATTGTAGAAAGAAATACCGTTCAAACAATAGCAGCTTCTGTAATCGCTCCCTGCATTCTCCCCAAAGCATCAATCAAACTTTGCAATTGTTGGTCTGCTTTGAGGACTGCTAAACCGCGTACCGTCACCTTACCGGGAGAGAAAACAAAGCGGGTTTTGAGATGTTCTGGTAAATTGGCTGCAAGTAAATTCCAAGCTGGTTCTTCCATTGGGGTTTCTAAAATGACGTGCTGTTTATTTTCTGGTTTGATGCGGCTAAAGCCTAACTTTTTCGCTAGTTGTTTGAGTTCCATGACCCGCAACAGTTGATTGGCAGAAACAGGTAAAGTACCATAGCGATCGCTCCACTCAGCCGCAATTTGTGTTATCTCTTCTTTAGACTTAGCAGCCGCCACAGCACGATATGCACTCATCTTTTGGTCAATGTCGGGGATGTAATCGGTGGGGATAAATGCGGTGAGGTTGAGATCGATTTGGGTATCGTCAACTTTGGGAATTTCTTGACCGCGAATTTCTCGAATTGATTCTTCTAACATTTCCATGTATAAATCAAAACCAATCGCTTCCATTTGACCGGATTGTTCTGCACCCAGCAAGTTACCCACACCCCGGATTTCCATGTCACGCATGGCTAGTTGATAGCCGGAACCGAGTTGTGTAAACTCTTGAATCGCCCGTAACCGTTGCCTTGCTGCATCAGATAATTCTCTTTGCTTCGGGTAAAATAACCATGCGTGGGCTTGAATCCCTGCACGTCCAACTCGTCCCCGTAACTGGTAAAGTTGTGATAAACCAAAGCGGTGAGCATCTTCAATCAGGATGGTGTTGACACGGGGAATATCCAATCCCGATTCAATAATTGTGGTACATACCAGAATATCTGCATCACCATTGCTGAAGGTGAGCATGGTTGATTCTAACTCGCTCTCGTCCATTTGACCGTGAGCGATCGCAAATCTCGCCCCTGGTAACATCTCCCGCAAAGCTGCTGTTGTCTCTTCTATTCCCTCAACGCGCGGTACTACATAAAACACCTGTCCACCTCGATCAATTTCTTGACGAATGGCGCTGCGTATGCTTTCTGGGTTTCTGGGGGAAAGATGGGTTTTAATTGGTCGTCTGGTGGGGGGTGGTGTGGTAATCAAGCTCATTTCCCGAATCCCTGATAAAGACATATACAAGGTGCGGGGAATTGGGGTAGCGGAGAGCGTCAACACGTCTACTTGAGTTTTCAAGGATTTAATTTTCTCTTTCTGGTTCACCCCAAACCGTTGTTCTTCATCTATTACCAGCAGCCCTAAATCTTTGAAGTTGACATTCTTACCTAAAAGTTGGTGTGTCCCGACGACTATATCTAACTCACCAGTCGCCAATCGTTTTTGAATATTTCGCCGTTCTTCGGCTGTGCGGAAGCGATTCAGTAAGCCGACATTCATCGGATAAGGGGAAAAGCGTTCTTTGAGGGTGTGGTAATGTTGCTGAGTGAGGATGGTTGTAGGTGCAAGGAGGGCGACTTGTTTACCAGAAGTCACAGCTTTGAAAATGGCGCGAATAGCTACTTCCGTCTTCCCAAAACCGACATCACCACAAACTAACCGATCCATTGGGCGATCGCTTTCCATATCCCGTTTCACATCTTGTACAGCTTTTAGCTGGTCGGTTGTAGCTTGGTAGGGAAAAGAATCTTCCATTTCTTCTTGCCAAGGCATATCTTGGGGATAGGCGAAACCTTGTTGTTGCGATCGCGCCGCATATAATTTCAGCAAGTCCACTGCTAATTTTTTAATGGCTTTGCGGACACGGTTCTTGGTATTTTCCCAAGCTTTCCCTGTCATTTTGTGCAGTTCCGGTGCTTTATCTCCCGTACTACGGAATCGAGACAAAGACCCTACCTGATCAGCCGCAACTCTCAAAAGACCGTCAGCATACTGGACAACAATATAATCACGGGTTTCCTCGTTAATTGTCAGACTTTCCAACTTGACAAACTTGCCAATCCCATGACTCCGATGAACTACATAATCCCCTGGACGCAGTTTATTCGGGTCAACTTGCTTAGAAGCCGCCTGACGACGCTTACGGACAAAACTAGGTGTAGCTAGGGAATGTTGACCATAAAATTCGCGGTCGGTGACGATGACTAGGCGGTAAGTCGGGAGGATAAAACCTTCCAGTTCCGCTAGGCCAGAATATTTCAGCGCCACAGGGATATGGTTGATTTGTAGCTTATCAATAGCTTGGTAATCGCGGGGATTGGGGATGAACTGGGCGGGACAATCGTGTTCTTGTAGCAGAGAAACAGAACGGGAAGGTTGAGCCGAGATTAACCAAATCGAGAAATTGCGATCGCGTTCTTGTCTTAATGTGTCTGCCAGTTTAGCAAATTGGTGCGGTGTAACCGGTACAGACCGACTAGCTAAATTAATCCCGCTATTTTCTTCTGCTAGTTCCGATAAATATAAAGTCTGAAATCTAGTTAAATCAGCCAAACATTCCGCAAAAGACCGATGAATTTTCAGTAATTCACTAACAACTGACCACTGACCACTGACCACTGACCATTGCTCATCAGCATTTTCTACCCAGCGATCGCTATGAGCATGACACTGTTCCGGCTCATCGATAGCAACTAAAGTATTTTCCGGTAAATAATCCACAATCGATGCAGGTCGCTCAAATGCTAATCCCAAAAAGCGCCGACTACCTTCTATCAACGCTGACTCTTGAGTACCGTTTTCTGAGTCAGAACTTAACTCAGCACTCAGCACTCGGTACTCATCACTATCCTTAAGTGCTGTCGTCACAATAGGCGCAAAACTTGTAGGAGTAAGCACAATCTGTTCTATTTTGTCAAGTGCTGAACGTTGAGTAGTTGTATCAAATTCTCGTATTTGCTCAATCTCATCACCAAACCATTCCAAACGTACTGGTAACTCACAGGACACTGGAAAGACATCGACAATGTCACCGCGACGACTCCATTGTCCCTCTGTTTCCACCAAGGGAACCCGTTCATACCCCAAAGTAGTAATCTTTTCACTAAAGCTATCTAAATCAAATTCCAGTCCCCGCTTGAGAGTCAAGCAAAAAGGAATAAAAGCATCTGGTGGTGGTAAATGGGGCTGCAAAGCCCCAACAGTAGCCACGACAGCGATCTTATTCTGTTGACCATTGACGATGGACTGTTGACTCTTAACCAAATCCGCCAACACCTGCATCTGTCCCCAAGTCATTTCCGTTTCTGGGTCAAAAGGTTCGTAGGGAGAGGCTTCAGACGTGGGGTAAAAATGTACTGTTTGCCATCCCATCGCTTCCAATTGTGCATAAGCGCGCCCCGCTTCTTCTAGAGTGGCACAAACGACGAACAAATTTCTACTAGAATGTTGTGCCAATGCCGAAGCCACCAAACCCTTAGGTAGACGGGAAATGCCATTTAATCGCAAATCTTGTTGGCGATTGAGCTTTGAAAGTAATTCAGTAGTGAGGGGCGATCGCGCCAAAGCACGCACAATAGAAGAAAAAGCCATAAGTTCTAGTAGAGCAGGAAGTCCTTACAGATCAGAAATCTCGAAGCTGTAAATGCCGTATATGTAAACTATTTTAAAAGTGTTGACGGTTCACTTAATCTTTTTGTGAAAGAATCATACTAAAACAAGTTCAGGAAACCGTAAAAAATACTAACTCCTAATCCCTAACTTCTAAAACTACTACTTTATGTATAGTTAAAGCATTTATGAGAGAACCTTTAATACTAGATACTAAGGATTGAGCTAAGTTCGCTCTATATAGCGGCAATTCATAATCATGTCCTCCATCACGGTTGAAATTTTAATTATTTTGGTACTCATTCTTGCCAACGGGGTTTTTTCCATGTCTGAGATGGCGGTCGTCTCGGCGCGGAAGGTCAGGCTACAGCAACTCGCTAATCAAGGGGATGCTAAGGCGAGAGCAGCGTTAAAATTGGCGGAATCCCCTAACAATTTCCTCTCCACTATCCAAATAGGTATTTCTCTGATTGGTATCCTCACTGGTGCTTTTGGAGGAGCCACAATTGCCAGCCGACTAGTAGTTTATGTGCGGCTAATACCTTTTTTAGTGCCTTACAGTGAGGCAATTGCCTTTGGAATCGTGGTTTTGCTCATTACCTACCTATCTCTGATTATCGGTGAATTAGTGCCAAAGCGTCTGGCATTAAACAATCCCGAACGTATTGCTACCGTTGTCGCTCTTCCCATGCGGGCTTTAGCAGCTCTTGCTTCTCCAGCCGTGCATTTATTGAGTGCTTCCACAGAAATGGTGCTGCGAGTGTTGGGGATTACACCTTCTGTAGAACCACAAGTCACGGAAGAAGAAATTAAGATCCTGATTGAGCAAGGTACAGAAGCGGGAACCTTTGAGGAAGCAGAACAAAATATGGTAGAACGAGTGTTTCGCTTAGGCGATCGCCCCGTCACTTCCTTGATGTCACCCCGTCCTGATATCATCTGGCTAGATTTAGACGACACCCCCGAAGAAAATCGCCAAAAAATGAGCGAAAACGGTTATTCCCGCTATCCAGTTTGTCAAGGAGGACTGGACAATGTATTGGGAATTATTCCCGTTACTGATTTACTCGCTAGAAGTCTCCGAGGAGATTCCCTAGATTTAACAGTGGGATTGCGCCAGCCAGTATTTGTTCCCGAAAGCACCCGTGGCTTAAAAGTTTTGGAGTTATTTAAGCAAACCATTACCCACATGGCGCTAGTTGTGGACGAATACGGCGTGATTCAGGGATTAGTTACTCTTAACGACATCATGAGCGAAATTGTTGGGGATGTTCCTTCTGATGATGGGGAAGAAGAACCCCAAGCCGTGCAGCGAGAAGATGGTTCCTGGCTACTAGATGGAATGTTGGGTGTAGAAGAGTTTTTTGAACTGTTTGAAATGGAAGAATGGGAATCTGAAGAACGGGGTAGCTATCAAACCCTTGGTGGTTTCGTCATTACCCATCTCGGCCGCATTCCCGCCGCCGCCGACCATTTTGAATGGCATGGTATGCGAATCGAGGTGATGGACATGGATGGTAACCGTGTAGACAAAGTGTTAGTCGTGCCAATGGCGAATCAAGTAGAAGATACCCAAGAAGTGGAGTAATACCAATTCAAAATTCGTCTTGAAAAGTTTCCTACGGCGGGTTTCCCGCCGTAGGAACTTTCCGCAAAATTAAGAAATCTAGATTTTGCAAAGGTTTCTGGGTTTGGATCTCTATCAGAATTTTAGTGAAATGGTATAAAAGGCAGAAAAATAAGTTGCCATAATAATAAACCGCGTAGAGACGTTGCAATGCAACGTCTCTTTGAATTTTATTGCGAATTGCGTTCGCGGAGCGTGCCGCAGGCTCTATTGCGAATTGCGAATTGGTATAAGTTCTTTATCTATCTGGAATCCTCGATGAAATTTTGCCGTAACCTGATAAAGAGGATCATTGCAATCATTCAAGAACAGATAGATAAAGGCAGGCTGCATTCATGGCATATTCCTGGTTTAAAGCATTTCATATTATTGGCATTGTGGTTTGGTTTGCTGGTTTGTTCTATTTGGTACGTTTATTCATCTATCATGTGGAAGCTAACCAGGAACCAGAACCAGCACGCACAATACTGAAAAATCAGTATCAAATTATGGAAACACGCCTCTACAAGATTATCACGACACCAGGAATGTTGGTGACAGTAGCAATGGCGATCGGTTTAGTTAGTACGGAACCAGAAGTTTTAAAACAGGGTTGGTTACACTTTAAACTGCTGTTTGTTGCTTTATTACTTGGTTATCATCATTACTGTGGTCGGTTAATGAAGAAGTTAGCCGCCGATGAATGTCGCTGGAGTAGTCAGCAATTAAGGGCGTTGAATGAAGCACCGACAGTTATGTTGGTAGTTATCGTTATGCTGGCTGTGTTTAAGAACAATCTGCCTACGGATCTCACAGCTTGGCTAATTTTTGCTCTGATTATTTTCATGGCAGTCACGATTCAACTTTACGCTAGAAAACGCAGGTTGGATAAAGAAAAACTGACAGCCCAAATCGGACAAGTTCCTCAAGAACAAAGTTAGCTTCACCACGCCAACACCGCAGGCTAACGCACCATTAGCAAAAAAATGAGTGGGGTATTTTCAATCCCACTCATCAACTGAGAATCACTTTCAGCTTTTATTCACCAGTAATTGACAACTCTTCAACCCAAATTCTCGGAGCCACACCACCAGGTGTTAACGCTACTTCTTTTTCTACGTAAATAATTGATTTCAAAAGTTCCAAGAAGTCACCAGCAACTGTTGCTGATTCAATACTAGTTTTGACACCTTTATTAATCAACCAACCATCGAATGGTAGAGAAAACGATCCTTGCAAAGATTTCACGCCAGCGTGTAAAGCTTGTAAATCATCAATCAAAATCACGTTTTCTGCTGTTTCCAAACTGAGTTGTTGCTCACAATCCCCTGCTGCAAACACATGATAAAAGTTAGGACTAACACTAACTTTTGCGCCAATACTAGCATTACCTGTAGGTTGAGCATTCAACCTTTTTGCAGTTCCAGCGCTGTGCAGAAAACCTTTTAAAATTCCATTCTCTATCAATGTCACCTGACGAGTAGGTGTACCTTCCCCATCAAAACTTTCTGCACCTATATTAGCTGGGTGCAAACTATCATCATACAGTGACAATAAAGGCGAAGCAATTTGCTTACCTAAATCATCAGCAGTAGACAAACTTTGTTTATCGAGAATACTTTGAGCGTTGAATAAATTAGAAAAAGCTCCTAAAAGACTTAAGAAAGCTTCCGGTGAGAAAACCACCTGATACTTACCAGTTTTAATTTTGTCGTAGTTGAGATGACTAATAGTTTTTTCCGCAGTTTCTTGAATACATCCATTGATATCCAATTTTTCTAAACTACGATTGATTCTAAAAGCACCTGCACTACGTGGTTTTTTCCCTTCCTCATCCGTTTTACTATAAAGATAAACAGAAGACAAAGAAAGAGAGTCAGTTCTCAAAGCACCTTGGCTATTAAGATAAAATCTATCAATATCTCTTTGCGCCAAGCCGTTATAAGGGACACCTTTAATCGCTGGATGAGCAGCTAAAAGTTCCTTTTCAGCCACCAAAAGCTTTTCTATCAACTCAGAAACTGGTGCTTGGGGTGCTTTTTCATTTAATGTCTTGTCAATAGGAACAGTAGCCTCTGGGCTAAAATCTGGAACATTTTCTTTAACACCAAAAAAACTAGCTTCATAAGCAGTTTTTAAAGCTAATTCCAATCCTTTGGGGTCTACATCTGTTGTGCTAGTAACACCTATAGTATTGTCTTCATTCCAGACACGTACAGTTACTCCAGAGCGATTTGAAGCTTTGACTTGTTTTGGCTCACCTTGATCAACTTGTACACTAGTTTCATCTACAGTTGAGCCATAAATATCAAACTTTTGAATGCCCAGCTTTTGAGCATTTTCTTGGGCGTAAGTAGCGATTTCATGAATATTGGGCATAATAATTCAAAATTCAAAATTATTTCATTCTTTCCTAACTTCTATCTAGAAATACTCACTAGGAGATTCTATATTTTTCAGAAATTTTCACTAGTTTGTAGTGAAGACTAAAGTCTTCATAGTTTTGAGGACTCAAGTCCTCACTACGAACCAGTCTAAAATTCTTAGCGTCCACCTACTGTGATGGAATCTACTTTGATATGGGGCTGTCCTACAGTGGTGTAGATACTTCCACTGACAGAACCACAAAAACCAGGTGCAAGTTCTAAATCTTGGGAACACATGGAAATTTTGTTCATAATTTCCTTGGCTTCACCGATGAGAGTAGCGCCTTTTAATGGTTTGGTAATTTTGCCGTTTTCAATTAAATAGGCTTCATCAACACTAAAATTAAATTGACCAGTAGCACCAACACTACCGCCACCCATTTTTTTGCAGTAAATGCCTTTATCTACAGAAGCGAATAATTCTTCAACTTTATAGTCACCAGTGGCGATGTAAGTATTACGCATCCGGCTAGCAGCAGCAAAAGTATAATTTTGGCGGCGACCACTACCTGTTCTGGGATGTCCGGTGCGCGAAGAACCTGTTCTGTCAGCCAAGAAGTTTTTCAGAACACCTTTTTCTATTAATAGGGTTCTTTGGGCTGGCATACCCTCGTCATCCATGTCAATTGTCCCGAAGGCATTATCAGCCCGTCCTTCATCCCAAGCTGTTAGGCTTTCGTGGGCAATTTTTTCGCCTTTTTTATCAGCAAAGGGTGTGGTGTTACGTTCGATTTGGGTTGTTTCCAGTAGATGTCCGCAGGCTTCGTGGAAAATTACACCACCAAAGTGATTAGCCATGATGATTGGGTATGTACCCGATTCCACGTAATCTGCATAGAGCATTTTTCCCGCAGATTCAGAAATCTGTTCGGCAGATTGTTGATAGTCCCAAGTTCTCAGGAAGTTAGCATCACTGGTATTCCCTGCACGTTCACCAATGGAAGCACGATGAGCGCCATCAGCACACAGCAGGTTAAATCCTACCGATTGAGTCAGGCGAATATCACGGGCAAAAGTACCATCACTAGCGGCAACTAATACTTCTTGCCAATCTCGAAAATAAGTAGCGCGGCGTGACTGCACATGATTAGCTTTTTGCTTGAGGTAAGCCGTACCATCAAGTAGAATTTCTCCCATCTCGCGGATAGAACTACACAGAGGTAGCCAGCCGTCTTTGCCACGTTTAGTAGCATAATCTCTGAGTAATTCTAGATTAATTTCTGGGATAAAAGCGTTAGGGGTGGGTAATTGTAAGCCTAGAATCGATAAACCTTTTTCTAAAGCTGCTTTCAAGCCAGCAAAGGATAAATCATTGGTGCTGACATAGCAATCTGCTTTGCCACGAAATACTCTGACTCCTGCACCTGTGGCTAGACTTGGTGAAATACTGGTAATTGTATCGTCTTCCGCCAAACTACTAATATAGTTACGACGCTCTAAGAAAATTTCAATAAAGTCCGCACCGGCTGCGCGTCCTAAACCCAGGAGGGTAGCCAGAGGGGCTTCCCAGGTTTCATCGAATCGCTCTGGTGTAGAGGAATATTGCAGGTTAGGGAGTTGGTTGGAGATAAGTAGGGTACTTGTAAGCATGAATAGCCTCGTCTGCTGGCGTTATCAGAGATTTGACTGAAAAATCCTGGTGTCATCAGTCTAACAAATCGGTGAAAGCCGTAGGTGGCAGATAGGCGTAGAGGTTTCCCTACTTTGCAAATGAGGACTGATTAGATGATTTGGAACTGCTAGTTTTTGAGAGATGAAAAAAATTGTAGTGGTCTATCGTAAAACTTTTGATAGGTTTGTAGTCAGCACTAAAGTGCTGAAAATATTCAGACTGAAGTCTTTATTAAAAACTGTTCTTCGGTAGTTTTATGGTCTTTATTAAAATTGACTTGATTTTAATAACTATAATTTAGTGGAATCAATATCTACGAGATATATTGTATAAGCATTTAAGAAATATCAAACATACTGAAATGAATCCAGATTTACAATATATATTGTAACATTGTTTCGTAATTAAGTTAATATCTTGTTTTTAATTTAAGGGGTAAAGCAGTAAGATGGGAGTTAACTATACGGAGGTTATAGTCACTATAGCTACATTAAACATTGATAAATTAATAAATTTTTACACTGAATTTTTAGAACAAAAACCAATCACTTGTATACCAAATGTGTATGCTGAATTTAGTCTTACTGGTATGCGATTAGGGATTTTTAAACCTAAAGAAGCACATGAGTCTGAATTTGAAAATTCAGCAAAAAGTAGGATTAGTTTATGTTTAGAAGTAATTAACTTAGAACAAGCGATCGCACACATTACCGATTTAGGTTATCCCCCACCAGGAAAAATTGCGATCGCCTCCCACGGTCAAGAAATTTACGCCTATGACCCAGATGGCAATCGTCTGATTTTACATCAAGCCATTACAGGTAATAATTAAGAAGGGGTTCGAGGCTAGAAGCGAGAGATGAGAGAGTAGGGGAAGAATTTCTTACTCAGGACTCACTACTCAGCACACCTTGCGGGAACGCCTTCGCGCAGCGTCCCGCAGGGAACGTAGAGAAGGGCGAACACTACTCAGCACTCACTACTTTAAACTATGGGCTTAACAGATAACTATAAATTAAATCTCATTCAATGGTATCCAGGGCATATCGCCAAGGCGGAAAAGAATCTTAAAGAACAGCTATCACGAGTAGATGTGGTGTTTGAGGTCAGAGATGCACGGATTCCTTTAGCTACACACCATCCGCAAATAGATGAGTGGGTGGGAAATAAGACGCGAATTTTGGTATTGAATCGATTAGATATGATTCCTACCCAAGTGCGATCGCTATGGATAGATTATTTCCAAAATCGTGGCGAAGTTCCCTATTGTACCAATGCTCAACATGGTCAAGGTGTGGTAGGGGTGGCGAAAGCAGCCCAAGCTGCTGGGATAGAGCTAAATCAAAGAAGACGCGATCGCGGGATGTTACCTCGTCCTGTTCGTGCTGTGGTGATTGGTTTTCCTAACGTTGGCAAATCAGCCTTAATTAACCGTCTTTTAGGAAAGCGAGTCGTAGAAAGTGCCGCCCGCCCTGGGGTAACGCGTCAACTGCGCTGGGTGCGAATTTCTGATCAGTTGGAATTACTAGATGCTCCTGGTGTAATTCCTGCTAGGTTGGGCAATCAAGAAGCAGCCGTAAAACTAGCAATTTGTGATGATATTGGTCAAGCATCTTATGATAACCAGCTAGTAGCCGGAGCTTTAGTAGATTTACTGAATGCTCTTCAAGAGCAAGCCGGTGAGTTACTACCAAAATCACCTTTGTATTCACGTTATGAACTTGACCCTACACCCTATACAGGAGAAGCATATTTACCCGCTTTAGCAGAGCATCGCTACAAAGGTGATGTAGAAAGAGCCGCTAGACAATTGTTAACAGATTATCGTAAGGGTTTATTAGGTACTCTACCTTTAGAGCTACCGCCTATGTAAATTTCTGTAAATGAGATGCCAAGCAATAAGTTTTTTAAACTGAAATCTTTGCCACTCTCACTTACTAAAATACTTTCTAGCATGAAAGAGGGTA
Organism: Anabaena subtropica FACHB-260; assembly: GCF_014697105.1. Taxonomy (GTDB): domain Bacteria; phylum Cyanobacteriota; class Cyanobacteriia; order Cyanobacteriales; family Nostocaceae; genus Trichormus; species Trichormus subtropicus. Next base: position 31,110 of record NZ_JACJRF010000039.1, on the reverse strand, counting down.
TCAAAATTACACTGTAAAATAAAACCCGATAAAGTATTATTTTTTTCTAGCCAGGATAGTTATGATACCTAAACTTATTCCTAAAGGTAAAAAAGTTAGTGCATAATAAAAAATTATTTGTTTTTTAGGAATTAAATCTAACAGATCAAAATAGTAATAACTCTCTAATTTGTCTACATATATTTGCATAGTAGTTAATAACTACTAATTTAATACTCGGTGCAGAAAATAGATAATGTCAATGCTCTTATAATATTATTTTCTCAAATAAATTTACGTTCAATTGTATGTCAATTATTCATAAAAGTATTATGAATAAACTGTAAGGGACTTCCAGACAAAAAAATATCCAATTAGGTTGGGTGCGCTACTTGCGAGAAAACTTAGCTGTACCAATAAATTATTCATACTGACGCACCCTACTAAGCGTCAATTTGGAATAATTTATTTTTTGGTGTTCTCTTATATATGAACAGATAATTTTTTCAGTAAATTACGTAATTTTTCTAGATATGCACTTAACATATCTGGAAAAATCTTTATATATAATAGATGCGTAATATTTACTACATATAGTTGTCGATCGCCATGAACAATGCCATAAAGAAAAGGTAAAGGCTACCTGTATATCCTTTGCCCTAGATAAGTTTGTGTTCCCAGCACCCAGGATACATATATCAAACCCATGACTGAACTGACTTTACGCTTGCAACAAGGAGATACGGAAACAACTGTTCCCGTGAATCAAGATGTATTCACAATTGGGCGGTTGCCGGAATGTAATTTATACTTACCTTTTGGGGGGATTTCCCGCAAGCACGCCCAACTAGTAAAAAAAGCAGATGGTAAATGGTTAGTTGAAGATTTGGGTAGTAAAAATGGGACACAAGTCAATCAAAGCGCTGTCACCAATCCCCGACAGTTACAACATGGTGATGTCATTTGGTTGGGTAATGTAAATTTAGTGGTGCTGTTTAAAACTCCCCCTCCACTAGCTCTGACTAAGCAAGTACCAATTGACGAAGTTGGCGAACAAAGAACAATTTTTCGCAGCGCCAAAGAACTGCAACAGCAATGGATAGAGGCTGATAGTAGTGATAGTGATATCGGTAATAAAAATAAAACAATTGCCCGACTGAAAGACTTAGTAGACATCGCCAAAAATTTGTGTGCAGCAGCATCCATTGAAGAAATTTTCTCTCAGGTGCAACAGGTTGTATTTCGCTACCTCAGTAGTATTGACCGCTTGGCCTTATTAATTGATGTCAGTGGTGATGGTCATCTAGAGTTAGTAAATGCAGGTACTAGAAGCAAAACTCAACAGAAATATCTACTAGCTGATGCTAGTTGGATTAGCCGTAGTATCTGTCAAAAGGTATTTGAAGAAAAAATTGTCATTCAAACTGCTGACACTCACAAAGATGAGCGGTTTTCTAGTGAACACAGCATTTTGCTTAAAGGTATTCGTAGTGCGATGGCTGTACCGTTATGGGATGAAAATAAAGTTGTAGGTGTGCTTTACGCTGATGCTCATTTATCTTCATACCATTGGGAACGAGATGGAGAAGAAGAACTCAGCTTTTTTTCGGCTTTAGCCAATCTGGTGGCTTCTAGCGTCCAACGTTGGTTATTAGCAGAGAAACTGAAAACAGAAGAAGTAATTCGTCATCGCTTAGAACGCTATCATTCTCCGGCTGTTGTGCAACAGTTAATTGCTGTAGGTGGTTTACCAGATGGACGTTTACCTCCAGCAGAAAGTGAAATCAGTATTTTGTTCGCTGACTTGGTTGGTTTTACAGCTATTTCCGAAAGATTAACACCAACTGCGATCGCTCAATTATTAAATCAATTATTTGAAGAGATGTTGCAAGAAGTGTTTGCTTGTGGCGGCACTTTAGATAAATATATCGGTGATTGTATCATGGCATTTTTTGGCGCTCCCGAACCCCAAACAGACCACGCTGATCGCGCTACGACTGCTGCTAAAGCTATGCTCACACGGATGGAACATCTCAACGCCAATGGTTTTTGGCAGGAACCGCTACAGTTACGCATTGCCATTAACAGTGGAAAGGCCGTTGTCGGTGATGTTGGAAGTTCCCAAAGGGTAGAATACACAGCCTTAGGAGCGACGATTAATTTGGCTGCACGCATGGAAGGAGTTTGTCCCCCCAGCGAATGCGTCATTAGTGAAGCCACTTATCAATTACTTTCACAACGTTCTGATTTTCAAGCAATGGGAGATTATCGTTTTAAAGGTATTGATAGATTAGTCAAGGTTTATCAGACGAAATTACAACAAGTAACAACAATTATTAATCATTAGTTACTTGTCAATTCTAAGTATCAAAAACTAAACTTTAGCCAACGTCACTTTCTCTAACTGATCTTGATATTTACCCTGACGCGCTTCGTAACTGACAGCGCAAGGTTCACCTTCTAGAAAGAGTAATTGTACTACGCCTTCATTAGCATAAATGCGACAATCAGCGCTGGAAGAATTAGAAAACTCTAGAGTTAAATGACCCCGCCAAGCTGCTTCCGCAGGTGTTAAGTTAGCTATTATGCCACAACGTGCATAAGTAGATTTGCCTATACAAATAACTGTAATATTATTTGGCACCTCTAATTTTTCTAGAGCAACTCCCAAACCATAACTGTGCGCTGGCAAGATAAAATAACTGCCATCGTTATCTGTGTGCAGTGGTGTTGGTTCCAAATTCTGGGGATTGAAGTTTTTGGGATCAACTACAGTTCCAGGAATGTGGCGAAAAATGCGGAACTCAGCCGATGAAAGGCGAATATCGTAGCCATAAGAAGACAAACCGTAGCTGATAACGGGTTGAGCAGCTACAGAGGCATCTGTTTGTATTTTTCGGATTAAACTTGGCTCAAAGGGAGCAATCATTCCTTTTTGAGCCATTTCACTAATCCAGATGTCGTTCTTAATCACAAGTTCACAGGTAATTCCAATCGAATTACTAGGATATCTTGTTTAGGGACGATGACTGCGACGAATTTCTGTAATTTGATCTGCCACATCTAATATAGATTTTGGCATTTCTGTGCCGGTGAAAATAATATCGATATGGGGAGGGCGTTTTGCTAAAAATGCCAAAACATCACTTTCGGGAATTAATCCAAAGTGAATCGCCAAACTTAACTCATCTAGAACGACAAGAGAATATTTGTCTTCGTAGACTACTTGTTGTGTGTGCAGCCACAGCTTTTGTAAAGAATCATTTTCCGCTTCATCTAGATGGGGGGTGTCAATGCAGCGTGGCAAATCACAGCGAATCCAATTTAAATTTTGACCTAACTGAATGGGATGGTCTTGTCCTTGATTGATCCCACCTTTGAGAAACTGCACAATTAAGACTGGTGTACCTTGACCAGCAATTCTCAGGGCTTGACCCATGACACTGGTAAAAAAGTTACGGTGTGAGCTAGTGAAAACTTGCACTAGCCCTTCAATTGGATATGGTAAGCTGAGGGGCGAATTTGCATTGGGAATTTCTAACTGGGCAACCATAGGGTAAATTTCAAAAAATTACAACAAATAAAATAGGTTTTGCAGGGATTCTTGTAGAAAATCTACCTATATAATCAATCTGATTTTGGTTCAGCGTTATATGTCTGGCAATCTGCTTTATAAGTCAAACACTAGGTTTGTCTGAAGTCAAGAGTGAATCGGGGATTGGGTATACAAGGGGGAAAGGAGGAAATCTTTATTTAAATTTCTTCCCCTTCCTCCCTGCTTCCTTCTTTAGTCTCCCCTAAACCGCACTCTTTGGCTAAATGTTAGATTTCTGGTGGGGTTGGGCAAAACAAACTTATTATGTTCTAAATGTTACTAGTTGAGGAGTGAATTGTTGTGAAATTAGTGATTCTGGGAGGTTCAGGATCGGGGAAAAGCACTCAAGCACAAAGGCTTTGCAGTCATTTGAAAATTCCTCAGATTTCTACGGGCGAGATTTTACGGGAAGCAATTTCCCATCTTAGTGAACTAGGTCGCCACGCCCAGCCCTATGTAGCTAAGGGGGAACTAGTTCCTGACGAAATGATCATTGAATTAATCCGGTTGCGACTGAAAAAGACTGATGTGAGTGATGGCTGGGTTTTGGAAGGTTATCCACGCACTGCCTTCCAAGCTGAAGAGTTGGACTTTTTACTTGATGAGTTGGGGCAGAAGTTGGATTGGGCAATTTATTTACAAGTACCAGAAGCAGTAATGGTAAATCGCTCTTTGGGGCGTTCTTTGCCGGATGATCAACCAGAAATAGTGCAGCGTCGAGTAGAGATTTTTTACGATCGCACTGTTCCTATTTTAGAGTATTATGACCGTCGCCGTCGCCTGTTGACGATTAACGGTGATCAGATACCAGAATTGGTACTACAAAATATTTTGACACTGCTTTCGGTCGCTTAGATACCACTGGGAAAGGATAGGGTGCGCCTTCAATACTGTTGATTGCTTGTTTTCAGCCTTTATGCAGACATGATGTAAAGATGTAGCGAAGTCTTTACCAAGGGTTTTGGGTCACGCATAATTGAATTCAGTCGATGTCTATATTCCGTTCAATACTGCTGCCAATTTTTCTATATGTGTTGTCTTATGGGTAGCCATCAAAGATATTCTGATTCGACTGGTGGGAACTGTGGGGGGACGAATAGCCGGAGCAAAAATTCCTGCTTGTTTGAGTTGTTTACCCACTTGTAGCGCCTCGGCTGCGCTGGGTAATTGAAAACATAGTATAGGCGATGCTGATGGCAGTAATTTCAGGTTTGGTAATTCCAGCAATAATGTTCTTAAGTAATTGACATTTTGCCACAACTGCATCAGATGTTGTGGTTCTTGTCGAATTATATTGATTGCGGCTAAGGCTGCGGCTGTATCTGCGGGTGATAAACCAGTGGTGTAAATCCAACTAGGGGAGCGATTTCGCAAATAGTCAATCAAAGTATGACTTCCTGCGACATACCCACCTAAACTACCAAGGGCTTTACTCAAAGTACCAATTTGTATTAATTGCCTACCCGTACATCCAAAATGTTCTACACATCCAGCACCAGTTGCACCCATGACACCAGTGGCGTGAGCTTCATCAACTAGTAGCATACAGCGAAATTCCTCAGCCAAATCCAACAAGGCTGGTAGAGGGCATAAATCCCCATCCATGCTGAAGACACTATCGGTGAGAATTAAACAACGTCGGTAATTTTGCCGTTGCTGGTGCAATTGGGTTTTGAGTTCTGTCACATCACAGTGGGAATATTCGATCACTGTCGCCCCACTAAGAATTGCCCCATTTTTGAGACTGGAATGATTGTACTGGTCAGACAATATTAAATCACGCTTACCGACTAAAGCCGCGATCGCTCCGATATTGGCTAGATATCCAGAACTAAACACTAACGCATCTTCTGTTTGTTTTAGAGAGGCGATCGCTCTTTCCAATTCCCCATGCAGTTCTCGATGTCCACTTAGTAATCTTGAACCAGTACTCCCAGTCCCAAACTCTTGAGTAGCAACCACCGCCGCCGCTATCAAGCGTTCATCCCCAGCCAACCCCAAATAATCATTACTGGCAAAATTAATTACCTCTTCCCCTCCTAAAACCACAGTTGCACCAGGAAGACCGTGTATTGTCTGCACTGAACGATACCAGTCTGCCCGATGGATAGTTAAGAGCGAGTGTTGTAACCAATCATAGGGATCTGTCATGGAGAGTGTTGACTGTTGACTGTTGACTAATAACCCATGATTATGGACTTCCAACTAAAAAATATACAACCGCTTTGGTGAGCAGGGGAGGCAGGGGAAGCAGGGGAAGCAGGGGAGAAAAAATCCCACGATAATATTTGCTCTCACCCATTGAATATTTTATTTTCTGGAAGTCCCTTATGGACTAACTTGCTCACTACTACTGAGATGAGCGATCGCTTGTTTGATCCAGTCTTCTACATAGGCATCTTTGGGTAATCCGATGTCTTCGCTGACTACGTGTAAAGCGTGGCTAACTTCATGGGCGGTGTATCCCAAGGCGAATAGGGTCATTTGCACTTCTTCGAGAATACCGGGGGCTGGGCCTTCGGTGGCGACGAAGAAGCCTGCTGATTTGCGCCATTCGATTAATTTGGCTTTGAGTTCCAAACAAATGCGTTCGGCGATTTTTTTACCCACGCCTGGGGCTTGAATGAGGATTTGCGTATTAGCAGCGATGATGGCTTGGACTAAATCTGGTAGTTCCAATGTGTCTAAAAGAGCGATCGCTAAAGCTGCACCCACACCACTAACTGTTAACAAGTGGCGGAATAAATCCCGTTCGGCTGGAGAGGAGAACCCATAAAGTAAAGGTACTTCTTCCCGAATTTGGTAATGGGTGAAGATTTGTACCAGGTCTCCAGTTGTGGGTAATTGCTTGGCTAGGCGTTGGGGAATTTGCAAATCATACCCCATACCGTTCACTTCTAGAGTGAGAATCACGCGATTGCTGCCTACGTTTTGAATACCGGCGACTATACCTTTAAGATAGCTAATCATTCTAGGAAACCAAAATATTTGAGTCCTTCAATAATTCCACCTGCACAAGAATCTTTTGCCAGGTAGCGATGGTCTGCGGGATACTCATTGTGCCACTGGAGCAACTCTGGTCGGGCATTCCCGACGATGATTCCCCTTTCGTTGCCCACAGCGAACAAAGCAATATCATTACCTGAATCACCGCAAACAACTGTTCTTTCTGCTGCAAATTCCCACTTTTGACGAAGAAACTGCATTGCCTGACCTTTATCGCTGTTAAATGGTACAATGTCAAGGTCTATACCGCTACTATAAATTAACTTTATATTAAGTTCATATTTCTCTAACTCTGCCTCAAGTTTTGGTAACACACTGATAGCCGCTTCTTGATGTAGGAAAAAACTTGCTTTAAAGGGACGTTGTTCTGAGTCTGGTTGCAGGACTAACTCAGAGAATTGCTCAGTTATGGATAATACTAGTTCCCGATTCCAACCATCAGCGAGGACTTCTGACCAACCAGAATCAGGATTACCACTACCATCTAGATATATTTCCGTCCCGACAGAAAGGACTAACGCATCTGGTTTTATGAGATTTTGTTCTACTTGTAGCTCTTGGTATAAGACAGGCGATCGCCCAGTAGCATAAACTATCTTCGTACCGTATTCTTGGCGATGCTGAATCAGTATGTCACTTAGTTGCGTAAGAGCTGTGTCATTACCCACGAAAGTATGATCCAAGTCAGTGACAAAAAGAAATGGTTTCATGGCTTTATCTCCTCAGTTAATAGTTATAAGTGCTGAAACGCAAATTCAGGAAAAATAGCACAGCCATTGAATAAATCCAAAAGCTGACAGATGAAAAATAATAGATACAATTTACGTTCCGAGTTAATCTACCAGATTTTGGCTCCTGTGTATTCTTACTAGTGCAGGAATTTCCTCGAAAGACAAAATTGTAGTAGGGGAAAGGTGAGAGGGAACAGGTGACAGGTGACAGTCTTGACAGTTTCGTACTAAGTAGAAAGGCTTAATAAAACAAAAGCTCGTAGTAAGGGTTTTAGCCCTTTAAAATCTGGTAAGAGAGCGATGAATCGCTCACTACGAACAAAAGTTGATTTGATATTTAATTGTGTCTACCTACTTATTTGTCTTTAATGCTTAGTTACTTACCTAATCATTTTGAATTACTTACTCATCACTCAAAGTTTCAATTAATAAATCCACCTGTTGTTGTCGCTGGTGTAAAAAAGTTTCACATTGACGTAAATATTCTACAGCATGAGCAAACTGGTCAAATACTGCTTCTAATTCCAACTCTCCCGATTCAATGCGAGAGATAATTGCTTCTATTTCTGCAACCTTTGCCTCATAATTCCAATCGCTAACAGCTTCAGAATTAGAATTAGTCTTACGTTTGACCATTGCCTGTTTGTTGTGCTGAATTTTTAACCTCTATCACTTTTACTTTAACTTCACCCTGTGCCAATTGAATCAATAATTCTTGGTCTACAGTTAATTGAATTGCATTACGAGCGATCGCCCCATTTTCTTGTCTAACCACCGCATAACCACGCTGTAATACTGCTTTCGGGTCAAGGCTAATTAATTTTTGTCGCAAAAGTTCTAAGTGTTGCTTGGCTTGTTGCGATCGCCCCAACATTAACTGTAACAATTGCTGACGCTGCCAAGTTAATTTTTGCGCTTCTTGCTGTAAATGCCTATCTAAGCGCAGATTCCGCAAACGATTGCGTAATGTTTGTAATTGATTTTCCGCCGAAGTTTGGGAGTTGAGCAAAACTTCATGTAAAGCTGCTACTCGCTGCCGATGTTGAGTATATAACTCTGCCAGGGAAGGTACAACCATTTCTGCCGCCGCCGTTGGGGTATGTACACAAACATCCGCCACCAAATCTACCAAAGACTCGTCTCGTTGATGACCAATTCCCGTCACCACAGGTATGGAACACTCAGCCACGGCGCGGACTACCCGTTCATCATTAAAGCAAGCCAATTCCTCAACCGCACCACCACCCCGTGATAGAATCAGCACCTGGGCGCGACCATCTTTTTCTACCCTGGCGATCGCCCTAACGATAGATTCTGGAGCTTGTTCACCTTGGACTGTAGCGGGAGAAAATAAAACGTGTAACCCAGGATATCGATGTTTGAGAGTTTTTTGGATATCACCCCAAGCCGCAGCCGTCGGTGAAGTAACAACGGCGATCGTTTGCGGATGGATGGGAATCTGACGTTTTCTTTGGGGGTCGAACAACCCCTCAGCCAGCAAACGATTTTTAAGTTGTTGATAACGCAACGCTTGTAAACCCGCACCAGCAGGTAAAGCTTGCCATACTGATAATTGATACTCTCCCCTTTGCGGATACAGGCGAATACTACCCAGAACAATTAATTGTTCACCTGCGATGGGTAATTGAGCCAGTTTTGGTACTTGACTATTCCAGACCACACACTTAATTGCTGCTGTACCATCAGGGTCTTGTAAGGTAAAAAATAAACCACTACGATGATTGTTAGCACTGGAAACTTCCCCAGTTACCCAAACTTGCCGTAGTTGCTCATCATGTTCTAACAACAAGCGCAGATAATCAGTTAACCCAGATACAGAAAGTGCTGTATCTAGAATTACAGAAGCGGCGAAATCAGAAGCCATTAAAGATATGGTCGGTAAGAGTCTAACCAAATCCTAGCATTGGGGATTGGTGCATTCTACTCCTACTCTGAGTCTTGGCTCAACAATAATAGATTTAAGCGATCGCTATGTCAGAAATAGAAATCTGTTAATTTGATCAACTACATCCTGGTTAGCGTATGCACCAGAAAGGATATTTTTTCCCACTATCTTTCCATCTCGTCTTCGTCTTCGAGCCATCTTCACAACTGGCATCGGTACAATATTCATTGAGCCGACATATATATTTTTTATATTAGAGAAGGTGTAATGCTAGTAGAGTATCCCCTGATTTTAGACTTCTCTTAATTTCTTTAAAATTTTTAGGATATAAGTTTTATTTTACCTAAATTTGGTGTATTCTAGTTTTTCCTGAGTAATTTTTGCAACATTAGACACCATAAAGCTTTTTACGGATCTCTCTCAAGATTCTTGAAGAACTTTACTAGTGTGTCTAAGAATCAGTCTTTAGATTATCCTTTTTCTTTCAATGTATAAGGCATAAAAAATCAATGGATATACGACTAATAAAAAAATCTGAAAAATTAGTTCTGAAAAAAATTAAGATGATGGAGGAAACAGAAGAGCAAAACCTGCCACCTGATCCTTTTGATATTCCCGAACCAAATCTTGAAGAACAAAAAGATTTATATTTAGACATTAAAGAACCACACTATATTCCTTTACGAGATAATCCTGTAATTCAGTCTGCGGGCAACTCAGGCTGGCAAGTTTCTGATATTTGGCGAGATATTAGAGTAGATGATTTCTGTAATTAGCTAATATCATGTTCGTTTGAACGCTGATAATATTTGTTGGGGTTGGTCAAGGGTAATTACTAATAGTAACAAAGTACCTAATAGCTATTACCCTTTACCAACTAGACGAATCATATCTTGGAGAGGTTGCAGGAAAGTAGGGGAATAATTTTTACTAACCACTCCCTATTTTCAACTAACGCTAATTACTACACCCTGACTCTCATTAGCTAGCCTATCTACTGCACACACAGCATAGGTTCCTGGTTGGACTGTAGCAAACGTCGTTCCCGCAGATAACACTCGCTGTAGCGTCCAATTACTGCCACTTTGACGGTAAAGTGTCCAAGAACGCACAGGTTGATTATCACCTGGTTGCCAACTGAGTCTGCGGTTGCTGACTTGTAGTTCTTTTGGTGGAGGTGGTGCAGTTGCAGTCTGCCAAGACATGGCGGGTACGATCGCAGGTGTATTATATAAGGAGTTTTGGAAGGTTCCAGCGATATCTTGACGGTTTTCAATGATGGAACTGACACTGAAGAAGATATTGCCGAGGGATTCTCCAGTTTGGTTGCGGCTGATTTTTACTTGCTTTTCTATTTCGTCATTTTTCCAAGCTTTGCCGTCGAGTTGTCCGATATTATTACCGGCGTAAATATGTCTGCGCTTCGAGTTAATTTCTGTCCACCATTTTAAAAGTACAGGGTAACTCTGCTGAGTTTGGTCTGTACGCCAGTATAGTTGCGGTGCTAAATAATCTACCCAACCTTGTTCTAACCATTTCTTGGCATCAGCGTACAAGACATTATAGGCATCTAGACCGTTGATTCCTGGTGGTTGTCCTGGACGATAAATCCCAAAGGGACTAATCCCAAATTTCACGTGAGATTTTGTGGCTTTAATTCCTTGAGACAGACGCAGCACCATTTGATCAACATTTTGCCGTCGCCAATCATTTAAGCTAAGTTGTCCCCCGGCTGATTTATATGCGGCGTAGGTTTTATCGTCGGGGAAAGTCTGTCCTGAAATGGGGTAGGGATAGAAATAGTCATCAAGGTGGACTGCATCTATGTTGTAGCGCCGGACAACATCAATGATGACATTGTAAGCCCTATCTTGGACAATTTTTATTCCTGGGTCCATCCACAATTGATTACCCCATTGATAGACTACCTCTGGATTGGTGACGGATATGTGAGGACGGACGTTAGGCGCACTCTTGACGCTGGTTTTGGCGCGGTAGGGATTGAACCAAGCATGAACTTCGAGATTACGTTTGTGGGCTTCAGCGATCGCAAACTCCAATGGATCATAAAATGGTTCTGGGGCTTTACCTTGAGTACCAGTAATCCAAGCACTCCAAGGTTCTAACTCGGACGCATATACCGCATCCCCTTCTGGACGCACTTGCAAAATTATGGCGTTGAAATTTAACTGTTGTAGGCGGGTAAGAATTGCTACTAGTTCAGCTTGCTGTTGAGTTACAGAAAGTCCAGCCTTGGAAGGCCAATCACTATTCCACACCGTAGTTATCCAAGCGCCCCGGAACTCTCTAGTATGGCTTACCCGCACAGTAGATGTTGGCGGTACAACCAAATAGATAGAGGGAATTTTTTCTGCCTGACCAAGATACACTAAAGTTTGATAGACAATTGCGGCTACATCACCACGGGTAGCCGCAGTACTAAAGTTGAGTGATTTGATATTGGGAAAGCTAGATACTAAACTTGCACTAGTAGCGATCGCAACTTGATTTCTGCCATAAGCTGGAATATTCGCCGCATCTTGATAAATTTGGGGTAATTTGTCTAGTAAGTCGGGTGTTATCTTAGTGGCTATTTCCAAGCCGTTGACTAGAGAAACGAAGATATCACCCCTAAAAATTTGTTTATTCAAACCGAAGGTTTTATCTGGATAACCAGTTAAAAACCCAGTTTCGTAAGCCTTTTTAATTGCACCAGCCGCCCAATGATTAGCCGGGACATCAGTAAAGTTGATGTAGGGACGTTTAACAGAGACATTAAAGACAGCCCCAATGATAGCGGCGAACTCAGCACGGGTGACTGAATTATTGGGGCGAAAAGTTCCATCAGGATAGCCATTCAAAATCCGTCGTGCTGCTAAGGCTTCAATAAATGGGCGCGCCCAATGGTTTTGAATATCCGCAAAACGTATTGTAGTAGATACCATGACTATTTGCTACTAGCTTGATTTTAGATAACCCCTGTTAATTTAGCAATAGGAAAGCGATCGCTACTTTAATAGCGTATAAATTTTCACATTTAGACAAACCAGACTGGGACAGCAACTCTCGCGGGGAATTTGTCACATTTGATTGTCCTGGTTAAAATAACAAAAAGCAGTGATTTAAGGTCTAAATAAGTGCTGAAAAAATCTCTATTTTACATATTATTTGCACTTAGTTTAGCTGGTGTCATGGGCTTATCTTACATCTCAGATAAGTTAGAGCGATCGCCTACTGTGAGTTGTAATAAACCATACGGTTTTTTCTCCACAAAAAAAGCTAAACAATATACTTCTCCTGAAAAACTAGTAGTTCAACCTTGGCGAGGTCAGCATCAAGTATATGCTGTATTTAAGATTCCTAAGGGATATCAACACGAGTATTTATTTAGACTGAAATTACCAGGAGAAGCTACTCGCTGTGGTGGACTTGTACCTATAGAAAAAAGTGTATCTACTGACATTTCTAACAACCAAGAATACTATTTAGTCCAGGGATATTTAAATACTCGCATTGCCTTAAATCTCATCGCTAAAGGCAAGATAAATGATTTAAAACAAGCAGAAAATTGGCAACTAGGTTATGTGAAACAATAAGCTAAATAATCTTTTTTAAACCAACACGCCAGCAATGCAAGCGGTAATAAAACCAGCAAGTAATCCCCCAATCATACTTCTCACCCCCATCCGCGCTAAGTCATGTTGACGTTGTGGAGCCATCCCAGTAATACCACCAATAATAAGGATATTTAAATACTCGCATTGCCTTAAATCTCATCGCTAAAGGCAAGATCAATGATTTAAAGCAAGCAGAAAATTGGCAACTAGGTTATGTGAAACAATAAACTAAATTATCTTTTTCAAACCAACACCCCAGCAATGCAAGCGGTGATAAAACCAGCCAGTAATCCCCCAATCATACTTCTCACCCCCATCCGCGCTAAGTCATGTTGGCGTTGTGGAGCCATCCCAGTAATACCACCAATAGTAATACCAATTGAACCAATATTGGCAAAGTTACACAAAGCATAAGTGGCGATAATTACCCCCCTTTGGGAAATTTTACCACTCTTAATTAAGTTGCCTAAATCCACATAAGCGAGAAATTCATTCAGGATCGTTTTTTTTCCTAATAAAGCTCCTACTTGAGCGCAATCAGCCCAAGGTACACCCATAAAAAACGCAATAGGAGCCATAATGAAAGACAAAATCCACTCTAAAGATAGTTGTGGTAAACCAACATAAGAACCTAACCATCCTAGTAGAGCATTAACAACAGCTAGTAACCCCAAAAAGGCAATAATCATCACACCAACATTTACTGCTAATTTCACACCATCAATTGCTCCACTAGTAGCAGCATCAATCACATTGACATAATTTATCTCTCCTTGCATTTTCGCCTGACCAATAGTTTCTGATACTTCCGTTTCTGGATACAATAACTTTGATACTACCAATGAGGTAGGTGCAGTCATGAAAAAAGCTGCAATTAAATGTTCGGGGGGAATCCCAAACGAAAGATAAGCACCCAATACACCACCAGCAATAGTTGCAAATCCCCCAGTCATGACAGCATGGAGTTCTGATTGCGTCATGTTTGCTACGTAGGGTTTAACCATCAGTGCTGATTCTGTAGGCCCCAAAAAAATGTTACCAGCACAGGATAAAGACTCAGAACCAGAAGTTTTCATCGTCTTCATCATTACCCACGCCAGCCCATTGACAACTTTCTGCAAAATGCCGTAATGATACATAACGTTGATGAAGGCGGAAAAAAAGATAATTGTTGGGAGGACTTGAAAGGCGAAAAAATGATCCTTAAAGTTCTCGCCAAAGACAAATTTTGCACCTACGTCGGAGAAAGCTAAAAAATTGCTGACTGCATCCCCTAAAGACTTAAATACATTTAATCCCCAAGGCGTTTTGAGAATTATCAGGGCAAATACAAATTCCAAACCCAATCCCCAGGCGATTGTTCGCCAACGTATCGCATCACGCCGAATCGATATGGCGTAGGATATGCCAATGAAAAGTAAAATTCCTACAGCAGAAATGGCGCGTTCCATGTTAATTTCTTGTTTTTCTGTCTTTTGGTCAAGAAGTATACATAAGAATCTGGGCTTTTGTGAGGTTTTGTGAGAAATTTTGAACGCGGAGGGGAATTTATTCAGAAGGAAGGAGATAGTGAAGCTATTTTTAGGGAATTTATTGGCGAGTATTATATTTTATACAAGTATTCCTTTGCCTTATATCAATGGGTTGGATTTTCAAGGGGTGGCAAAGCTTGTGCCTGCGGTGGGGTTAATTATTGGGGGATGTTTGGGGTTATTTGATGTGGGTATGAATTATCTGGAGATGCCCGTATTAACTCGTAGTGCTTTGGTGGTGGGGCTGTGGATTGTGATAACTGGCGGGCTGCATTTAGATGGGGCGATGGATACTGCTGATGGTTTGGCAGTATGTGAACCAGAACGGCGATTGGAAGTGATGGCCGATAGTGCGACTGGTGCATTTGGAGCCATGAGTGCGATCGCTATATTATTACTAAAAACCTCGGCTTTAACAGATATTGGGGAAAACCGTTGGTTAGTGTTATTAGCTAGTTGTGGTTGGGGACGTTGGGGACAACAAGTAGCGATCGCCTGTTATCCTTATTTAAAGCCCACTGGTAAAGGGGCATTCCATAAACAAGCTATTCAGTCATACCAAGATTTTTTACCAGGATTATTATTGATGTGTGCTGTCAGTGGCTTATTCTGGCTAGTAAACGGCAATAGTCCATTGATCACAATTTTCACATTGATTGCGGGGAGTGCGATCGCTATTCTCACAGGTGCATGGTTTAACCACAAGTTAGGTGGACATACTGGCGACACCTACGGCGCAGTCGTCGAATGGACAGAAGCCTTGTTTCTGTGTGCATTGACTATACTAAAGTGGTGATGATTTTACAAAAAGTATCTCTATCAAAGTTATACTACCATTGGTACAGCAATTTTAGGAATTGCCCGAATATAAAACCATGCAAGTCTCCAATTTTGAAAGAGTTATAAGCAGTGTAGAGGCATTATCAATAGACGAGCAAGAAGCCTTGATCCAACTGATACAGAAGCGATTGACGGAGCGACGACGAGAAGAAATTGCGCTACATATTACTCAGGCACAGGTAGAATACCAAGCAGGAAATGTGTTCCGGGGAACGGTTGCTGAAGTCCTGAATGAGCTAAAGCAGTGAAAACACTGGTTTTATCCTCTTCATTCAAACGAGCCTTCAAAAAGTTGATCCGACGACAACCAGAACTCCAAGAAGCGATCGCCGCACGTTTAGGACTTCTGAGCGCCGATCCCTTTGACCCGATTTTGCAGACTCACAAACTCAAAGGAAAGTTAGCAGGAGCTTGGGCTTGTTCGGTTGAGTATGATTGTCGTATTGTGTTCAACTTTGTTGAGAATTTAGAATCGGGCGAAGAAGAGATTTTGTTGATTGATATTGGCTCTCATGATGAAGTGTACTAGGAAGTTTTCTCTATCGTTAGATTGCAGGCTCATCAAGCAACGCCAAACCAATGTTTTAGGGGTGGGGGTTTAATCAATCGTGAATTGACGAAACACAACTACAAGTTACAATTTACGATTTTGCTGACTTGCTTTGAAAACATGAACCAGAAAAAAAAACTGGCTTTAGTCATCAGTCAACATTCAACAGCCCTACCCCCTACCTCTTTTTCTCAAACCTTGTAGAGAACCTTTAGAAGATGGTAACGTCTACAAGTTGGCAAAAGAGTAGAAAGAGTCCTCACATTATGAAGCGCAGACATCAAGTAGCCTGTCTCCAGACATCACTCATTAGTCTTAGCTTAATCTCTGGCTACCTTATACCCAATACTCCCATCGTTGCTGCACCACCGAGAACCCCAGATAAAACCGTCAATTGTGACATTTTAGTAGTGGGTGGTGGGCTTTCTGGTGTCGCTACAGCTTACGAAGGTTTACTAGCTGGTAGAAGGGTTTGCCTAACAGAAATTACTGATTGGTTGGGAGGACAAATTTCTTCTCAGGGAACCTCGGCTTTAGATGAACGACCAACCCAACGCCAACGCCAGTTCTATTCTCGCGGTTATTTGGAACTCCGTAACCGGATTGAGAGAAAATACGGACAACTCAACCCCGGAGATTGCTGGGTAAGTGACTCCTGTTTTTTACCCCGTGATGCCCATACTGTGATGGTGGAATTGCTCAAAGATGCAGAGAGAAGGGGTAGGGGTAAGTTGGAATGGTTCCCCAACACTGTAATTAAGGATTTAGAAATTTCTCAGGGTAAATTAATTAATAGCGCGATCGCTATCCAACATCAACCAGCTAAGGGCGCACCACCACTTAATACCTTTACCTTAGCGCAAACCATTGATGACGCTTATCGCTACAATAATTCATCTCGGCTTACTAAAACCATTATTCGCCTAGTCCCCCAACAAACTAAAGAAAATAGTCCCAAATGGTATGTTGTAGATGCCAGCGAAACTGGGGAAATTATCGCCCTGGCTGATGTACCATACCGTTTAGGCATAGATGCCCGTTCCTATCTAGAACCTTCTTCTTCCAGTACCAAAAATGACCCCTACTGTACCCAAGGGTTTACTTACACCTTTGCAATGGAGGCTACCAAGGAACCGCAACCGCAGAAAATGCCTCCAAATTATTTACAATATTCACCCTATTTCAGCTATGAATTGCCACGGTTAGCAGACTTTGGTTTAGTTTTTACCTACCGTCGCATCTGGAGTCCGACTAAGGGACAGCCTGTCACATTCAACGGCGTAAGATTTTCTGCGCCCACCCCAGGGGATATCTCCATGCAAAACTGGACTTGGGGTAACGATTATCGTCCTGGTACAGCCAAAGATAACCTAGTTTACACCCGCCAACAACTACAAGGTACAGGACAGTTAAAATCAGGTGGTTGGATGGGTGGACTACGCACCGAAAGTCTCCGCAAAGCTGAAGAAAAAGCCTTTTCCTACTATTTTTGGTTAGTAGCTGGAACCACAGATTCCCAACTAGGGGAAGGTGTCAAGCGTCCCCAAACCAATAACCGCTTTTTAGCCGGGTTAGATTCCCCAATGGGGACAGTACATGGTTTATCGAAATATCCTTATATGCGCGAAGGACGGCGCATCATCGGCCGTCCCAGTTGGGGACAACCCACAGGTTTTACTATTTGGGAAGTTGATATTTCCCGGCGGAATTACAATGATGAATACTATCGTAAGACCCTGCCAGCAGATATGTATCGTCAATTAAGGGCAACATTGGCAGGCTTAGAAGCTACATCAGTAATTTCTGGTCAAGTTTCCCCAGATAAAGCCATGCGGCGGACTCGTTCCACCATATTCCCCGATTCTGTAGGTATTGGTCACTACGCCATTGACTTTCATCCTTGCATGGAAAAAAGCCCACCAGAAGCACCAGGAAATAGAGAACGTCCTGGGGAAAGACGGGGTGCAGGGCAAGCATATCCTTTCCAAATTGCGCTTAGGGCAATGATTCCCCAAAAAATTGATAACTTGATAGTAGGTGGTAAAAGTATAGCCACTAGTCACATTGCAGCCGCCGCCTATCGGGTACACTCCTTTGAATGGTCTGTCGGTGCGGCGGCGGGAACTGTAGCGGCTTTCTCCTTACAAAATGGAGTCGCACCTTACCAATTAGTAGACGATTTACCCAAACCAGAACCCCAACTGCAAGTGCTGAAACGTTTATTAGAAAAAAATGGTAATCCTACAGCGTTTCCTGATACTTCCATATTTAACCAAAATTGGGAAGATTGGCGGTAGTTGTTCAACAGTCAATAGTCAATAGTCATTAGTTCGGTTGTTACTGTGGACTTTTGACCCTGGACTGTTGACTTTAGACTAAACTAATTAGTTGTAGTGTAGTTTTGTCAAATTTCTCTGGTTAACTGTTCTATGGTTACAAAACTTTCAACAGTTGTTTACGCCATGAGTACAGCACCAACTGTAACTCCTGAACGGACTAATCAAACAGTCAGCAAACCTTATCCAAATTACAAGGTAATTGTGTTAAATGATGACTTTAATACTTTTCAACACGTCGCTGAGTGTTTGATGAAGTATATTCCTGGTATGACTGGTGATTTAGCTTGGGATCTGACTAATCAAGTTCATTATGAGGGACAAGCGATCGTTTGGGTAGGGCCGCAGGAACCAGCAGAATTGTATCACCAACAATTGCGCCGGGCTGGACTGACAATGGCTCCACTAGAGGCGGCTTAATTATCATGGGTAAACCCAAGGGCGACCACCAAAAGGCTGTTTCTCGCAAAGATGGTAGATTAGTTTGGAATCATTCCACCCATATTCCTGGTCTTATCCCAATTTTGGAACGTCTGTGTCAGCAAGATGGCATTCAAACCATTACGCCAGGGGTCATTGGCAGGGTTAGAGGCCATTGCCCAAAAATGCAGCTACGTGTATCTGTACCTATTCGTGGTGGTTATAAAATCATTGCCCGCCAGGGTAAGACAGTGCAAGAGGTGTTTATTCTCACACCTCTTGCTCAAGATAAACTGGAAGAAATGATTGCGATGGCATCCGGCCGGGCGTAGCCCATCGCTATAAAGTCTGTAGTCCATAGTCCAAAGCAACAAACCAACTAATGACTATTGACCAATGACTACTCCTGAATTTCTTGACGCACCGCAAATCTATGTAGTGGCAGACTCAATATACAAGAAAAAGTTAAAAAATAGGACAAAGCCGTAGTTATTTTCAATGTCATCATCATAGGTTCGTAGTTAGGAAAAACTATCTTTTCCAGACCAAACGCCACACAATAAACGAGCCAGTAACTAAAGCTCATTCTAAACAAAATTTTTTCTGTTTCTTCACGTTCATCATTCTTGGTATTTTTGCTATCCCACAGGAGTATCAAGCCAATAATACAAGCTACAAAGGAAACAGCAACTACAAACCCATGACACAAGAAATTAACTCCGTGCATCTGTATTCATCCCAATTTTTGCCATTAGAATTCAGTCTAGAGGAATATTCCTTTAGACCATACAAAATAGTAACAAACTGCAATATAACGCCATGCTTTTTGTTAACAAATGCAAAGATAAATATATTAGTTTAATTAAGCGAATAAATATTTAATTAATATTAATTTTATAGCTCTTTCTATGAATTTTTGTTTACTGAAATGCAATACAAGTCATGAAGCCATTTCAGAAAATCTCTCTGTTTCTCTATGCTTCTGTGGTAAAAAAATTAGTCATTAGTCATCAGTTATTATCTTCTGTAACTGATCTTCTGCACAGGTTTCATCAATCAAGCTTTCTAAAGCTGTCTGTAAATCTTGAGTTAAATTACGTACAGCCCTTTTAGCCGCTTGGCGGTTATCACGCACCTTTTCCCAACGTTCCGAGACAGAAATTGGCTCACCTACTTTAATCAATGGTTGACGCAAACCTAACCTTGGTCGTCCGGGGAGGGTTGATTCTTGGATGCGGGAAAGCATATCAAACATCAGCAAAGCTGTCTCGGCAAATCTGTCCGCGCTGTGTTTTTCTTGAATATAAGTAGCATTGACAGCCACAAAACTTTCTACCAAACGCATATGCTGTATTCGTAAGTCTGCTTCTTGGGCTACCCAGTCTGCGAGTCCACGCTTAAAGGGAGGTAAGGTCTTGATATCTGGTAAGTCGTCTCTGTATATATAATTCCAACTGGCCTCTTCTAAACGGCGACAACGGTCAATAAAATTACCTTGTGCGGGGATGCCGAAATACTGCTCGGAAACGTGTAATGCTTTATCTAATAAACGATGCAGTCTGGTAATTAACACCTGATTCGGAGTAGCAGATGCTTCAGTTGTGATGGTTGTGGGGATATCTTGATGATAGAAGCGGCGGTAAAATTCTTCCATCTCTGTGATTAAATATTCACCCAGGCGACAAATGCGTTGATAGTAAATCTCCGGGTGATTTTTTGCAGACTCAGCAACTGATTGAACTGGTAAACCGCTATCAGCTTCTAATTTACTTAACAA
Source organism: Anabaena subtropica FACHB-260 (assembly GCF_014697105.1). GTDB lineage: Bacteria > Cyanobacteriota > Cyanobacteriia > Cyanobacteriales > Nostocaceae > Trichormus > Trichormus subtropicus. The sequence goes on along the minus strand of NZ_JACJRF010000039.1, from coordinate 10,821 downwards.
CCAATCTAGTTTTGACCAAGGCGGCGTAACGTAGTGATACTGAATAGATACAGGCACAATAACAACAGTTTCACTGCGGTTGGCTTTTTGCAAGTCTTCCACACACCAGAACCCCAGTTGGGACACACCAGGTTCTAGAGGGCTGACAATACCACTGTGACCATTATTGCCGCCCTCTGGTGCAACGGCGATCGGGAATTGAGCGTTAGCAAATAAATCTCGCGCTGTTTGAATGGCTTGCTTATCTAAGCGCCGACCACGACGAACCGGCACACCGCCCAACTGAGAAAACAACCAACCCAACCAATTCCCAGCCCATATCGTCATTCCTCGGTCATAGACAAAATGACTGTGAATTGGGTATTGCAACTCGATACCTTTTTGACGCGCCACTTGTGGAACAATACGAGAAATAAAGTACAGCATACACAGGGGGTCTTCTACTTCTGGGTGGCGAAATGCCATTAAAAGACGAATCTTCCCGGCTTGGAATTGTTGATAGAGTTCTGCTAATACCTCGGCATTTTCCGCTTCAATGTTGACGATACCAGCCGGGAGCCAAGGACGAGTGCGAAAACGTAACACAATGGGTAGTAACCATTGCATTAGCCTCAGTATCACTAGGTTAAAACTGTAGGGAATAAATTTTAGTGGGGGTTGGGTAGAGTTAATTGATTTAGGCAAGTGATGCTCCCGGTTGTGTTGTTGACAATGAATACCTAATTGATTTTGCCACTTTATCAAAACAGGCGATCGCTCACCTCTGGTGGGGCGTAGCCCATCGCTGTTAACTTAATTATTAGTCACGCTACACAGCCAGATGAATACACCACAAGACGCTCGAAAATACGCACCAGCAACACAACGCAACCGCGAACCTATATTAGAAGTGCTTTTACAAGTGTTGCCTGCCAGTGGCACTATTTTAGAAGTAGCAAGTGGTACTGGTGAACACGCCATATTTTTTGCTCCCCGCCTGAATCCACGGAAATGGCTACCATCTGACCAAAATTCTGAATTACGAGCCAGTATAGCTGCATGGACAGCACAATTTCCCACCGATAATCTTTATCCACCATTAGAACTTGATGCTAGTCAGCCGATTTGGTCAGTGGAGAAGGATGCAAGATTTGATGAATCCGCCATTGTCGCCATCGTCAACATTAATATGATTCACATTTCGCCTTGGTCAGCCTGTTTAGGACTTATGGCAGGTGCTGGGCGAATTCTGCCACCAGGGGGTATTCTTTATCTGTACGGCCCTTATAAACAAGAGGGAGAGCATACAGCGCCAAGTAATGCAGCTTTCGACGAATCATTACGCTCCCAAAACCCAGAGTGGGGTGTACGTAACCTGGAAGATGTTGTAGCAGCAGCTAAACAACAAAATCTCAACCTGCAAAGAACTTATCAAATGCCTGCAAACAACCTTTCAGTAGTGTTTCAACGCTCTTAATAAAAGTGGAGGTTAGCGGACTCGAACCGCTGACATCCTGCTTGCAAAGCAGGCGCTCTACCAACTGAGCTAAACCCCCGTAAAATTAAATTTAGTAGACGTAATCATCATATACCGAATATTATACTTTTGACAAAGGGATGAACCAAGAAAATACGCAAATTGTTGCCGCATTTTATAAATTTGTGAGTTTGCCGGATTTTGCCGAGAAACAAGATTCCCTGTTGTCTTACTGTTTAAGCCAAGGTATTAAGGGAACGATTCTTTTAGCGAAAGAAGGAATCAATGGGACTATTGCGGGTTCTCGTCAAGGAATTGACGCTGTTTTCTCTTATCTGCGTTCTGACCTTCGATTACAAGACTTAGAACACAAAGAATCCACAGCAGACACCCCACCCTTTGAGCGTATGAAGGTGAGGTTGAAACGAGAAATTGTCACTTTGGGTTTACCGGAAGTTGACCCTAATGAACAAGTGGGTACTTATGTGACTCCGCAAGAATGGAATGAGTTGATTTCTGACCCAGAAGTTACAGTCATTGACACCCGCAACGATTACGAAGTACATATTGGCACTTTCAAAAGGGCGCGAAATCCGCAAACCGATACATTTAGGGATTTTCCCGAATATGTGCGGCAAAATCTTGACCCCAATAAACACAAAAAAGTTGCCATGTTTTGTACTGGTGGTATTCGCTGCGAAAAAGCCTCATCTTTCATGTTGTCCCAAGGTTTTGCAGAGGTCTATCATCTTAAAGGCGGTATACTCAAATATTTAGAAGAAGTCCCGCCTGAGGACAGCTTATGGGAAGGAGAATGTTTTGTCTTTGATGAACGCATAGCCGTAGGTCATGGACTAGAAGCGGGAAGTCACGAGTTATGTTTCTGTTGTGGACATCCACTGTCTGAAGACGATAAGACATCTCCTCAGTATGAAGAAGGTATTTCTTGCCCTCACTGTTTCAATCGTCTCACGGAGGAGAAAAGGGTACGTCAGCAGGAAAAATGGCGACAGTATCAACTAAAAATGCAACGGGAAAGTCAATAGTCATTGGTACAGTAAACCTAATACAGCACAGCGTAAATAATCCATCCATTCCAAACCAATGAAACGCTTAAGCTGTATTAATTTTGAATTCAGTAGTCCCTAAAGTTCAACTATGAATGGCAGTTATCACAATGTCCACAATGCCAGTTAGTAGCTTCTTGAGTAAAACCAAAAGCATTTAATAAAAATTGCCAGCGACACTGTTTAGTATTTAAATATTGAGTCATTTGTTTGGTAGCCTGCAATTGTGTTGATGGCTGGTTGTTTGTCTTGTGTACAATTTTGTAATGGAAGGGGTCTAGCCAGTTTAATTGACCACTGCTGTGGAGTAAAGCTAAAGCGATCGCACCATCAGGAAATTCTTTGCTGACTGTGTTAACGTTACCTTGTTGTGGTAGCCTTTTGATTAGTTGTTGGGCTGTTTGTTGTTGCGATCGCATTTTTGCTTGAAAAAACTGCTGTCTTTGTTTATCCTCTGAATCTAACCATCCCGTAGGTTCACTCACCAATGTCAGCGCCTCGGCTGGTTTACCATCCCGTCCCGCACGACCAATTTCTTGCACATATTCAGATAATAGGTGTGGTGCGTGATAGTGGACTACCCAGCGCACATCTGGCTTGTTAATCCCCATTCCAAAAGCACAGGTACATACCACAAAGGGGATTTTCCCACCTAACCAGCTAGCTTCGACTTCCCGGCGTTCTGCTGCACCTAACCCCGCATGATAAATAGCTGTGGCGTAACCCATTTGTGATAACCATGCAGCTAAATCCTCACTATCTCGCCTTGTCCGAACATAAATTAATCCCGCTTGTTGGGGTCGATTTTGAATAAATTTAACTAATTGCTGTTTCCTCCCCCTTGGAGTCCAAGCAATACAAACACTGGGATGTAAATTAGGGCGGTAAGGATTAAGGCGAAAAATTTCTGGCTGTTGTAATTGTAAAACTGTTTGTATAGTTTTTTGCGCTATGGGGTCAGCCGTAGCTGTAAATGCAGCGATGCTAATTTTGGTTCCTGGTGGTTTATGTTTGAGTAATGCCGGTCTGATTGCGCCTAATCTGCGGTAAGCTGGGCGAAATGTTTCACCCCACTGCACTAAACAATGGGCTTCATCTAAGATTAAGCCATTGATTTGCAGTTGTGGCTGACATAATCTTTCCCAAACTGGTGGACTTAATAAAGTTTCCGGAGATAAATATAATAATCTTAGCTGTTGTTCTTCTAAGGCTTGCAGAGTTTTACGGCGTTGAAATGTTGATAATTCACTATGTAATAGTGCCGCTTTTTGCTGGCATTGGACTAATTCTTGTACTTGATTTTCCATTAATGCTACCAATGGAGAAACTACTAAGGTCACACCTGTTTGTAGCAATGCAGGTAGTTGAAAACAAATTGATTTTCCGCCCCCTGTGGGCATGATTACAAGTGCATCTTTCTGTGATATTAAACTGCTGACAATTTCTCCCTGTGGTGGACGGAAATCTTCATAACCCCAAATTTTTTGAAAAGCTGCGCGGACTTCTTTCCAAGATTTTGTTTTGTGAGAATTCATGAAAGTAATAGATGCACTATGTTTGAATGTACACTCTAGTACTTAACTATTGGTTCAGTAATTTTCTCAGATATTTGTATATTTATTTATTCTAAGATAAGTTAAACAATGCTATGAGATCATTTAGTCATAATCTGGAACAATTTTCTCTAAATCTTGTAGCGCTTTGATAGAAAATCCCACCAAACCAACTAGTAACATACATACTGCACAAATTACATATAGGAGGGCTATACCTGCACCACTCCCGAATGATCTGCCAAGAATACTAACGAAGATACCACCTGATTGTAAGGCTGGTGTAAAAACTTGATCTGCCAATGGGCCTGCTATTAAATAGCCTACCGCAGAAGCGATCTGTAAAAGTAGCGATCGCGCGGCAAAAACCCTTCCTTGCACATTAGGAGGTACTTTTGCTAACCAAATAGAAGTATCCGAACTGCCATTCAAAGGGAAATTAAAAGAAGAACAAAATTGCGCCGGAATCCAAACCCAAGGTGTTCTACCCAAACCAAAGACAATTTTACTGATACCTGCACCCATCATCCCCAATAAAACGCCTTTAATTTTCCGTTTAAAACCGCCCCAAGTGCTAACAACTATCGCCCCTGTCACACCACCAAAACCAGCCGCAGCAGCCAAGCTACCTAGCACTAAAGTATTGTTATTAGTGCGCGATAAAATCATGGGCGAGTAAAGGGAATCTCCAATATCATGGGGTAGCCAAAATAATACATTAACTATTAGCAATGCCAGCAAATTTTTGTGAGTAGTGATATAACGCCAACCCAATCCCAAATCTTGCCAAATGTTGGCTATGTTTTCGTTTTTTGTGGTTGGTATTGGTTGAGGAATACTCACAAATAATAAGCTCCCTATTGCTACCATAAACGTCGAAATATCAATCAACCAAATTCCTAAAAAACCAATGACTGTGTAAAGATACCCCGCCAAAGCAGGTGCAATAATATTACTACCATAACCAGATAAAAATTCTAAACTACTAGCGCGGGTATAGTGCTGCTTAGGAATCATCAGTGATACTGATGCTGAGTACGCCAAAGATTGAAATTGATTGAAAGTTCCGACAATCGCGCCTGTTAAATAAAAGTGCCAGATTTGTAAATTATTGGTGAGATGCAACAACAAAATTACAATTGTGCTAATGACCGCAACTGTATCACCCACCATCATTAAAAATTTGCGGTTAAATCTGTCTACAATTACACCACTAATCGGGGTAATAATAATACTTGGTAGCAAACTAAAAAAACTTACCAGAGTCAGAGTTGTGGCTTTACCTGTAATTTCCCATGCCCAAATTTCAATCGCAAAGCCGGTCATGTTGCTACCAATGGTAGAAACTAATTGACCAAGCCAAACGATAAAAAAATTACGCATACTGACTGGATTTGGTTGTTGCATTTTTATGTGAAGGGAATGGGGAATTTTTCGGTATTAGTATGATCTCACTCAACTTCTTTCATATATTGCTTTATTTGGGCAATTCGTTCCTGTGGTTTTAATAAAGGACAGTTTGTACATTTCTCATCAAATGGAGGAATGAAAGCATATAAACAACAGGTAAGACGGACTGTAGTTGTAGCTGGTAAATCGGGTTCGTTGAGTTGTTCAATAAGTACCAAGTTATAAAGAGGATTGCGTCCCGGCATAACTAAACTGTAGGGTTGTTTATACAAGACGGAATAATCTGTTTGAATTGCTTCTGAATTTGTACATTTACTGATTTCAGCAAACAGTCCTTCTGAAGCGTTCACCGCATTACCCCACATAGTTTTTTTGGAGAGTTTAGTTAAGTGATGAACGCGGTTTATCATGAGTGCAAAATTGCGTTGGAATAAGTTAGTAAATACACTTTGGTGTAGGACTTCTACGCTATTTACTATTTTTCCACGATAATCTTCGGGAATGGGAATAGGTAATCTCTGAGGATAAATTACAGTAGCACTTAGATCATGAACCCATAGCGCTTTGAGTTCACCGTCTTCTAAAACAAAACTTACATTATCAAGCCTTGCATCTAAACCGACACCAGCCCAAGTCATCAAAGCCAAAACACCAGGTAATGTTTTCCAACTATAAATTTTGTTCCAGATAGATGCTGCAATGCGAATATCTTGACTTTTTTGGTATATCTCACTAGTTTTTATCTGCGATAAAAGTCTATCTGGTTGTAGATAATCATTTAATGAAATTACCTCAGCACCATCAGGAGGCTGAGTCAAAATAATGCAATCTGTATAGAAATTATCCAAACGACTTTGAGCAAGATTAAATATTTCTTCTAAAAAATTGAGCAATTCTATTTTAGCTATTTCTTGAATCATTGGTGTGTTTACCTATAATTAATTGTTTGAGTAATTACTTAATTATTCAAGCAAATTATCAAATTAAATTTAATTTTTCGGGATATCTGAGTCTACTAATAAATATTTTACTAGGTCATCTAATATGGCATTAGCCGACAAGATATTTCCAAAAATCCAGTAGCCTGAATCAACTGTGTATACTCGATTATTCTTTACTACATTAAGTGTGTGCCAGAGAGGACTATTCTGATATTTTTGAAAGTTCTCTTTCGCACCAGGGTCTAGTGCTATAAACATTGCATCTGACTCTAATAAGTCTACACGTTCTAAACTAACATTGTTATAACTGACATTAGGTGTATTACCGCTAACTTGAATTTGTTCCAGAGGAATAGATAAATTTAATTCATATAAAATACTTACAGGAAATGATAATTTATTCATAAATTGAGTAAATTGGAGAGTTGTGTAAAATCTCATTACAGAAATTTTTATATTACCCAGTTTTTGAGCGAAATCAAATTTTAACTTTTTAACTCTTTCTTGATATTCCGCAAGCATTTGTGTTGCTAATTGAGTTTTATCAACTACATTAGCGAATTGTAAGAAAGTTTTCTTCCAATTCCTTTCCGTAAAATCAATGGAAACAGTTGGTGCTATTTGAGAAAATAATTGATAATTATGAGGACTGATAGTAAATCCTACAATTAAATCTGGATTCAACTTGATAACTTTTTCAAGGTTCAGAGAACTTTCTTTGCCTAAATCAATAATTACATCAATTTTGTCTTTCAATATAGGTGTTTTGTTACCTACCCGATTGGCTGTTGTTGTTGCGATTGGTTTTAAACCTAAAGCGACTAATATTTCTAAACTCTCTTGGTCAGTTACAATTATGCGTTTAGGATGAAAAGGTATACAACTTTCCCCTAATTCATGCTTAACTGTTCGACATTCTGCTGTGAATAAATTAGATTTTGGTGAGTAGGTTGTGTCGGGAGAAAAGCTATAACAACCCTTAATAAATACAACAGACAGAATGGCTACCAAAAATAATCTGGTGTGATACGACCATTTACTAAACATTGTCTGGCTGTGCTATTGGGACATGATACAGCCCTAATATGATTTAAGGGCTGCAATTCGGCTTAATTCGTAATCAAAAATAACTATGCTGTATGAGCAATTTGTAAATTAAAATTGCCAACCCAAAGTAAATTTTACAGTACGAGGTGCGCCAGGAAAAACACGAAGTAGGCTTTCACTTGTTTCAAAATAGTCATTATCAAACAAATTTTGGATATTCAAAGCAGCACGCAGATTATTTCTGCGGTAAAACAAAGCTGCATCTGTTCTTAAGTAACTTGGTAAACTAAATTGATTTTCTAAATTTCCCTGTCTTTCTCCTACATAAAAAAGTCCCAAACCAAAGCCTAAACCTTGTAGATTTCCTTGTTGAAGTTCGTAGGTAGTCCACAAGCTAAAGGCGTGTTCTGGTACATTGTTAATGCGGTTTCCTTCGGGAATAGTATTGTCTTGGGATACTATTGCATCGGTATAAGCATAACCACCAATTATTTTCCATCCAGGTAAAATTTCACCTGTGATATCTAATTCAATACCCCTACTTCTTTGTTCGCCTGTTTGAATCGAAGAATTTCCACTGGGATCTCTCAAATCAGTAGTAGTAACATTTGAGCGTGTAATTTGGTATAAAGCAAGAGTAGAAGAAAGATTATTTGTCCAATCTACTTTCATCCCCACTTCATACTGAGTTCCCCGTTCTGGTTCAAATAGCCTATTGTCGAAATTTGTTCCTGTAACCTGTTCAAATGAACGGCTATAGTTAGCATATAGAGACACTACTTGACTTGGTTGATAGACAATACCAACACGAGGACTAAATGCTTCATCTTGTTGGAAAGATGTGGTTTCTCCTAGTGAGTTTTCTAATTCCTGTGTGACAATATCAAATCTTCCACCTAAAACCAATTTCAAATTTTCTGATAAAGAAATTTGGTCTTGTATATAAATTCCTAAACCTTCTGATATTGTAGGTTCATCAGAAAATTCTTCAAGAATTGCGCCAAGGCTGTCACGCCGATAAATGGGATTGAAAATATCTATAGTGTCAAGCGATCGCAAGGAATTTAATCCTTCATCATAAGAGACATTTCTTGATAAATCGATGCCAAACAATAGTTTATGCTCAATACTGCCTGTTTTGAAATTTCCTACAATATTTGTATCTAAACTGTAGGTTTGTTGGGCAAATTCAGCAATAAATACACCTCGTTCAAGGGTGCGATTATCATCTAAAAGTGCTGAGGGAAACAAAGAATTTTGTGACACACTCAGGTAAGAGAAATTAAAGTTATTACGGAATTGCCAATTTTCGCTGAAACGATGCTCAAAATTGTAACCAACTCGGAGAAATTGACGATTATTTTTATCAATTTCATCAAAAGGCTCACCAATAAAACGATTAATTGGTAATCTACCATTAGGGTTAGGTAAGACTGTACCACGAGCAGGTAAACCCCGGTCATTGGGTTGTTTTTGGTCTGAATACTCTGCTTCTAAAGTTAATTCAGTATTCTGTCCTATCAACCAAGTGAGGCTGGGAGCAATAAAGTAACGCTCTCTCTCAAAAAAATCAACAAATGTATCGGTTGTAGATGCAGCTGCGTTTAACCGATATAAAACAGTTTTTTCTTCATTTAATGGCCCTGTAATATCTATAGAGCCGCCGTAGGTGTCAAAACTACCTATGGTTGCTTCAATAGAATAAAAAGGAGTGCTTTGGGGTTTTTTCGTGACAATATTAATCGTCCCTCCAGCGCCTCCTTGTCCAAATAGAACCGATGCTGGCCCTCGCAAAACTTCTATCTGTTCAATGTTCTCAGTATTAATATTACTGGTGATGTTAGTATCATCTCTTAGTCCATTACGAATGATATTACGGTTACTAAAACCACGAATAGTAAATCCTTCAAAAGCAGAACGTTCTGAGTTATCAGCTATCACACCTGGCGAATTTTTTAACGCTTCATTCAAACGCCTGACTTGTTGATCTTGCAGGACTTGTTGAGGAATTACCTGAATTGCTTGGGGTACATCACGCAGGGGGGTATCTGTTTTTGTGGCGGTACTGGCTGTAGGTATTCGATAACTGTCCCTATCCCCTGTGACAACTAATTCAATAGGTTCATCAGTTTGAGTTGTTGATTGTTCTGGTGGTGTTTCACTTGCTGGTTGTTCTGGTTGCTGTGTCGCTGAAGCTACAGGCGCAAGGGTAAAAATTAAACCTTCTTCACTATCAAATAATTCTGCTGTTGGTAAACCCGCCTCACCCGTCACTGTTACCCGGACGGTAGCTGCATCAACTTGAGTGACATTTACAGATAAAATTCCCTTGACTGGATTAGTAATGCTAAAATCTTTACCTTCAGGCAGTGCTAAAACTGCGTTAGAAATATCTGCAATATAATTATTTTCTACACTTTTAGGGACAGGTTTTAGTGCTTCTGGGTTCGCACTTTCTAAAATAACTTCAATACCTTTATCTGTAGTATTGACTTTTACACCTGTAACTTGTACAGATGAAACATCACTCTGTTGCACCAGTAATAACTTTGCTGCGCTAATAGAATGATGTGATTTAGTTTCTGCAATAGCTGGTTGTACTAGCAATGATACAAATGCTAACACTATCCCTGCTGAGATAATCTCTTGCGATCGCCTTAACTCCATACCCCTCACTCCACAAAAACAAGCTCAATATTGCAAATAATTCGCAAATGACTGTGGAAAAAGTTTATGTAATTTACGAGGTGTAAGTCTATATAGTAGACGGAGAGTTTTGAACCATAGCGGGAGAGTATGATTAATTTCTGACATGAACCTGCAAGTAAGCAGCAAGTAGTTCATAACAAAATTCGGCAGTGGGGAGCAGGAATTTTCTTGATACTCCACAGTTGACAGACTTTCATGAGTCCATCAATAAGTTATACCAATTCAAAAAATGTTTGCGACAGATAGGGCATTAAGGATGAAGTCATAACCAGTCAAAGAAGCAGCAATTTCAGGAGTCAGTTTAGCCAGAAGTTGAGCAACTTGAGTTCGCAGATGCTCCAGGTTGTCAAATAGCTCCCATTTCAAGTCTTGCTTGAGATATTCCCAAACGCGCTCTATGGGATTGAGTTCTGGAGAATGAGCAGGCTGGAACAAAAGAACAATATTCTCTGGAATTTGTAAACGTTTAGCTTTATGAAATAAACCGTTATCAACTTGGAGAACGTTAAGTGATTTGGGATAACAGGCAGCGAACTCGTTCAAAAATTGTTGGTAGCATTCGGTATCGACATGAGAAAACTGCCAAAATAAACTTTCTCCTGTGAGTGGTTCAACTGCCCCGTATAGCCAGAACGCTT
>NZ_JACJRF010000038.1 GCF_014697105.1 Anabaena subtropica FACHB-260 | reverse complement strand
TTAGATTGTTAGTTTATTATCTTAAACATCGTTGTATTCCAATGCCGAGGCTTTGCCCCCCTGAGAATATGGCGATCGCATAATTCATATTGTGATTCAGCAACGCCAAATTTTACCCGGAACGTTAAATTCTATGTTCGATGAACCGTTAGCAATTAATATCAGTGAAGAAAGCTGTCCAGTCACTGCTGTTATTTCTCATATAGTGAGACCAGGGCGTGAGCAAGGTTACGAAGCATGGTTTCATGGCATTGCCGCAGATGCACGAAAATTCAAGGGACATCTGGGTGTCAGCACTATTCGACCCCAGGATCATGCCCATCCTGAGTACGTGGTCATTCTCAAGTTCGATTGCTACGGCAATCTCAAGACTTGGCTAGAATCAGATATTCGGCGGGAATGGATTGAGCGATTGCAACCGTTGATTGAAAAGCCAGAAGATATTCAAACCCTGACCGGATTGGAAACCTGGTTTACTCTCTCAAACAAACCTATGATGTCTCCACCACCCCGCTACAAAATGGCGTTAGTGACCTGGCTAGGAGTATTCTTCACGCTTCCTCAGCTCAATATGTTGCTAGTACCGTTGTTGTCTGGGCTACCTGTATTGCTCAATCAATTGATTAGCACAGGACTCGGTGTCGCTCTGCTCACCTATGTGATCATGCCGCTTCTAACGCAATTATTTCGCAAATGGCTGTATCCCATTTGATATCCCCTCTCCTGAAACTCAACTGGTTTTACCCATCAATTCAAAGTCGCCACAGCAGTAGCCGTGCATTGTTAATTTTCGTGTCCTGCTTGATTGTTACTCGTTTTCCCCCTATCCTCAAAAAAGTTAGTCGTGGTAAAGTAAATCTCCTTTACTTGCAATACTTCAGGGTAATTTATGAACAAAGGTGAATTAGTGGATGCTGTAGCAGCAAAGACCAACATCACAAAAAAGCAAGCTGATGAGGTAATCAGTGCTTTTTTGTCAGTTGTTACTGAAGCTGTAGCGAATGGAGATAAGGTAACACTTGTTGGTTTTGGCTCATTCGAGCGACGCGTTCACGAAGTGTGCCGAAGGTATCGCTCAGAGCGTGAAGGGCGTAATCCCCAAACCAACGAGAAAATCACCATTCCTGCAACTAAAATACCTGCATTTTCTGCTGGTAAGCAGTTTCGGGAGAAAGTAGCACCATAGATGAATTGCTTTGTTACCAGTAATCCAATCATTACAAAGACGTAGCCTTCGCTGTTCTCAATCTTTATGAACAAATCATTGGTCTTAGTTACAAAAAAATAGAAAAACCCATTTTGGAGAAAACAATTACAACAGATTTGCCTCAAAAATTAGAGCCAGAAGCTAAAAATATTAAGACTCCCGAACTAGCACTAGAAGCCAAACAAAAACTAGAAGAGAAGAATAACAAGTTAAAGTATGCTTCTAACTATTGTTATTCTCCAACGTTTGACAACAATCAAATAAAATTAGTTGAAAACTCAGGGTGGCAGGTGTCAGATATTTGGCGAGAAATTCGAGTAAATAGTTACTGCGATAGTTGATTTAATCAGAGGCAGGGAGAAGAGGAAACTGTAGGTACAAACTTTATCCGCAAGTGGCGTGAAGACTCCCTTGCTCCTTGCTCTCTTCACCCCTGCTTTTTTATAGGCTTTGAGTGCTAGCAATAATGTCAAATAGGAACTGAAGCAAAATACCTTGTGAGGTATAAAACTGCAAGGGCAGAGGATAAGGTCAACATTTAAAAGTCAAAAATTAAAATGGGGGTGTATTTGCTTTCATTTTTAATAAAGATATCAGATAAAGGTGCGTTAGAATTGAAGCAATGGCACTTGATTGAGTCAAAGCTAGATTAAAAAATTGAAAGTAAAAAGGTAATTTTATTTTCAATTAATTAATAGAGTAAGCTTTTCACTTTCTTATTACCAAGATGACGGGCTAAAAACCGTATTATTTAGTAGCTCATCTGCTGATTGAAAAGGTGCAAGATGTAAGTATCCTTTTTTATTTAATTAAAATTACTTTCCTACATTTATCAAATTTTTATATATGTGTGGTCAAACACCATTTAATATATTTATTAAGGGAAAGAATAGTTTTTAATTTGTAATGATTTTAAATAATAATTATAAAGGTAATGTTTTGGTGGTAGATGATACACCAGATAATTTACGACTGTTGTCGGCGATGTTAACTGCCCAAGGCTTTGAAGTCCGCAAAGCTTTAAACGGTAAAATGGGTCTGACTGCTTGTCAGATGGTTTTACCTGATGTAATTTTGCTGGATATTAGTATGCCAGATATGGATGGTTATCAAGTTTGTCAACAACTTAAAGCTGATGATAAAACTTCCGATATACCAGTTATTTTTATTAGTGCGCTTGATGATGTATTAGATAAAGTCAAAGCTTTTGATGTTGGTGGCGCAGACTATATTACTAAACCGTTTCATGGAGCAGAAGTAATATTAAGAATTGAAAATCAAATAAATTTACGTTTGTTGCAACTTAAACTACAAGAAAAGAATTTATTATTGCAAAATGCCCTTCATAACCTAAAAGTATCACAAGTTCAACAAATTCAAAATGAAAAAATGGCGGCACTGGGACAATTAGTAGCAGGTATTGCCCATGAAGTTAATAATCCTATAAGTTTTATCTATGGTAACTTGCAATATGCTAGTCAGTACATCGAAGATTTGGTGAATATTATTGAAGCTTATCAACAAGAGTACCCAGAGCCAACATCCAAACTCCAACAATTATTTAAAGATACAGACTTGAATTTTGTGATGCAAGATTTGCAAAACTTAATGGATGCAATGTATAGAGGGTCTGATCGTATTCGAGAACTTGTGTTAGCACTGCAAAACTTTTCTCGCCATGATGAAGCTGAAATGAAATTAGTCAATATCCATCAGGGTATAGACAGCACCTTAATGATGTTACAGCATCGACTCAACGCAACACAAAATCGTCCAGTAATTAACGTAGTGAAAGAGTATGGTAACTTGCCTTTAGTTACTTGTTATCCGAGAGAGTTAAACCAGGTATTTATGCACATTTTAAATAATGCAATAGATTCCTTAGAACAATCAAAGGTCGAAAGCCAAAGGTCAAAAGTTAACAATTCTCAACTCTTGACTATGGACTATAAACTATTGACTAAACCGCAAATTCGTATTCGCACAGAACTACTAGACTCAGATACCGTAAGGATTGCGATCACAGATAATGGTATTGGCATAAAAGAATCTTGGCAATCCCGTCTGTTTGATCCCTTTTTCACAACAAAAACCGTAGGAAAGGGTAGTGGACTAGGATTATCAATTAGTTATCACATTGTAGTGCAGAAACACCAAGGGCAAATTACTTTTTCATCTTCTTCAGGTCAAGGTGCAGAGTTTGTCATCACAATTCCTATTAAGTAAAGTCATGACTACTGACGTCTTTCAAATTATCCTCTGTTTCCCTGTTCCCTTATTCTTGAGCCTCTGTTTTCAAAACAGACATAACAGGCAAACTCAAGAGTAACTGACTTGCCACCTGATATTAAGAATCAAAATTTTTCTTGAACACAGACTACTATTTTCCGTCACATAAAAGCATAATATAAGTGTGACTGATCTGTTATCCCCTTTACAATCCTTAAATCGAGGTCACTGGTTCAAGCTCATCTGCGGAGCTAGTTTCCAGCACCTACCTGCTGTCAGAAGTTTAACCTTAGCCTATACCTTAGCAGGTGCTGACTGCATAGATGTGGCTGCTGACCCAGCAGTCATTAGAGATGCCAAAGATGCAATACAAGTAGCCAAAAATCTGGTGCGGGAAGCCCAAGCCAGAGGACTGGATTATAAAGGTCATGAGCCTTTGTTAATGGTGAGCTTAAATGATGGCGAAGACCCCCATTTTCGCAAAGCTGAATTTAATCCCAGTCAATGTCCACAAGATTGTCCTAGACCTTGCGAGAAAATTTGCCCTGCTCAAGCAATTGTCTTTAAACATAAAAAAGATAACTTTTCTGGTGTTGAATCCCAGAAATGCTACGGCTGTGGGCGTTGTCTGCCAATTTGTCCTTATGATATAATTTATACAACATCGTATATGTCAACGCCAGAGGCGATCGCGCCAATGGTCATGTCAGCCGGAATAGATGCCGTAGAAATCCATACAAAAGTGGGCCGTTTGGCAGAATTTAAGCAGTTATGGCAAGTAATTTCACCGTGGGCAGACCAATTGAAGGTATTAGCTATCAGTTGTCCCGATGGTAAAGATTTAGTTGAATATCTTCAATCGATTTATGATTTAATCTCTCCACTTCCTACCACCTTAATTTGGCAAACCGACGGTCGCCCCATGAGTGGTGATATTGGAGATGGTACCACTTTAGCAGCCGTAAAACTAGGGCAGAAAGTCTTGGCAGCTAAATTACCAGGATATGTACAGCTGGCAGGTGGCACTAACAGCTACACAGTTGCTAAGTTAAAGGCAATGGGACTACTGAAAAAAGCAGGGGAGCAGGGGAGCCACTGCGGTCTTCTCTACGAGACGCTACGCGAAGGGGTCTCCCCAAGTGGAGCAAGTGGCGTAGCAGGGAGCAGGGAGGAAATTTCTTCTCCTCTGCCCCCTGCCCCCCGCTCCTCCGCCTCCATTGCTGGAGTTGCTTACGGTAGTTATGCCCGTGTAATGCTGACACAAATTATTGAGCAGTTAGAAAACAAGGAGGTGAGGAATACTAATATTAAGGCAACAGTCCGCCTGGAAGAAGAACCAGAATTGCTCTGGCAAGCCGTAGAGCTTGCCCGTTCCCTCGTTTCCCAGCTCAAGTCACAGCAGGAGCGCTAATCGCTCTTCGTTATCTCTCAAAACGTCACAATAGAAAGCATGACGATTACAGACGATCTCCAAAAGTTATTAGACATTTTGCCCCAAGACCTGCGAAAAGTACTAGAGAATCATCCCAAACGAGATAGTTTAGTAGAAGTGGTCTTGGATTTGGGTCGTCGCCCAGAGGCTAGATTTCCTAATCAAGCCGAATATCTGAGCGAAACACCAGTCACTCAAGCACAGATAGATGATTGCATTCAGCGAGTTGGAAACTTTGGTGGAGATAATCGGGCAGGAATTGAGCAGACTTTGCACCGGATCAGTGCTATCCGTAACCGCAGTGGTAAGATTATTGGTCTGACCTGTCGTGTTGGTCGAGCGGTATTCGGTACGATAGGCATGATCCGCGATTTGGTAGAAACTGGTAAGTCGATTCTCATGCTAGGACGACCTGGTGTAGGTAAAACTACAGCCTTAAGAGAAATTGCCCGTGTTTTAGCAGATGAATTGCATAAACGTGTAGTCATCATCGACACCTCCAACGAAATTGCCGGGGATGGTGATATTGCTCACCCAGCCATTGGTCGTGCTAGGCGGATGCAGGTAGCTCATCCAGAACTTCAGCATCAAGTGATGATTGAGGCAGTAGAAAATCATATGCCCGAAGTCATCGTTATTGATGAAATTGGTACAGAACTGGAAGCTTTAGCTGCCCGTACTATCGCTGAACGGGGTGTGCAGTTGGTAGGTACTGCCCACGGAAACCAGATAGAAAACCTCATCAAAAACCCCACACTGTCTGACTTGGTTGGGGGTATCCAAGCTGTGACACTGGGAGACGATGAAGCGAGACGCAGAGGTAGTCAAAAAACCGTTTTGGAACGGAAAGCGCCTCCTACCTTCGAAATTGCGGTGGAAATGCTAGAACGGCAACGTTGGGTAGTACACGACAGTGTTGCAGATACCGTGGATACTCTGCTGCGGGGTCGCCAGGCTAGTCCACAAACACGCACGGTAGATGATCAAGGTAAAGTCTCCATTACACGACAGTTAGCCGTTGTAAATGGTCGTGGCGGACAGTTAACAACACCGGAGGAGTCCTTTGTACCAGCTAGACAATCCAATGGTTGGCGTTCATCAGGACAAATGTTAGCCATACCATCAATACCTGTAGAACGGGAACGAATTGCTGCACCAAGCGAATTTGACCGCTTATTAGATGAATCGTTCAACTACCCAGAAGCGATTGATTTGGGCAGTGCTAGACACCCAGGCCCCAATGGTGAAGACTTGCCCTTGCACATTTACCCCTATGGTGTGAGTCGGCATCAACTGGAACAGGTGATCAACGTCCTCACTTTGCCTGTGATATTGACAAAAGACATCGATAATGCAGATGCAATTTTAGCATTACGATCGCACGTCAAAAACCACGCTAAATTGAGACAGATGGCTAAAGCCCGTCACGTCCCCATCCATGTAATAAAATCCAGCACCATTCCCCAAATTACTCGTGGTTTGCGGCGGTTGCTGAACATGGATGACCCAGAAGTAGCTGATGACAGAGAACTGCAATTATTCTTGCACAACGGTAGCGACGACGAAATGGACGCGCTGGAAGAAGCAAGACTTGCAGTTGAGCAAATTGTCATCCCCAAAGGACAGCCAGTGGAGTTATTACCCCGTTCTCCCCAAGTCCGCAAAATGCAACATGAATTAGTAGAACACTATCGGCTCAAGTCCCATAGTTTTGGAGAAGAACCAAATCGGCGTTTACGGATTTATCCAGCGTAAATTAACCGAGTTTGTCGAATAAACCAAGCGATCGCTCTAAGGTATTTTCAGTATTTTAGGGCGATCGCACTATGAATCAATTCAAAATTCAAAATTCAAAACATTTAAATACTCCACCTCCTTACCTATGGTGATTTTTTGACAAGGAAGATAAATTCAAAGATAGTGTAGTAAATTTTACGTCTATAGTCAGATACAAATGATAAATTTATCAAGATAGGATGTTTGCCTAATAGAACGCCCATCTCTTATATCCAGTATTTGTGATTAATCAACAATCTGAAAGCTTGATAAATTCCCACTTAGAGCAGAACATCAACCAGGGGTATAAATTTGGCTGGTTTGATTGGTTTTGTTTGTGGTATCCTCCTGGTTGGTTGATTTTATTTAACCGTCACTGGCAACATTATCATCAAGACCCAGATGGTTGGAATTGGCTAGAATACATCCTATTTTTAATTCCTTGTGGATTTTATTTAGCATTTTTGAGTCGATGGTTGCGTCTGGGTTGTCGTTCTCCCAGGACAGAGGTTGAGGAATTTAACCCAAATTATCAACAAGCTTTTCGTACAGAAATTCTCGCCCCGATTGTGCAGTATTATTTTCGCGGAGAATTGCAACAACTGGAGAATTTACCATCAACAGGACCAATGATTGTAGCCATGAATCATGCAGGGATGTCTTTCCCTTGGGATTTCATTAGCTTGGGGTATTTATTAGGTCAAACAAGAGGGTGGATAGCGCAACCAATAGCAGAAGGTTCATTATTTGAACATCCTTGGATGGTGTGGTGGCTACCTCCCAAATGGTCGCAGGTTTTGGGTGCAGTGCGGGCAGAGTTAAGCAATTTTGAGGCAGCAGTAGCACAGGGTAAAATCTTGTTATATGCGCCGGAAGGGATAAGGGGACCGCGTAAAGGTTGGCGACAACGCTACCAATTACAAAAATTTGATCTGAGTTTTTTACAGTTGAGCGATCGCTATCATATCCCCATTCTCCCTGTAGTCTGCATTGGCAGTGAATCTTTACATCCTTGGACTATTAACCTGAAAAAAATCCAAAAAATATTTAAACTACCGTTTTTACCCATATCACCTTTGATGTTTGCTTTAGTTCTCTTCCCCTCGATGGGTGTTTGGGCAATGAGAACTCGCTTACATTATTTTGTTGAGCCTATGGAAACAGAGTTTGGTACTCTTTCTCAAGAACGTAAGATAGTTTATCAACGCGCTAAACGATTTCAAGCTCAATTGCAAGTCCGGGTTAATGAGTTGTTGAGTAAGTCCGTGATTGTTTCACGCAGAGGTGCAAAGACGCAGAGCAAATAAGAGGGGCTTTATCGAGAAAATATTGAGAATTTAGCAACTGTTCGGTTTTATTAACTGAGGAAAGAAGTTCTCACCCCTACACCATCACATACAACCCGAAAACCAATATAGTTGCTACGACGATTGCGGTTGAAGTAGTTGCGAAAAGCAGAACGGCAATCCTCAGGAATGTCATACCAAGAACCACCACGTAACAGATGGAGAGATTGATTGTCATTATCATTCAGCCATACACTACCATCTGTAGGCGCGCCGTTATAACTGTCATGCCAATGGTCTTGACACCACTCCCACACATTGCCATGCATATCATATAAACCAAAGGCATTGGGTGGAAAACTACCTACTGGAGTAGTTTGCCGACGAAATAGACCTTGAGGTGCTGAGGCGTAAGTACGACTACCATCATAATTAACCAACTCTGCCGTAATCGTTAAACCAAAATAAAACGGTGTAGTAGTTCCAGAACGACAAGCGTATTCCCATTCCGCCTCACTAGGCAAACGATAGTTGCGCCCTGTTATTTGCCTTAATTTTTGACAAAATTCTATCGCATTCTCCCAACTAACTTGTTCTATAGGTCTGGTTTCACCTTGAAAATTAGCAGGATTATTCCCCATAACAGCTTGATACTGTGCCTGCGTAACTTCATATTTACCCATGAAGAACCCAGAAAGATTTACTTGACGTTGGGGACTTTCAAATAAATTTCTTCTTTGCTCCTGTCCCGGTGAACCCATCATGAAAGAACCACTGGGAATTGCCACCATTTCCAGAGTTACACCATTACCCAAATTTTCTATAAAATATTGTGCTGTACGCTGGGCTCTATCAGCAGTATTTCCCTGTGAATTTACTACTACTATTTCAAAATCAAAAGCTTCTAACAAATTAGGAGCAGAACCTGGAGAGGGCCAGGTATTAGTATTCCGACTATAATTTTGAGTAATGTGATGGGCTAATGTTGATGTCAGCAAACTTACTCCTCCCCAAACAAACCACTTCAAAAATCGCCTGCGGTTGATTAACGAGGAATTAGAGTTAGCTAATTCAACAAAATTCCTTCGATGACTTGGTACTTGATTCACTATTCCCAATTTTCGTAATACTTTTATCCACCAATAAAATCTTTTCTGCCTTTGGAGTACACGACTAAACTCATCTGATACTTTTATAGCAAGTACAGGCTCATGTCTCATAAAATCTAGAAATATATAATCTCTTAATGGACTATTGACATCTGCTCTTTTAGATAATAAATCAAGTATTGAATTAGCTAATTTTGTTAATAAAGTATGATACTTTCTAGCTATTTCTAACTGCAATTTACTGACAGAACCTTGAACAGCCGTAATTAATAAATTTTGTAGTGCAGTCCGAATTATCTGCTGTTGCTGTGGTGTCAATGTATTAATTAGGTAAACACGCAACCAGTCCGGAATATAACCATAACGTAACCACGGTAAACGAGCCAAATCAGCCAAAGAACACACATCTATTAGCGATGCTCCCGACTCTGTTTTCAACACATTACCTAAATAAATAGTGATATGCCAATGCAACTCAGGAAAAACAGCGCAAGCACTCAGCCAATAAAAGCCATCCTTACTCAAATATTTTTCTAGCGAATCCAACATGAAATTAACTTGCTCGGATGGCGGCGGGTTTCGTTCAATCCAGAGATAAGGTTGTATACGCAACTCATCCGGTAGAGGTATTCGCGTTTCCTCCGCTAGCAAATAAGTTGCAACTCCTTGGCGCAGTCTTTGACTCAACACCAAAAATCCTTGAATTGTCGCTGGTAAAATAATAAACTGTTGTCCAAGTTCTAATTCTTTATACCCCCAATTTTCCGCAGGTGTAGGTGTTAAAATAGCCCGGTTTTCCCAAGCCATCAGTTGATTTACCCAAAGTTCTAATTCCCCACTAAGAGAATTAAAAAAAGTCTCTGTATCTGAGATAATCACTAGAGAATATTGACTATAATTTGATGTAATTTCTCTCAGCCTTAATGGCAAACCATCATCATCATCAGGAAAACACATTCGTGGGTCATCATGAAAGAAATAGATAGTAATAAATACGCCTTCATTTTGCAACCGCTCAATAATCTCTTCTACAAAGTTAGCTTGATGATCCCGATAACTAGTGCGATTAACGAGAAACAAGTATTCTGAAGGAATTTGGTAAGTATGATAAACAGGAGTTAGCCATCCTCCTTGGCACACAGTTGCATTAATAGTTTTGTCGATATCAAGCTCACGAGATGGAATACGAATTCGATATCTTAAACTCCGGGCAATTTGTAATAACACGATGCTATTAACTAAACTTTCCTCAAACCCAGTAATGTAAATTTTTTGTAATGCTGGTTCTTGGGTCGTACTATGACGTTGCAAAAATAAGTTAGCACGCCACAACCACCATAGGCGCCACATTATAAATGCGACATAGATAGTCACATAAAGTAACAATATTTGCAAATTAAATGGCAGGTCTTTCGTTGGTGTTTCTATAATAATTTCTGTTTCAGATTGTCTAAGAGGTACTTCTGGAAGTTCGCCTGTTGGTACTGGAGGTAATTCTGTTGATGCTGGTGTTTCTTCTGGTATTGGTTGATTATAGACCTTGCCTGTTCCGAGCGAGAGAGAGAGAATAGATAGAACAATAGTTATTGAAATAATAGTTATTGAAAGGATAAGTATTAGAAACTGTATCCGATACGAGAGAGCGCGTTCTGTTTCTAGTTCGGCTGAAAATGCTACTGCTTTTACGTTTACTTCCTCTGTTGATAAATTAGTTTGGCTAAATAACTTAGTCCAACGGTCAAAAAGTAATTGAAATTCTTCCTGCTCAATTGGTGAACTACAAACAATTGGCCCCAGTAAATTCCTCAAATCCTCTGGATGATCCAAAGTTTCCCCTTGAGCAATCAATATCAAAATTAAATCCTGAGCAGCAATATACTGGGATACACCAATTTTATAACCCGCTTCCCTCAGTTGATCAATAAACTCAATCAAAGCATCGGGACTTAGCCAATCTAAATTGTTTTCGTCTGTTCTTTTATCCACTGTTCTATAATTTTTTTAGCTTTTTCTTGATCCTCAGTAGTTTTAATTAAGCTACTCAGACTAGCAAAAACGACATCCGCTTGCATTAAAGGATTTTTTGATTCACCAGAGAATTTCTGTAAAATTATCAACCAGCCTAATAATTCAGCCGTTGCAGGTTTTTTCCTCAACCCACTTTGAGGGGAACGTAACTTATAAAACAAATCCAGGGCTGCTTGTAAAAATGGACTACGGCTACTAGCATTAATCCCCAACCGATTAGCTACAATTTCCGCCAAGCGCTCAATTTTAGGAAAAGGAATATTGTAATAAACACAACGCCGCAAAAAAGCATCTGGTAAATCTTTTTCCGAATTACTAGTAATAACGACAATCGGTTGTAATGTTGTATCAGCCACAATTTTTTCATTCCTTATATCTGGAATCCGAAAATACATCAACTCCAATTCATTGAGTAAATCATTGGCAAAGTCACGAGGAGCTTTATCAATTTCATCAATTAAAACCACAGAACGCACTGGAATCTCATGTACCATTTCTGATGGCAATAAATCCTTAACTTCATCTGGATTTCTAGTGCGTAAAATTGCCAGTCCCAAAGCTTGATAATTAATGTAATTTAAAACCTCAGTGGGAACAACACCACTCTGCACATCTTGGAAGCGTTTTAAAGCATCGTAAGTATAGAATAATTCACGAGCTATACTAGTAGACTTCGTTTCAAACTTCAACGGCTGGCCAAGCCCAAGTTCCCATGCCAGACTATAAGCAAGTTGAGTTTTACCAGTCCCTGGTTCTCCAGTAATCAGTAGTGGTTGTCCTAGCAACAGTGCCACATTACAAGCGTCTTGCAACCCTGAATCTGCAATATAATTCTCTGGCTTGAGTAACTGAGAACGAGGAGAAGTTGAAAGATTTACTGGTAAGCTGCTTTGTTGGGGATTTCCATTACCTTCATATATGCGAAACTTCATACTGATTCATCCTATACTGCTGTCAGCGATTTCAGTAGCTCAACTAACTTTTCTGCTAAATCACTCATAGGAATTGTATCAGACAGTTCTTGGTCTTCCCAAGAAGCAAACATCTTAGCAACTTTTTGAATTAACGGTTCAATCATGTCTTCTCCTACCAGTTGTTTAGTATGTTCACTCCGCACCCAATTTTCGACTTCCCCCCTATTTATTCCTTCCAATTCTGACAACACAGTTACTAATAAAGGTTGAAAATCCTTCAAGTCTGAATTGGTTAGGTTTTGTAGATACTGACGGACTTTTTTATTTATCTGCTGATATCGATATTGTTTGAAAAAACTACGCCCAAAACCGAATAAAAAATTCATCCAGAAAGTTTTCTTTGATTTATTACGTTTAATTTTATATTGGATAAATATATAAATAATTAATTTTTGTTTGATAATTTCTTGATGTAATTGCTGGCAAAACTCTAATAATTTATCTATGCTTCCAAATCCTTGTTTGTCTAAATCTTCTGTAAGTAAATGAGTATGAATTATAACTGGATGGGTATACTTACTCAAAATACTATTGATTTTTTCGGAACAGTAAATATCATTCCCCAACAAACTATGTGCCAAATTTTTATATAGCTGTTTTAGGAGAGATTGAGAATTTTTAAATTTTGTAGGCCATTCCAGATGATATTTAGGAATAATTGGTTGGTGTGGTTCTAGCTCTAGCCATTGAGGCAGAGAAAACTTTCGCATCCGTTCTAAAAAATTGTAATGACATTGGGACTCATCACCATGAATAATGCAAACGAAATGACCAGGTGAATCTTGCTTGATAAACTTCAAGAATGCTTCACCTAGTTGTGATTCCTGCTCTCTACGGTTAGCTAAATAAGGCAGGAAATGGGGAAGCTCCTTTTTAAGCTGAGATGGATGAATTGCGGAACTACTCGTTCCACTTTGTTGAAAAAATATGTTTTGGACATTTTGAAAATTCAGGGCTTGTCCATTATCCAACTGACCAATATTCTGCCCTGAATTTCGACCTATTTCCTGCTGAATTTGATTACTCGCCTGAGGTGCTTGAGATTCTCGTTGGTTCTGCTCTTGAATCATTTGTCATCAGATTAAGTAAGTTAGCACAACACAAATAAACTGCTTGCAAAAAGACGAATTAGGTAAAAATTTTATGGATTCAAATCAATGAATAATTATCGAATTTATGTAACGGATAACTATTAAAGTGTGACATCTCCCTGAACACTACCGATGTTACCGATGTTTTTAGCTTCACTATTTTGCATCTGTCCAATCATTTGCCCCTCAACTGTTCCTGCGGTTTGCTGAATTTGAACCCCATTTGTACTAACTTCATTTTTATCTTTGAAGATTTCTGCAATGAACTCTGCAAGAGCTTTATCTTTTTGCAACAGTGTTTCTAATTCTTCCTGAAGCGCAGCTTTCCAAGCTTCACTCTCTGGTTTATCTGCCAGTTGTGTCGCAGCGATATTGGCTGCTGCTTCCGCTTCTATTGAAGGCCACAACTTTGCCCAAATTGCTGTGGCTTTATCCCAAGTATCTTGGCCAAGTTTGGTAGCAGCTCCGCTTAATGCAGACTCTCCAACTTTTTTCAATAGAAAGGGTAAACACGGTGCTAGAAATGATGTCAAAATTGTCACGTTCATATATTTTAATTTTGAGATTATATAAGTAACTTTACGTAGCTAATAAATATCACAGCTTCCTATGGAAAAACAAGCCCACAAACATTTGTTTAACTGTCGGGCTATCAGGCTACGTCTACATTATTTTTCATTCAACTGAAGATGTACCGAAGCGGTAGCCTTTACCGTAGACGGTGTGAATTAAGGAAATTTCTTTTCCTACCTCAATTTTACGGCGCAGCAATCTGATTAAGGCTGCAATGACATTGCTATTTGGTGGTTCGCTATCTTGCCAAAGATTTTGTAGAATTTGGGAGTGAGTTAATAACTGTCCAGTGTGTTCCATAAAGTATTGCAAAAGCTGGCTTTCTTTTTGCGATAGTTCAATAACTCGTCCTTGACGGTAGGCGACTTGATTTTCACAATCAAGCTCTAAGTCGGCTACAGTTAATCTTCCTGGTGTGGTTTCATAGGTTTGAGAACTAGAACGCCGCAACAAAGCGCGGACTCTCGCTAGCAACTCTCGCAGTTCAAATGGTTTAACTAAATAATCATCTGCACCAGCATCTAAACCTTGTACGCGGTCATCTAAGGTATCTTTAGCAGTGAGGAATAAAACGGGTGTAATTTTGCCTTGGTGGCGCAACTCTTGACAAATTTCTAAGCCTGTTTTCCCTGGTAACATCCAGTCTAAAATCAGTAGGTCGTAATTACCTACTGTGGCCATGTCGCTACCGCTTGTCCCCTCATAAGCTGCGTCTACGGTGTAACCTTCACGAGTTAACACCCGACTTAAGGGGTCTGTTAGTTCTACTTCGTCATCAACTAATAAAATTCTCATGCTGCTTGTGGTAAGCAATAGAGATATTCTCAATATTGACACTATCAAGTGTCTCTAGCCAAGGATACCAAGAAAACGAATGTTAACTGTTGCGTTGCCGAAAGGGGAACTACTCAAAAATAGCATCCGCCTACTGCAATCTGTAGGTTTGGATTTTAGTGCTTTTTTAGACTCAGGAAATCGCCAACTGCAAATTACTGATGCCAGTGGAACGGCGAAAGGATTGTTAGTTAGGGGACAAGATGTGCCTGTTTATGTAGAGTATGGACAAGCACAAATCGGTATTATTGGTTACGATGTACTCCGCGAAAAACAGCCGCAGGTTGCCCATTTAGTAGATTTGCAGTTTGGCTATTGTCGGATGTCGGTAGCTGTCAAAGCATCTAGTTCTTACAAATCACCACTAGATTTGCCTGCTCACAGTCGTGTTGCATCTAAATATGTAAATTGCGCTCGTGAATACTTCCAAGGCTTAGATTTACCTGTGGAAATAGTTCCGCTTTATGGTTCTGTGGAACTAGGCCCGATTACGGGAATGTCTGAGGCAATTGTAGATATCGTTTCTACTGGCAGGACTTTAAAAGAAAATGGTTTGATTGAAATTACTACTTTGTATGAAAGCACGGCACGATTAATCGCTCATCCTCTCAGTTATCGCTTGAATACGGGGAATTTACACCAATTAGTTGAGCAACTACGAGATGGGGTTTTAACTAAAGTTTGATGTGAGCAAGTGCAATTTCATTTCGCTAAGGGACTTACAGATAAAAAAATCTCCAAGTAGGTAGGGTGCGTCAGTGCAAGAAAACTTAGCTGTACCAAGAAATTATTCATACTGACGCACCCTACTAACCGTCAAGTTGGAATAATTTATTTTTTGGTGTTCCCTAATTTTGCTATCTATATTCTGCCCTGATTAAGTGGAGATGGATAGCAGATGCGTCAAAGGGTGCATTTTTGATGAAAGTTTTTCACTAATAACTATTGACATTCGTCACGGATTATGTTGATAATGGTTCTTTGTGGAAACTTTACCTCAATAAAATAAACACTTGGCTAACGTCATTGTAATAGGCGCTCAATGGGGCGATGAAGGAAAAGGTAAAATAACTGACTTACTCAGCCGCTCCGCAGATGTGGTAGTACGCTATCAAGGGGGTGTCAACGCTGGACACACTATTGTAGTCAAAGGTCAGACCTTTAAACTACATTTGATTCCCTCCGGTATTTTGTACCCTGATACGGAATGTATGATCGGCTGTGGAACAGTCATCGATCCACAAGTTTTGATAAAAGAACTCGACCAATTAGAAAGTTTAAATATTTCTACTAAAAATCTGCTCATCTCTGAAACAGCCCATGTCACCATGCCCTATCATCGGCTAATTGACAAGGCATCAGAAGAGCGACGCGGAAGCCATAAAATTGGAACCACTGGTCGAGGGATTGGCCCTACCTACGCTGATAAATCCGAGCGTACAGGTATCAGGATATTAGACTTGATGGACCCGGTAGCCTTACGCGACCAGTTGGAATGGACAATCAATTATAAAAACCTCATTTTAGAAAAGCTGTATAACCTGCCGCCCCTAGATCCTGAAGAGGTAATCCAAGAGTATTTAGGGTACGCAGAACGGTTACGCCCTCACGTTGTTGATACATCATTAAAAATATACGATGCCATTCAACGGCGACGCAACATATTGTTTGAAGGCGCACAAGGTACGCTCCTAGACTTGGATCATGGGACTTATCCCTATGTCACCTCCTCCAACCCAGTAGCTGGGGGGGCTTGCGTAGGTACAGGGCTAGGCCCGACAATGATAGACCGGGTAATTGGTGTATCCAAAGCCTACACAACGCGAGTCGGAGAAGGGCCATTTCCTACCGAACTGCATGGGGAGTTAGGCGAATTACTGTGCGATCGCGGGGCGGAATTTGGCACAACCACCGGACGTAAGCGGCGCTGTGGCTGGTTTGATGCAGTTATTGGTCGCTATGCTGTGCGAATTAACGGCATGGATTGTATGGCTATCACCAAACTAGATGTCCTCGACGAGTTAGAGGAAATTCAAGTTTGTGTAGCTTATGAAATAGACGGCGATCGCTGCGATCATTTCCCAACTAGCGCTCGTCAGTTTGCTCGGTGTCGTCCCATCTACAAAACCCTCCCAGGATGGCAAGTGCCAACCAGCGAATGTCGTAACCTGGAAGACTTACCCCAGCAAGCACTGGACTATCTAAAATTCCTCGCAGAATTAATGGAAGTCCCGATTGCGATCGTTTCTTTAGGCGCAAGCCGCGATCAAACCATCATTGTAGAAGACCCAATCCACGGGCCAAAACGTGCCTTGCTGCACCCCGATGGTACTCCAGCCTCTTTGCTAAGTGCTTAGTCTACAGTCTAAATTGACTATTGACTAACAACAACTGACAACTGACAACTAACCAAATTATATGGCTCTGACAGTCGAAACTAAAAAACGACCAGAAGGCACCAAGCCGAAGGCTTTGCGTCGCTCTGGACTTATCCCCGCTAACTTATACGGACACAACGGTAGAGAATCTATTTCTTTGGTAGTTGACGCCAAAGTAGTTGAAAGATTACTCAAAGCTGCTGCTGTGAAAAAAACAGAAATTGAACTCAACATTCCCGAACTGGAGTGGACTGGTAAAACTGTTCTTCAAGAAGTTCAGGTGCATCCAGCCAAGGGTACACCATATCACATCAGCTTCCTTGCCACTGCTAAAGACTAAAGCAGGTGCGAAATTTATCTTACTTGCCATTTAAAGTTTGTGATAATTGCTGATCAACCAGGGTTTAACCCCTGGTTTTTTGTTGTTTGTAGTGAGGACTAAAGTCCTCTCTGCGAAACACTACGGGAAAAAATCAGGACTAAAGTCCTTACTACGAACTTGAAAAATTCCTATGACAGAAATGACTCTTCCAGCTTTAATCCAACAGATGTTACAACCCGGATTTTATCCTCACGAAGTAACAGAACCTATCCAGCTAATTCAAACTCACGTTTCCTATGTGCTACTCACGGGAGAGTATGCCTATAAACTGAAAAAGCCAGTGAATTTTGGCTTCTTGGATTTCTCAACTTTAGAGAAGCGACAACATTTTTGTCAGGAAGAACTACGCTTGAATCAGCGAGGAGCATCTGAATTATATTTGGAAGTGCTACCAATCAGTTTGGTAGATGAGCAATATACTCTAGGGGGAACAGGTGAGGCTGTTGAGTATGTGCTGAAAATGCGCCAGTTTCCCCAGGAGGGTTTATTCAGTGAACTTTTTGCCCAAGGTAAGCTAACTGAGTCACATTTAGAAGAATTAGGGCAGGTAGTGGCTCAATACCATGCAAAAACTGAGACTAATGATTACATTCGTAGTTTTGGTGAAGTGCCTCAAGTTCAGGCTGCATTTGATGAGAATTATGAGCAAACCGAGAAATATATCGATGGTCCCCAGACGCAGTTGCAATTTGATGAAACTAAAGCCTACACCGAGCGTTTTTTTGTAGAAAAACAAGAATTATTCCAGCGCCGAATCCAAAATAACTACATTCGGGAATGTCATGGAGACTTACACCTGAGAAATATTTGTCTATGGCAAGATAAAATTCTCCTGTTTGATTGTATTGAATTTAACGAGCCTTTCCGCTTTGTTGATGTGATGTTTGATGTTGCTTATGCTGTGATGGATTTGGACGCACAGCAACGACCAGACTTGAGTAACGCATATCTGAATACATATTTAGAGCAGACTGGCGACTGGGAAGGATTAGAAGTACTACCCATATACTTAAATCGTCAATCTTATGTGCGGGCTAAAGTGACTTCGTTTTTGTTAGACGACCCCAGCGTCCCAGCAACGGTAAAGGAAGAAGCTACTAAAACAGCTTCTGTGTATTACAAACTGGCTTGGGAATACACCAAACCCAAACAAGGAAAACTCATTTTAATGTCTGGTTTATCTGGTTCTGGGAAGAGTACGACTGCAAAATATTTAGCCCGTCAACTAAATGCAATTCAAATTCGCTCAGATGCAGTCCGTAAACACTTGGGGGGAATTCCTCTGTGGGAACGTGGCAATGATGATTTGTATACACCGGAAATGACCCAAAAGACCTATGCAAGGTTATTAAACCTGGGGACTATACTAGCTAATCAAGGTTACACAGTAATTTTGGATGCTAAATATGATAAACAAAATTTACGAGAAGAAGCGATCGCACAAGCTGAAAAATATCACCTTCCCCTCCAGATTATTTACTGCACAGCACCTATAGAAGTTGTGCAAGAACGTCTAATTAAGCGTACAGGCGATATTGCTGATGCTACAGTTGATTTGTTAGCTTCCCAACTCAAGCAAACTGAATCCTTTACTGAGAAAGAAAAATCCTACGTACAAACTTGGGATACGACTCAACCACAAAAGATACAATTGCAACAGGTAATTCGTAATACTGCTACGCGTAAGCAAGCTACTTAATTTACTGACAGCCTATTTACGGGGAGAAGAGTGTAGGGCTAAAAAATCTTAACCCTACACCCCTAAACCCTTATACCCCTATCCCTGAGTTTATTTATGGCTAATAATAACAACCTATTTAATTTCACCCCCGAATTCCTTTCGCAACTAATATTCGGAGCATTTTTAATATTTATCCTCATAACGACAGGCTCGCCCGTATCCTTAAGTATTTTTCTGGGAATTATCGGTGGTTTTGCTTTAGGCTGGTTTACTAATTCTAGTAAAAGTAGTCCCCAAGCACCTGTTGTCGCTTCTTCTGATGGTATTGATGCAGGGTTAAAATACTGGTTATTTTTCTTAATTGGTTTTGGATTATTGGGATATCCTGCACCCATGAGTATCTTACTTGGTGGAATAGGTGCTGTTGGAGGAGGTTGGATTATTGCTTGGTGGAGAAGCAAAGAAGAAACGAAGACTCAATTACCTGTTAATGTTTCCCAAGATGTTGACGGTGAAGAGACGAGCGACAGAATCACCAAGCGACAAACAAGAAGACCCGTTCGGCGTTACCGTCGCACGGACAGAAATTTTAGTTTCCTATTTTGGAGAAATAATCGGAATAATAGTGGTGAATGAATTATGTTTGGTAAATGGGGAATGGGGAAAAGAGATTCTTATGCTCTCCTTGTGTGATTTATCGCGCAACAGTTTATCTTAAAAAGTTCTCAAGGCTAGCGTCCGCCATTCATAATTGTCAGTCATTCCCTGGATTTGATATCAAGTTAAAATTGCTCCACCCATCAACCGTTCATAGCGATATTTCAACTCTGCTTTCATTAAAGTCCAACGCTCTAAAGTTGCATCTATCTCTATCACTTTCTCTGCTGCTTGTCTGGCTAATAATAAAACGTCTTCATCTTCTACTAAACTAGCTAAAGTAAAATCAGGCACACCAGATTGCCTTGTGCCTAAGACTTCACCCGGCCCGCGAAAACGCATATCCATTTCGGAGATGAAAAAGCCATCTTGAGACTGTTCCAAAACTTTCAATCTTTGTTGAGCGTCGGGACTTCTAGAACTACTCATCAATAAACAGTATGACTGCGCCGCACCCCGACCCACACGTCCCCGCAATTGGTGTAGTTGCGATAAACCAAATCTTTCCGCATTTTCAATGAGCATCACTGTTGCATTGGGTACGTCTACACCAACTTCAACAACGGTTGTAGATACAAGAATCTGTGTTTGATTGTCGCGGAATTTGGTAATAGCTTCGTCTTTCTCAGCCGAACTCATGCGACCATGCAGCAACCCGACTTGAAATTCTGGAAAAACACTCTCTTGTAACTTTTGGTGTTCTTCTACAGCCGATCGCAAATCTAGTTTCTCTGATTCTTCTACCAATGGCAACACTACATAAGTTTGTCTACCTTGGGCAATTTCCCGGCGGATGAGGTCGTAGGCTTGAGGACGTTGCTGACCACTTAACATGGTAGTTTGAATTTTTTGCCGTCCTGGTGGTAATTCATCAATTTGACTGACATTCATATCCCCGTGTATGGTTAATGCCAGCGTCCGGGGAATTGGTGTAGCAGTCATCGTTAATACATGGGGTTGTTCGCCTTTTTGTTGCAGTAGCGCCCGTTGTTTCACCCCAAAGCGATGTTGTTCATCAATGACTACTAAACCCAAGCGTTGGAAATTTACCGGGTCTTGAATTAAGGCGTGAGTTCCTACCAACAAGGGTAATTCGCCTGTTTCTAACTGGGAATGTATTTGTCTTCTTTTAACAGTCTTAGTCGAACCAGTAAGTAATTCTACTGGTAAATGTAACAAGTTAAACCAACTCACTAACTTACGATAATGTTGTTCTGCTAATACTTCTGTAGGAGCCATGAGAGCGGCTTGGTAGCCAGATTGAATTGCTGCCAAAATTGCTACCACAGCCACCACAGTCTTACCCGAACCCACATCACCCTGTACCAAACGATTCATGGGTGTGGATTTTTGCAAATCGTTGAGGATGTCATTAAGAACTCGTTGCTGTGCGCCAGTGAGTTGAAATGGTAGTATTTCGTAGAAATTTTCGATTAACTGACCCTTTGGCGCGAGGACAGCACTAGTTTGAATAGCTTTAGCTTGCTGTTGACGTTGCAATAAACCGAGTTGCAGATAGAAAAATTCATCAAAAACGAGACGACGGCGAGCAACTTGCAAAGTCGCACTTTCATCAGGAAAATGAATGTTAGCGATCGCATCCTTCAATTCCATCAAACCATACTTTTCCCGCAAACCTTTAGGTAATGGATCTTTCAAATGAACCGCCGCAGGTAAAGCCGCAAGTACCGCCTGTCTAACCATACTAGCCATCACCCCTTCAGTGAGGCTGTAAATCGGCACTACCCGCCCAATGGTCAAAGATTCAATACTGTCTCCTGGGTTCGCCAAAACTTCCAGTTCCGGGTTATCCAACATCAAGCCGTATTTAGTGCCTTTGACTAACCCACAAGCCGCCAAAACACTACCCACAGGATAACGGCGTTTTAAACTTTCCTGCCAAGCGCGACTGGTAAACCGCGCACCCGCAGAGAAACGACTGACTTTAATTTGACCTGTATTATCTTTCAGGATTAACTCTAAAATTGATAATTTTTTATTCTTCGGGCTAGTAAAACAATTACATTTTTTCACCGTGGCTACTATTGTCACTGTCTCACCCGCTTCCAACTCGCGGATATTTACCTGCCGTGCATAGTCAATATGGTCACGGGGATAGTAGAAAAGCAAGTCCCGCACAGTGTACAAACGCAAAGCCGCTAATCTATCTGCTTTGCGAATCCCTATTTCTGGTAAATCACTGAGTTTTTGGTCAATGTTCGGAGCTAGCCTACGACTCACCTCAGCCACAACTGGGGTAGCATTCGGAATTTTTAATTTATAATTTCTCCCCTGCTCCCCTGCTCCCTTGCTCCCCTGCGCCTTAGGTTCCTCCTGCTCTTTTTGCAGTTGGTAAAGATATCTACGAGTTTCAGCTATTAGGTGTTGTCTTTCTTTCTGTTCCAGATTTGGATAACTAGCAAATTTCTCCGCCAGTTCTTGCCAGCGACGACGCTCAATTGCTGGCAAAACCGTCGGGAATTTCCCAAAGGTTAGGCTAAGAAATTCGCTGAAGCGGTATTGTTTACCCAGCAAGTCTGTAAAGCCGTGTTCTGCTTCTACTGCCAAGGCTTTGTGCAATCTTATCCAATCTGGTTGGTCATTAGTCATTAGTCATTAGTTGTTAGTCAACATTCAACAGTCAACAGTCAACAGTCAACACAGCTTTGGACTGTGGACTTTGAACTATTGACTAATCCTCATACCAACTGGAACGCCATGCGGCTTCAGCTTCGGCAATTGAACGTTCTCTTTGCTTTTTTTGATACTCTCTTCCTAGTTGGTTGAGCTTTCCTAAGATGTGACGAATTTGCTTGCGACTGGAGGAAAGGGCTGGGTCAGCAAATTCTATTTCTCCTAACCTTAAATTAATTGTCGTGATTTGTGTCAGGCTTGATTCTTCTTCATCTTGCTCATTTTCAATTTCAATAACCAAGTTTAAAAGATTAGGCGGCCCTGGCATCATTTCCGCAGAAGCTTCCGATGCAGCCGCAGCTGCTTCTAAAATGGGTTCTGGTAATTTTTGGGGTAAAACGTTAGCTTTTTGCAGTAGAACATTAGCTTCATGAGAAACCTTTCTCAATGTTCGTTGGGTTTCTTCTTCTAGATGCTGTTGCCACTTTGCCAGTTCTACGGGATTAGAAGTATCCAATACATAAACTTGAGAAGCCGAAGCAACAGATATTACCTCCTCATCTTCCCCTACTCCCTCATCTACCTCATCTTCCCCTACTCCCTGACTCATCAATTGAGCCAGTAATAGTTCAGCTGCCTGTTTACCCAACTTACGAATGGCTTGTTGTAATTGCTGCCGTTGATTTAACGATAACTTCAAAAAGTTTTCGGGATACCCTTGTGTACACAGATGGTAACTCGCCAGAATTAACTGCTTCCCTAGTGCTTGACCCAAAACGCCCAGATAACTAGCATAAGCGCTGTGGAGTTCTGAGGCGATCGCTTGTATCGCTTCTTGTAAAACTGCTATATCCTGTTCAATTCGCTCAATTGCTCTTCCCATATCTTGTGTTTGTCCACCTGAACCTACTTATGGTACAAATGTACGCAATTATTTTAAAATAACCAACGAAAAAATTTAATATAACTGATAAATAAAAATACAGGTCAGGCGATTTGCTTGACCTGCTTAATAAGAGTCAATAGTCAGTTGTTAGTTCTCAGTTGTCCAAAATCTCTCATTTGTTAACTAATAACTAATCACCAATGACTATTGACTATTGACTAATTACTTCCCACCCATTTGGGCAGCGACTTCTTCAGCAAAGTTGCTTTCTTGTTTCTCAATGCCTTCACCCAGAACGTAGCGCACAAAGCGGCTTACTTCAATGTCTTCGCCGACTTTTGCCTTAACCTGCTTCACTAAGTCTTCCACAGAAATACTTTGATCGCGGATGTAAGGCTGATCTACCAGAGTCATTTCTTTCAAGCGTTTTTCAATCCGTCCTTGAACTATCTTTTCTTTAATGTTCTCTGGTTTATTCGCCAAATCTTCCTTACCAGATTCGATGTCTTTTTCTCTCTGGACGACTTCAGCAGGAATTTGGTCTACGCTGACATACTCAACATTGGGACAAGCTGCAACTTGCATAGCTGCGTTTCGTGCCAAATTTTGGAATTCTTCGTCAGATGCTGCTGCTTCAGATTTAGAGTTTAATTCAACTAACACACCAACTCTACCGCCAGTGTGAATGTAGCTGTCTACTACTCCTGATTTATCTGCTAGAGCAAAATTGATAAAGCGCCGTACCTGAATATTTTCACCCAAACTAGCAATAGTTTGTTTGATGAATTCATCTACAGTAACGCTAGCATCTTCAATATAGGGTTGACCTAGCAAAGACTCAACATTATCAGCAGTTGCTGCTTGTTGAGCTAGGTTTTTAACTAGAGCTTTAAAAGCATCGTTACGGGCGACAAAATCTGTCTGGCAGTTAACTTCTATCAGTACACCCACCTTACCACCAGGCAAAATGTAGGTGTCTACTAGACCTTCTGCCGCAATGCGATCGCTTTTTTTACCCGCAGAAGCGATACCTTTCTTCCGCAGCCAATCTATGGCTTGTTCGATGTCGCCTTCAGTTTCTTTCAGCGCTTTTTTGCAGTCCATCATGCCAGCACCAGTTTTTTGGCGTAGCTCTTGGACGAGTTTTGCAGATATTTCCGCCATGTTGCCTCAATTCCTAACTTGACCTTGAGTTGTAATCGCTCACTAAAATAGTGCTGAGTTAAGAGTACGGGGTGCTGAGTAGATGCTAAAAAATCAGCACCTATTTTTTTACTCCCTATTATTTTGTTTGAGAAACAAGCAATTTTGTCTGACTTATTTCTCTAAACATTTTTTTTGGGATCATACTCAGCACTCATTAATCAGGACTCAGCACTATGCAAGTGTGTTGAGTATTTCTATCTTACTCAGGGCTGGGGAAGAAAAAGCGATGAAATCTCAAGCCTGAAGGATGAACTCTGAAGTGTAAGCTTGTAAACTTCATCCCTCATCCCACAATTTGGCTTATTCTGCTTCCTCTTCGTCGTCGGGAATCACCGCGTCGGTATACCCGCTTTCATCGTAATCGTAGTCTTCCTCAGAGCCTTCGTAATCTTCGTACTCTTCTTCTGCATCCAGTTGACCGTGACGGCCTTCATAAATGGCATCGGCCAATTTACCAACTATCAGCTTAATTGATCTGATAGCATCGTCATTAGCTGGGATAGGTATATCTACTACGTCTGGGTCGCAGTTTGTATCCAACATGGACACAATGGGAATACTCAGTTTTTGACATTCTTGAACTGCGTTGTACTCCCGGCGTTGGTCTACAATTACCACAACATCGGGTACTTTCCGCATTGTTTTAATGCCGCCCAAGTATTTTTGCAGTTTCGCCAGTTCCCGCCGTAGCATAGACGCTTCTTTTTTCGGCAGTAAATCTAAAGCGCCGCTTTCTTCCCGACGCTCCAAGTCTTTCAGGCGGTCTACTCTGGTTTTGATAGTTGCCCAGTTGGTGAGCATTCCCCCCAACCAACGCTGGTTAATGTAGTGGGAACCACAACGAG
The DNA here is from genome assembly GCF_014697105.1 of Anabaena subtropica FACHB-260. GTDB lineage: Bacteria > Cyanobacteriota > Cyanobacteriia > Cyanobacteriales > Nostocaceae > Trichormus > Trichormus subtropicus. The sequence continues at coordinate 28,195 of NZ_JACJRF010000038.1, read as the reverse complement.
CGGCTTCTTGAGCAATAATACCTGCTGCTTGACGCTTTGTACCAACGAAGAGAAATTTCTTCCCTTGCTCAGACTGCGATCGCATATAGTTATAAGCCTCATCCATCAACTGGGCTGTTTGCACCAAGTCGATGATATGTACACCATTGCGAGAGGTGTAAATGTAGGGAGACATTTTTGGGTTCCAACGTCGGGTTTGATGCCCAAAGTGAACCCCAGACTCCATCATTTGAGCCAATGAAACGACTGGCATATATTTTGTAACTCCTATTCGGGTTAAACCTCCACCTGGGTGTATTTCCTCATGGGAAACACCCGAATTCCCAGATGTGCGGAATTTGGTTAGCCATACTAGGGTAACACACAGGTCAACCAACTATGTCAACCTATCCGTTTGTTTTGGTAATTCGCTAGTAGGCGATCGCTTTCTACCACTGCACCATCTTTTAACCATGTGATCGGCTGTTCTTCTTCTACTTTATCTGGATTTACCCAAACAATATTTTTTAGTTCATCAATTTTAGCCGATGCCTCGCTAAAAAATTTTCTAGCGGTGTTGTCATCAAGCGATATGACAATTTTATCTGTTACTAAAGCTGCTTCAACTAACCGTAAATCTTTAATCATTGCTTGACATTGTTTCTCTGTAGCAGCGAGAGTTTCTATTTGATTCCATAATTCATTATTAATAGATATATCTATAAATTTAAATTTTTTCTTGGCTACCATTTGTCGCCGCCATGTAAGAGAATATTTTGATTGATGTTTATCCCATTCTTCTTTAATGTCTTGTGTCATTACTACTTGATGGCAGATATCTAAAACAGCCTTCAAAAAATCTCGACAATGTACTGAAGCTGGATAAGTAGACTCTTCACCCCCAGCCGCACGTGCCACAGAAGCATCTATGACAAGACGCTTGCTTATTTTATTCGCCATGTATACCTTGCATTAAACGAGCTTCCGCAGCACTTAAATAACGGTTTTCTAATTGTAGAGATACATCACCAAAATCTTCTGGCCAATCTCCAAAAGCACCAGTTTCGTCTAAGTCAGCACTATTGATTTTTGTTATACCATCTTCTTGACGTATAAACCAGTGCAGTTTTACTAAATCTGGTGATAAATTGCCTTCAGCAACTAAAGATTGAATTGCTAAAATTAATCTGTCACTATGTGTTTCTACAACTACTTTTACACCTCGTTTTGCTGCGTTAGCTAATATTTCTGCCATAGCAACTTGAGCGCGAGGATGTAAGTGTATTTCTGGTTGTTCAATATAAACTAATTGTCCTGGTTCTGCTACAAGTAAGGCGACTAATACAGGTAAAGTCTGAGACACCCCGAAGCCAACATCAGCAATGCTGACCATATCCTTTTCATTATCAGAATTTCTAAGAAGACGAGCAACTCGAAGCTCTACCTGTGTATCATCAAGTTGTTTAGCTTGTACTTTACAAGTGAGTCCAATAATTTCCAGCCCTTTGCTTAATTCTTTCAGACGTTTATCTCTAGATTTCTGCCAGTAATTAATTATACTTGCTACATAGTTATCAAATGTGCCAGGAAATTCATCACCTACCGCAGTTGTTTTATAATTACGTTCTGGATTTCCTCGTAATCCTGGTATATGTATAACTTTACGAATATGCCTACCGAATAATTCGGTATAGTCGGGAATTATAGCGTTTATCAATGGACTCAAATCCATCATTTTTTTTTGATTTATTAAATCAAATAGAACAAATTCTAAGAAACAACGGTTTCTAGAAATAATAAAAGATATTTTCTCCTGTAGAACATCTGATTCTTTAAGAATTTTATAAAATCGTGAATGTTGTTCAGGTAGGATATTAATTATATCTCCTGGTAATGTATCAGTTGACAGTGAAACTTTACTCTTATTGTCCTCAACTATCATTTCCTGCAAGTCAATCGGTTGTCTAGGAATCTTAGTAAAGATATTTTTAACAGATTGATTATTTTCTATTACTATACCAATTGCAAACCTCCGAATACGTTCTTTACCAGGTAAATGAGAAAATAATTGTTCTGCTGATGTAAACTTAACATTAGCACCATTAAGTAACAAAGCCCCAGGATCATAAGTTGCTTCTAGAGTTTGTTTCATCAACAATAACGGTTGTATGATGCTTGACTTGCCTGAACTATTAGCACCTGCAAGAATGGTTAATGGACGTATTTCTATGCTGCATTCATCATAAAGTGACTTATAACCACTAACAGAAATTCTTGTTATTCCTTTAGCTGTTTCGTTTTCATTACCATTACTAGAATGAGATGAACTCATGATGCTACTCTCTTCTATTTATCTTGTTATCTTAATTATCCCTGTCTTAATGGAAATATGGTAATGACGCTGCGATCGCTTCAATATCTACAACTATAGTATTAATCTCAATATCGGAAATATGGTTGTGGTGGGCATTGCCCACCCTACAGGTTTGTAACTTCGCGTCTACCCTGTGGGAATGCCTTACGGCAAATGCGCCTTTGTGTGAGGCAAATTAATTTTTTAATCAACAACGCCAATATTTAAGACACTTTCTGCATTTGGGAATAAGCCTCATAGACACCCTTAACGTTGTACCAGTTGAGGAAAATTCGCGCGATTTCCAAAGCTAACTGGGGTTTACCAGATTTAATCAACCACTGCAACAGAGGAGCCATTGTTTTTTCATTCAATGCACCATTAAGTGAAAGAATCCCCCAAAGTACACGGTGTAACCATGTCATTTGAATCATCATCCTTACTTCCCATGTAGGATGTTTTTTGTAGAACAAAACACCCATGCGCCCGCGTTGAATTTCTTTATCTATTAAGTTGGGGACTTGCTCTAAATTAAATGGCGGATGCCAGTGATAACCTACAGCCGCAGGACATTTAATTAGTTGTAGTCCGAGGTTTTTCAGCCTGACACCTAATTCTAAATCTTCCCAACCGTAGAGTTGAAAGCCAGTGTCAAATAATCCGGCTTTCTCCAACCAATGTTTAGGAATGGCAACATTTCCTGTAGCAAAAAAAGCGGCGGAAAAGTCTGTAATTTTATAAGGTTCAGCCGTGGGATTATCGAAATTACAAGTATTAATTACTGCACCATACGTAAAGAGGCGATCGCTCCCTAATTTTTCTTGCCCCTGCACTAACGCATCTGCATGAGCTTGTAAGAAATTTTCCAGGACTACTAAATCACTATCTATAAATATAATGATGTCCCCTTGTGCCTGTTCCACACCTAAATTACGAGCCGCAGCCGGCCCTGCATGATCTTGCTCAAAACACTGTACATGGGGAAATTCTTCTTTGTGTGTTGCTAACCACTCTAATGTGCCATCTGTAGAACCATCATCCACTAAAACAATTTCATAGTCTTTGATGACAGTTGATGCTCGAAGTTGCTGCCTCTCTAAGGCACGGAGGCACTTTTCCAAAATCGGCTGGCGATCGTAAGTCGGTATCACAACACTAATAAACACGGTCTCACCCACAACATTACTACCCATATCCAGAATAGGACAGTGTGGTACTTCAGACTGTTCCTTATCTGACTTTGCTTACGGAGGGAGATATTTACTTCAGTATTATTACTAATGTATCTAATATCATGTCTTCAACATATCAATATACATTCATGCTCAAGTAAGTATTTTTCCGCAAAAAATATATTTTTACTCCAAAATATCTCTGTTAATAAATTCTAATTAATCAATATATAACCTGATGTTAACACTAACTACCTAAATTAGCTAAAAGCTTGACAAACATCATAACTGTAAGCATTAAAACTCGCCTTACCTGTATTTGTTACGGAATCTTACCGTTAAAAATACATGAATAATCGAGATGTTTCTGAGTGATCTATGTAAATCCGTAGAGTTTTATTTACTCAATTGCCATTGCTATCAAGCAATGAGATGAATAGCAAAAATTGTGAACTTTAAGTGGAGTACTCAGAATGAAAGGACGCTTTCACCCTAAAAATAATCGCACTATCAACCCATCTGGTAACGAGTCAATTCGTGATGTAATTGACCGTATGAGTATGAGTCGCCGTAAGTTCATCTTCACAGCAGCTAGTGCATCAGTGCTAACTGTTGTCGGTGAAGTTTCTATTGGCGGCCTTCTCCAAAGTGTTCAAGCATCTCCAATTCCCAAAGGAACAGGATTTGCGGGTATTGGCTTCAAGAGTGTTCCCCCAAACCTACTCAACCCAGCTACAGGACTTCTGGAAAAGGACTTGGTTAGTGTTCCCGAAGGATACACAGCCAAAGTGTTGATTGCTTGGGGAGACCCAATCATGCCTACCGCACCAGACTGGTTGCCAGACGCATCCCAAGATGCTGCTGCTCAAGAAATGCAGTATGGTATGCACGTTGATGGTATGCACTATTTCCCTCTATCACGTGGGAATGCTGTTGGTCGGACAGTTGGTTCACAAGCTAGATCATTAAGAAGCTTTTTAAACCAGGACATAAACACTGGACTGTTGTGTGTAAACCATGAGTACACCCAGGAATCGATTCTACATGGTTCCGAAGGTCTGAGTCCGGTCACAATTGCGAAGGTACGTAAATCTCAGGCTGCTCATGGCGTGTCTGTCGTACAAATTACCAAGAATGGTAACGACTGGACTTTCGAGCGCAATTCTGAGTATGGTCGCCGTATTACTGCCAACACCCCAATGCGAATTTCCGGCCCTGCGGCTGGTAGTGATTTGTTGAAGTCCAAGAAGTTTGCTATCAACCCAGACGGTTCTGTTGAGATTGGTACAAACGACGGTTTCACCGCTTACGGTACAGCAAACAACTGCGCTCATGGTTACACACCTTGGGGTACTTACTTAACCTGCGAGGAAAACTGGAACGGTTACTTCGGTAACAACGGTGAACCTTTAGCTTCTACTCCAGGGATTGCAGATTCAGAAATCTTGGCAGGGCAAAATCGTTACGGTCTTTCTGCCAATGGTTTTGGCTATCGTTGGCATGAAGTTGACCCACGCTTCAACAACCGCACCAACCCACTCGAACCCCACACCTTCGGCTGGGTAGTAGAAATCGATCCATACACTCCCGGAAGCACACCAGTTAAACGTACAGCCTTAGGACGCTTCAAGCATGAAAGCGCTCAGGTTGTTGTTGATGACAATAATCGTGTAGCGTTCTATCAGGGTGACGACGAGCGCAACGATTACATTTACAAGTTTGTTTGCGCCCAACCCTATGATCCTAGAAATCGTGAGGCTAACCGCGATTTACTCGATACTGGTGTTCTTTATGTTGCCAAATTTAATGACAACGGCACTGGTCAGTGGCTACCTCTAGTTCATGGACAAAACGGTTTAACACCAGAAAATGGCTTCAGAGACCAAGCTGAAGTATTGGTTAAAACACGTCAGGCTGCTGATAGAGTCGGCGCGACCATGATGGATAGACCAGAATGGGTAGCTGTACGTCCTCGGATTGCTGGATTTAGAGAGATCGAAGTCTACTGCACCCTGACCAACAATAACCGCCGTGGAACAGGAACCGAATCTGTTAACCAACCAGACGGTTCAACAACCGCAGGTAGTGCGCGTCCTCCTGTAGATGCGTCTAACCCCCGTCCTGATAACCGTTATGGTCACATCATTCGCTGGCGCGAAGATGGACGCAGTGTTGCAACTACTACCTTCAAATGGGATATTTTCGTGGAAGCTGGTGATAGCCAAAGAACTGAATCCAACCTTCAAGGCAATATCAACGGTGATGATTTCAGTTCACCAGATGGTCTCTGGTTTGATGACTTCGGTCGTCTTTGGATTCAAACTGACCACTCCGGTGATGGTGTGGGCGACCTAATCAACATCGGTAGTAACACCATGTCGTGTGCTGACCCCAACACCAAACAGGTGAGACGTTTCCTAACTAGCCCTACTGATTGTGAAGTAACTGGTGTCATCACTACACCTGATGGCAAAGCGATGTTTGTCGGCATCCAGCACCCTGGTGATGGTGGGACTACCGCGAATCCAACCCAGAACAGCCACTGGCCTTACAGTCAAGGTTATGGTCTGCCAGGCCGTCCCCGTTCTGCAACGGTAGTAATTACCCGTAACGATGGTGGTGTTATCGGCGGTCTGTAATTTAGATTTTTCTAGTTAATCAATCATAAAGAGACGTTGCATTGCAGCGTCTCTTTATTTTTATGTTTCTGTTTTTATAAAAAAAGACAGGTACAAAACCTGCCTAGCTCACAATATTTAAAACATTGTTTCTAGCTTGCTACTGCGGCTTTTTTCTTACGCTTCATAAATAATCCTACAGTAGTAGCGATCGCTATACCACTAACTGCAAAGGGTTCTGGCACTTGACTGTAACTGACAGTACCTACTTGTGTGGTAATTACTGATTCGTCAACCAAATAAAATTTGTTTCCACCTACATCTAGATCACTTTCATCGCCGATGAAAAACTGGTTTGCAACAAAATAGCTGAGTCCCTGAAGCTGTCCATCATTAAAGCTAACGATGGGGAAAAGGTCAAAATCAATATCGTCTGCCTCTGTATAAGTAGTACCCAAGTAGTTGAATGCAACTGTTAGTCCATTTTCAACTCCTAATGTTTCAAGTCCTAAACCAGTCAAGAATGAGTCATCATATCTAAAAGAACCGAAGTACTGACCAGGATTGCTGCCAGATGTAGCATCTACAGTGAAGCTGTAATTAACGATAGCAGCTTGTGTTGGTTTAACTCCAGCAGCTGCAACGGAAATTGCCGCAAGGGTAGCAACACTCAAACTCTTAGCTAATTTCATCAAAAATACTCCAAGTCTAAAAAGTGAATCGTTACGCAATTACACTTAATAAGCTTTCAAACAATGACAAGAGGTTAAGGAATATCAAACTCAGGGTTAAATACAAATAGCCTGACCGTGAAATTACGGTAATAACAACAATTAATAGTGCGAGGAACTCAAAATAAAAACCCCACTGTAACAGTGGGGTGGGATTCAATCAGGATTTCTCTTGTGAGTACAATTGTACTATAAAGGTAAGAAAATAACAAGCTATGCTGACATTTGGTTATTTTTTTTCTGGCGGTTCACCAAAAATCCAGTAACAGTGGCGATCGCTGTTCCAAAAAGCGCCAAGGGTTCTGGTACTGTAGAGTAACTGACTGTACCGACTTCCTCCGCAGACAAGAAGTCCGTAGTGGTATAAAATCTATTTCCTCCAGTGAATGGAGTATCTAAATCGCCACCGATAAAAAACTGATTCTCAACTAAATAGCTCAGTCCTAAAAGTTCACCATCTCTAAAGCTGACTAAAGGGCCTCCGCCTATAGAGTATTCTATATCATCTATTTCTGTATACGTAGTACCTAAGTAATCAAAGGTAATAAATAATAATCCATTGTTAACATCTAAGTTCTCTTCACCTATGCGATTTAAGTTTGAGTCATCATAGCCAAAAGAACCAAAGTACTGCCCCGGATTGCTGCCAGATGTGGCATTAACAGCGAAATTATAATTAACTACAGCTGCTTGTGTTGCTTTAGCTTCAAAAGTAGCTAAAGAGATAGCAAGAGCAAAAGTAGCAATGCCAAAATTTTTGGTTAATTTCATCAGACAAAGCTCCAAATTTCAAAAGTGAATATTGTTGTGATTTCACTTAAATAAGCTTTGAACCAACGACAGGAGGTTAAAAACCAGAGAATAAATGGTTAAGCCGATTACAAATATCTTACAAAGTCTTTTAGCGTAGGCGGAGCATCGTCGTAGAGATCGCTCCCTCAGCAAAAAATAAATTTCCCAATCATCAGTTGCACAAAAAAAATATACACGGTGTAGTTAGATATAATAATGACTCATTATTTGTTTTCCTAACTGGAGAAAGCAATGGGTCGCGCCAAAAAGGTTGTTCTGGCATATTCTGGTGGAGTAGATACCTCCGTTTGTATTCCCTACTTGAAGCATGAGTGGGGAGTAGAAGAGGTAATTACCCTAGCAGCAGATTTAGGCCAGGGAGATGAATTAGAACCAATCCGAGAAAAAGCACTAAAATCGGGTGCAAGTGAATCCCTAGTAGCGGATGTCAAAGAAAGTTTTATTAAAGATTATGCTTTTCCCGCGATTCAGGCCAACGCCCTCTACGAAAATCGCTATCCTCTAGGAACTGCTTTAGCCCGTCCGTTGATTGCTAAGATATTAGTCGAAGCTGCGGCAAAATACGGTGCTGATGCGATCGCACATGGTTGTACCGGTAAGGGTAACGATCAGGTACGCTTTGATGTCTCTTGTACTGCGCTCAATCCTAATTTGAAGATTCTCGCCCCAGCGCGGGAATGGGGTATGAGTCGGGAAGCAACTATCGCCTATGGTGAGAAGTTTGGTATCCCCTCACCCGTGAAAAAGTCTTCGCCTTACAGCATTGATAAGAATTTGCTTGGTCGCAGTATTGAAGCTGGTGCGTTGGAAGATCCCAAATTTGAGCCACCAGAAGAAATCTATGAAATGACAAAGGCGATCGCCGACACCCCCAATGAGCCAGAATACATTGAAATAGGATTTACTCAAGGTCTTCCTACTACTCTCAACGGTATACCTAAAGACCCTGTAGCACTCATCCAAGAACTTAATCAGCTAGTGGGTAGCCACGGTGTCGGACGCATCGACATGATTGAAAACAGACTAGTGGGAATCAAATCACGAGAGATTTACGAATCCCCAGCGATGTTGGTGCTAATTCAAGCTCACCGTGACTTAGAGAGCCTGACATTAACCGCAGACGTTAGCCATTACAAACGAGGCATTGAAGAGACCTACAGCCAAATAGTTTACAACGGTCTCTGGTACAGTCCCCTGAAAGCCGCCTTAGATGCTTTTATTCAAAAGACCCAAGAAAGGGTATCGGGAATTGTCAGATTGAAACTGTTCAAGGGTAACGCCACTATCGTCGGACGCTGGAGTGATAATTCACTCTACACGCCTGATTTAGCAACCTACGGTGCTGAAGACCAATTTGACCACAAAGCAGCCGAAGGTTTCATTTACGTGTGGGGATTACCAACTCGTATCTGGGCGCAGCAGAACAGAGAATAGGGATAAGGGATTAAGGGGATGAGGAAGGAGGATAAAAATTCTCCCATCTTCCCCCACTCCCTACTCTTCAGCCGCACGTTTAACTTGGCGAGACTCCAGCCATATAGGCACAAAAATCAACGCTGCAAGTATTAATACAGCCACAATGGCAAATTGAGTTACCCAAGCAACCAATTGTTCAAGGGAAATAACTTTACCCGCAAAAAAGGCTAATGTCACCATCAAACTAGCCCACACAGTTGCTCCTGCTAGGTTATAAGCGAAGAATTTTCCAAAAGGCATCTCAGCTATACCAGCTAATGGTGCCGCAAAAATTCTTAATAATGCAAAAAAGCGCCCGAAAAATACAGCTTTAGCAGCATTTTGACTAAATTGTTCTTTGATATTTAATAGTCGTTCTTCAGATATCCGAAAAATTTTTCCTATTTGTAGTAAGAAAGGCCAACCGCCTAGTTTACCAATCCAATAGCCGAAAGTAGCGCCAATTACGGCTCCAGTAACGGCGACACTGAGAACTAGCCAGTAACTCAATTCATCACTACCAGCCAAAAATCCACCCACTAGAGTTACGGTTTCACCGGGTATGGGAAGACCCAAATTTTCTAGTAAAATTCCTAAAAAAATAGCCCAGTAACCGTACTGATGGGCAAACTCCTGAATGTTTTCTAGTGAAATCAGCTCAAGAGACATCCCGCACCGCCGTCTTTACAATTGTTTACCATATAGCTTATCTTGGCTCGTTTATGGCTGGGGTGTCAACGAAGAGGCAAGGGGAAAAGGGTAGGGGACAGGGGAGACGAATCAAGCATTCTCCTTGCTCCCTTGCTTTTATTGATGAAGGAAGCCGCTTTTGCCGATAGAATAAATTTGAATCTATTATATCTATTACTTATTAAATATTGACAATCAAATATACAGCAGTTAATAACACAAATGCACAATCATAAGCATAAATCAACTACTAATTATGAAAAATTTATAAAAGCCCTATAAAAATATAAAAATTATGTAAAAGATACGATTGATACTGAAATCATTAGGCGTTTGTGCCTATATTGAGAAAAGTTAACATAAATTATACGGAATAAATACTGACAGACAATTGGTCTACTGCATGGTTGTTAAATTACGCTTATGCGAATATAACAGCAATTTTGCAGATGAGATTTAACCAGTATTAATTTCCGTTTCCTGCTTTTGTTAAGTGTGCAGTATACTTAGTTAAATTTATGACTCTTACTCAAGAACCACAAGTAGTTTTGTTTAAGCCCCAAGGCAGCATAGATTTGCAGGGTGGCTTGGCTTTAACTGAACAGATGACTCAGGCAGGCTCTCAACCTCATCAACTCTGGATAATTGATTTAGCAGAGGTAGATTTCATGGATAGCTCAGGGTTAGTTTCACTGGTGACGGGACTGACATCAGCGCGCCAACTTGGTTGCCGCTTGGTTCTGTGCAATGTACAAACTCCAGTACGATTGATTTTAGAACTTACTCAACTAGACTCTGTATTTGAAATTTTTGACACTTACGAAGACATCCTTACCCTCGTCAATGATCAAAGCCTCTCGTTGGTGGGCTAATTCAATATCATACGATAGATAGATGGCAATATCAATAAGAATTGAATTCCTTTAGCTAATAACTACCCTTTCTCACCATTACCTGTGATTGCATCTATCTTCGCTGATAAAACTTTACTGATAAGTAGCATCTCATAAGAGAAGTGTCAGCCTATGCTTTAACGAACACAAGGGACTTTGACATCAGTTAAACAATCATACAATCGTTTTACTGATCAAAGCAGGTGCAGTGGGAAATAGCTAAAGTTGACTTAATCTTCTTTGCTACCCATACTGCACCGGATAGGTGACTCGTGAAGTTAGTAGAAATACTATATACTTGGTAAAATTTTAATAATCGGGTTATCCCCAAGTATTGAAGAATTAGTAAGTAATAGACGCTTTATCTGAATTAAAATAAAATTTCTCAAACCAATATCAAAGGTCTCGGACTTAGTTTGCTTCGTAAACTCTAGTGCTATGAACGAGACTATGTTGTTTCAGCTTTCAACTCACATCAGCCATAATAGATAAATAGCTACTAAATATTTAGTAATTTTAGTACAAAAAATATTTCCAACCCATGCAATCAAAGTCTATTCAGTAGACTTTTAAGAATGAATATTAAGCAAAAACGAGAGGATATGATATTTCCTTAAGTGCTGATATGGGGGAAGTCTAAACAAAATCAAGCATTCTGCACACTAGGTACATTGTCTTGTCCCGATACTGGACGAGGGAAATTAGGTAAATCAATGCCACTGTGGCTAGAAGTACGAGTTTTGAGCGCTAGGCGGTAACTGACACTTTGGAGTTCTGCTTGCAATTGGCGGTTTTCTCGCTGGAGCATCGCTACTTTTTCTCTGACTGGAGCCATGCGCTCTTCAAACTTACGACGGTAAATTTGAGGTAATTCCTGTACTACTTGCTCTAACATTCGGCTGCGGTCTGTGAGTTCTTGTACAGACTGGCGCAGTTGGTAAATTTCGGTATCACGAGATGTAATTTGCTCTTGATAAAACGTCACTTGCTGTTCAACAGCTTGTAACTGCTCTCGCAATGCCTGTAACTGACGTAAATCATACTCAGATTCCGACCGTTGGGGCATAAAATTAGTGTTGCCCTTGACTAGCCGGAAAAGTTCTTGAGATAGCTGTTGCACTAGTTGATCTCGAAGCTGTAGTTCTTGACGCAGCTGCGATATTTCCGTCGATAGAGCTTGGATGTTGGGTGTGTCAGTTTGGATCACGGTGGCTTACAGTTCCCATTGACGAATGTCGAACCTTATGTCTAACTGCAATAGTACTGCTTTTGGCAAGTACTTGTTAATCTAGCATTCCCAACTAAATCAAAAAAAAGCCAAAAGGTAAAATTTTTTAGTCTGACTTGTACCCATACTGAGTTTTGAGCTAAAAAACTCAGTACTCAGTATGAGTTACTCAGAGACTATATTAAGCGGTAACGGCTTCTTTGTCTTCTTTTTCTTTTGTTACTTCTTGCTTAATTGTCATGTAGCGAATTACTTCTTCGCTCAACCGCATGGCACGTTCTAATATAGCGATCGCTTTTCCTGGTGCATTGTAGTTAAATTGGATGTAGACACCATCGCGCTGCTTTTTGATTTCATAAGCTAGACGACGCTTACCGCGATTTTGAACTTCCAGGTCAGTAGCGCCTTGTTCTTGCAGCAGGTTTTGATATTTGGCGATCGCTAGCTCTACCTGTTCATCTGTCAAGTCAGGACGTAGGATGTATAAGGTTTCGTAAATTGTGGACATTGTTATAAGTCTCCTTTTGGACAAACTGGCTGCTGATATTGATTTATACAATAGTTTGATAATAACTACTTGCATCAATCAACATCTGAGCAACAAGGAACTATAATCTTACCAGTTTTCAATTTGAATCATCAGCTTAATCTGCCGAAATATCAAGGATATTCATCAAAGTTATGGCGCAGCGCTATGTGCGAGTTCAAAATCAAGAAGGCAAGATTTACTATGGGTTACTACAACTATCTTTCAATGTGCAGGTTTTAGATGCTCCACCGTGGTTGCACGGACAACCCACAGATTTAATTTTAGAACCAGAGCATTACCAAATTCTGGCTCCCTGCGCTCCTTCTAAAATTGTCGCTGTCGGGAAAAATTATGCAGATCATGCAGCCGAAATGGGAACACCAGTTCCGAGTGAACCATTAATTTTTCTCAAACCACCAACATCGATTATTGCCTCGGAGACAGAAATTAAATATCCTCTCCAGTCGCAACGAGTGGATTATGAGGGTGAATTAGCTTTAGTAATAGGCGATCGCGCCTGTAACTGTACACCAGAGGAAGCCCAAACTAAAATTTGGGGATATACGATCGCCAATGATGTCACAGCACGGGATTTACAGCGAAAAGACGGGCAATGGACTAGAGCTAAAGGATTTGATACTTTCTGTCCTTTAGGTCCTTGGATTGTCCGAGAATTGAGTCCAGGGGCAAGATTGCAAACTTTCATCAATGATGATACTAATCCTGTACAATCGGCGGGGATTGATCAGATGGTATTTGCACCCGATTTTTTGGTGTCATATATCAGTCAAATAATGACGTTGCTACCCGGCGATTTAGTTTTAACCGGTACACCAGAAGGTGTAGGGGCCTTGCGTCAAGGCGATCGCGTGCGTATTGAAATTGAAGGCATTGGTCGCCTAGAAAACACCGTAGCAACCCGTTAAGCTATTTATCTGCACAAGTTATCGCACTTGCATATGAACTGCATCGGAAATTGCGGGAATTTCTGCGTAACGTCCTAGTAAAGACTGAGCCACAGAATAGACAACAGCAGCGATGATGCCGATAAAAATTGTATTTGCGATCGTTTCGACTGCAAAGCCCGTACCGGGAACTTGAGTTAAAATTCGCACTAATATAGAACACAGAAATATCACAATATCTAACAGAATTGCCTGCATGGTGTTGAAACGGATAAAGTGATTAATTTTTTCGTTTCTCACCACAAACATAAATAAGGCAAAGAAAACGATAAGTTGACCCAGCTGACCTAAACTACCATAGACTATCAACACTGGTTGCAACGGTAACAGTAGTAATTGTAAGACTGGAAACTGTCTTAATAAAAAACTTCCAAAAACCAGACTGTCAACTACAGGTAATAAGTAAGGCAAACAGGCAAAAATTCTATCTTTAATTGTTGTAGACCCGCGCCATGTCATTGTGCGTTCTCCTGTGGCTAAATTTCATGAGCTACTTGAGCTTAGGATAACGCAGTTACTCAGCATTACTTCCAAGTTATGATTATTCTATATGGGCGACACGAAAGCCCATAAGACATTCGTACTGTTCTGGCTGTTGTTGGGCAAGTTGACGAATAGCTTGACCGCAGATGAGTTTACCACCACGCCATCGGGGTTGACCACTGCCGTTAGCGAGTAAACAAGATTGGCAGACTCTCTCAGGGTCGAGGATTTGATCGTCCATTAAAATGACTAACATCTCATCCCTCCTGTAACTCCTCAAATTGACCAAGATGAGTGCTAAGTTGTGAGTGAATTTACCCTTACTCAAGACTAATGTAGTTGGTACAAGCCTCACTTCTTGTCGAGCAAGTTACTGGGCGGTCTTTTAACTCAGCACTGGGTAATGCCCGGCTACAATCACAGCACTCACTACTCACGTTGGTGAAAATGGGTTTATTAACAAAAAAATTACCAAGTGAACCTAAATTTATTGTATGTTGTATATCTCAGAGATTAACTCTTTGGGTCAAGACTCATACATAAATTATTATTCCTTTTGACAGTGAAGTTGAGTAAAGCCAGGGATTTTATTCGTCCTCATGCTCTATTGATTGACGGAGAATATATATAGTTCATATTTCCCCAAAGAGGTCAATGATGTTTAGTCCATTAACCAACCTGGGAGCTAATAATAAATAAATCAGCATACATAAAAGTCAATAGTACAAATGCGATTCATCGTAGATGTACGGTAGCCAAAATACAGTGAACTCTTGATTGGTGACTTTTTGGTTATGGCAGTTGCCAGATAGATTAGGACATAAACTAATCATAAAACTGTGACAATAAAAGGCTGGAAAGCCTGTTTTCTGTTCCCTGTTTTCTGTCCTCTGCTGTAAATGCTGCGCTCAAACAAAATCAACTGTTGTACGAAATTCCATTAGGTATAGTTGAAGTGACTAGAACAAATTCCGATTTTCTCACTAATTCTGATCCAGCGATCGCTGGATTAATTAATCAAGAACTCCAACGTCAACGCGACCACTTGGAGTTAATCGCCAGTGAAAACTTTACCTCGGCTGCTGTCTTAGCGGCTCAGGGTTCGGTACTGACAAATAAATACGCTGAGGGTTTGCCTGGGAAGCGCTACTACGGTGGTTGTGAATTCGTCGATAAAATTGAGCAGATAGCCATTGACCGCGCTAAGGAGCTATTTGGTGCGGCTCATGCCAACGTTCAACCCCATTCCGGCGCACAAGCTAATTTTGCTGTCTTCCTGACTTTACTCGAACCAGGAGATAAAATCATGGGGATGGATTTGTCTCATGGTGGACACCTCACTCACGGTTCCCCTGTAAATGTTTCCGGCAAATGGTTCCAAGTCAGCCATTACGGTGTCAGCCAACAAACAGAACAATTAGACTACGACCAAATTCGGGAGCTGGCGCTAAGGGAGCGTCCTAAGCTCTTAATTTGTGGTTATTCTGCCTATCCCCGGATTATTGACTTTGAAAAATTCCGCAGTATCGCTGATGAAGTTGGCGCTTACTTGCTGGCGGATATTGCCCACATCGCCGGTTTAGTCGCAACTGGACTGCACCCCAACCCCATACCATATTGTGATGTAGTCACAACCACCACCCATAAAACACTCCGTGGCCCCAGAGGTGGTTTAATTTTGACCCGTGACGCAGAACTCGGTAAAAAACTAGATAAATCCGTTTTCCCTGGAACCCAAGGCGGGCCTTTAGAACACGTCATTGCTGGGAAAGCAGTTGCTTTTGGTGAAGCCTTAAAACCAGAATTTCAAGATTACTCAGCCCAAGTAATTGAGAACGCCCGTGCTTTGGCATCTCAACTACAAAACCGTGGGTTAAAGCTAGTATCAGACGGCACTGACAACCATTTAATGCTCGTAGATTTACGGTCTGTAGATATGACAGGTAAACGAGCAGATCAATTGGTTAGTGGAGTAAATATTACTGCTAACAAAAATACAGTTCCCTTCGATCCCCAATCACCATTTGTTACTAGTGGTTTGCGCTTGGGTTCACCAGCCATGACCACAAGAGGCATGGGAGTCGCAGAATTTACCGAAATCGGTAATATTATTGCCGATCGCCTGCTTAACCCAGACTCAGACACAGTAGCTCAAGATTGTAAACAACGGGTAGCCGCATTGTGCGATCGCTTCCCCTTATATCCACACTTGGAAATTCCTTTACCAGCCCTAGTGTAGGAATAGGAATGAGGGAGATGAGGGAGATGAGGAGGATAAAAATTCTTGCCCCACTCCCTCCCAATCCCCACTCCTAAATTCCTCACTGATCAGGGTCTGAAAATATAGTAAAAATAAGTAGGAAACTGCCCTCCGCACATTCTTGTTTCATAAACTACTCATTAAAAATACAGATGCCTGCTCAGATTTATCATCTGATTGCCTTTCTTGTGTCGGCAGTAGTCGTTCTCTGGACTACGCCTGATATTAAAAACATTGGTATAAAAAGTGGACGTGTAGACCGCCCTGGTGGTCGAAAAATCCATGACCGTCCAATGGTTCGCCTGGGAGGAGTTTCTATCTTCGCGGGTACGATAATCTCCCTACTGGTCGTTTGGTGGTTGGGTGGATTTGATAACCTGTCTCCGGAAAAAGAATGGCAAATTTGGGGTGTTACTTTAGGTGGTTTGGGCTTTTTTCTCATCGGTTTAGCAGATGATTTATTAAGCCTATCTCCCTTGGGACGCTTGCTCATCCAAGTTATTGTTGCTGCTGGTGCATGGAAAGCAGGAGTCAGCATAGATTTTATTAGTATCCCAATGATGGGAATAGTTGACCTCAACTGGCTGAGTTTGCCCATCACAGTTATATGGTTGGTGGGGATGGTAAATGCCATCAACTGGATTGATGGTTTAGATGGTTTAGCGGCTGGGGTTTCGGGAATTGCGGCTGTGGTAATGCTGCTTGTGTCCTTGTTTATGCACCAACCAGCAGCAGCGTTAATTGCAGCCGCCTTAGCTGGTGCAGCCTTGGGATTTCTCCGCTACAATTTCAACCCCGCACAAATTTTTATGGGTGATGGCGGTTCCTATTTTATGGGCTTCACTTTGGCGGCGGTGGGTGTGATTGGGTTGGTAAAAATCCCAGCTTTTACTGCTGTTATCTTGCCTTATTTAATTTTGGCAGTTCCTATTGTTGATATGTCCGCCGTGATTCTTTCCCGAATCCGCCGTGGTAAATTGCCTTGGGTTGCAGATAAACGCCATCTCCATCACCGATTACTACAGGCTGGTTTATCTCATCGCTGGACGGTGTTATTTATTTATTCCTTAACTCTGTGGGTGGGAAGTTTAGCGTTAGTTGTGGCTGGTGTACCTAGCAGTATTGCTTACGCTGGTGGGTCAACTTCTTTATTAAGTTACGTGATCTGGCGAGCTTGGAGGGTGTCTCAGCAAAAGTAAAAAGTGATGCAATACTCAAGACTCAGCACTCTTGACTAAAGCAATACAGTAGTATTAGCTAGCGTCTTTTGCCTTTTTACTTAATTACATGAGTGCAGAAATTATTTGTGTTGGTACTGAACTGCTTTTAGGCGATATTCTCAACGGGAATGCTCAATATCTAGCACAACAACTAGCCCAATTAGGTATCCCCCATTACCATCAAACAGTGGTTGGGGATAACCCAGACCGCATTAAGAAAGTTATAGAAATTGCTATTTCTAGAGCCAAAATTTTGATTTTTACTGGTGGTTTAGGCCCCACACCAGACGACCTCACTTGTGAAACCATCGCTGATTTTTTTGGCTCACCGTTGGTAGAAAGTCCAGAAATTATCGAAGATATTACGCAAAAATTTGCTCAACGCGGTCGGGTGATGACACCAAGCAACCGCAAACAAGCTTTGATTCCTCAAGGTGCAGACATCTTACCTAATCCTACTGGAACAGCCCCTGGTATCATCTGGCAACCCCGTCCTGATATGACAATTTTTACCTTTCCTGGTGTGCCTAGTGAAATGCACCGGATGTGGGAGGAAACAGCAGTACCATTTCTCAAAAGTCAAGGCTGGGGTCAAGAGATTATTTATAGTCGCAGTCTCAAGTTTTGGGGGATTGGGGAATCTGCATTAGCCGAAAAGGTGACAGCTTATTTAAACTTACCTAATCCTACGGTAGCACCCTATGCTGGAAAGGGAGAAGTAAGGCTACGTGTTTCGGCAAAATCACCTTCAGAAGCAGCAGCAGCAGCTTTGATTGCACCTGTGGAGAAGCAAATTAAAGACATTGCTGGCTTAGATTTTTATGGTGTTAATAATGATACCTTGGCTTCTGTCGTCGGTGAGTTGTTGCGTGCATCAAGTGAAACCCTATCGGTAGCAGAATCTTGTACTGGTGGGTTATTGGGGCAGATGTTGACGGAAATTTCCGGCAGTTCTGATTACTTTTGGGGAGGGGTAATTTCTTACGACAACTCGGTGAAGGTGGGGTTGTTGGGAGTGAACCCAGAAGATTTAGAAAAATTGGGCGCAGTCAGCGATACTGTAGCCGAACAAATGGCTATAGGTGTAAAAACCAGCCTATCAACAACTTGGGGATTGAGTATTACGGGGATTGCTGGCCCAAATGGGGGGACGGAGACTAAGCCTGTGGGTCTGGTTTACATCGGGTTAGCCGGGCCAGGAGATGAGGTGACAAGCTTCAAATATAATTTTGGCACAATGCGTGATCGCTCTTTCATTCGTCATTTAAGTGCGTGTACGGCGCTGGATTTGCTAAGGCGGCGCTTGTTGACACGATAAATGAGGAGGCGATCGCACCTAATAAGCGATCGCTCTTCTGATTTTGTCATAATTTAGGATATAAACATGGCAAAAAAGCGTAAGCTGTTCGAGAAAATCCTTTCTGGCTCCAAAAATATTCAATTTAATGAATTAGTTAGTCTGGTTGAAGCATTTGGATTTTCTCTATCAAGGGTTAATGGTAGTCATCACATTTTTACTCACCCAGATATTCCTGGCCTTCTTAATCTGCAAAACCGTAAGGGTGAAGCGATTCCCTATCAAGTACGTCAATTCTTGGTTTTGATTGAAGAATATGCACTCACTTTAGAGGATGAGGAATGAAACACTATCACATTAATATCTTTTACAGTGAAGAAGATAATGGCTATATTGCTGATATTCCCGATTTGAAATATTGTTCAGCAATTGGTGCAACCGAAGAAGAAGCACTTCATGAGGTATTAAGAGCAAAAGCAGCATGGTTGGAAGCTGCAAAAATAGAGGGTAAACCAATCCCTGAACCAAGGTATCGACCAGCTATTTACCAAATAGCCTCATAATTAGCGATTACCGACCATCGGTCGTAGGCGATCGCTATCATATCTCCGCGTCTGTGCTAAATTTGGTCATCTGTCGCTAGTATAAGTTTGAATGTGTAAAATTATGCTTGCTTCTAGCTCAGATGGATATTAGCTCTGTAATTACGGCAATTACTAAAATTGTTCCTGCTGTGGCTCCTCAAGCCGTGAAGACAGCGCAACGAAATGAACTTGTAATTAAAATCTTACAAGAATTAAAGTTTAACCCAACACAACCACCCAATGATTTTGATGGTGTTTATGCTTACGCTTTAGTCGAGTATGGGGTGTTGAAGCCTAAATCGCTTCTAAAACTTTTTAGAGAAAAAGAAATCAAAGCCGCTTTTTGGAAAAAATTTAATACAGATAATCCCTCTGTTTTACCTGAAGAAGTAGAATCTTTTCTGGATTGGAATGTATTGGGTGATGAAATCCGAGATTTGAACATTAATCTTCAGCAAGAGTTTGAGGAATTTTTAAGAATTTTTATTGATGTAGCTAAACTTACTAGAACGCCTGCTGAGGTATTACGAGACAAAGAACTAAGAAAGAATGAGCATCATAAAATTATTAATGTTTCAACCATTCCGGCAGAATTTGCACCGCTTATTCAAGAAAAAATTCGCTCGTTTTGTGGACGTGGATTTGTATTTGATGCTTTTAATGATTTCCTCAAGCATCCCAAGGGCTATTTTACTGTGATTGGGGATGCGGGAATGGGGAAAAGTGCTATAGCCGCTAAGTATGTTTATGATCATAAAGCGATTTGTTATTTTAATGTTTTGCAAAATGGACGCAATCGTCCAGAATTATTTCTGAAAAGCATTCATCAACAGCTAATTAATCGCTACCAATTAGAAAATACAGAAAATGATGATTTATCAGCTTTATTAGTTAAAGCTAGTGACAAAATTCCTATGGGTGAACAGTTAGTAATTGTTGTTGATGCTTTGGATGAGGTAGAACAAGAACTAGGGGCAGAAAATATCTTATATTTACCTAAGACTCTACCAGATAAAGTTTATTTTTTGCTGACGAGGCGACGCTATGATCATAGCAAAAAGCGGTTATATACTGAGGGTGTTGAGCAGAAAGAGTTAGATTTAACAGCAAGTCAGTATATTGGACTAAGCCGTGATGATATTCAAAAATACATCCGCTTCTGTCTCAGGAATGACCCAGAATATAAAAATGGTTTGAAAAAATGGATTCAAGATCGTAATCATGACGAAGAACATTTTATAGATCAGGTCGCAAACAAGAGTGAAAATAATTTTATGTACCTGCGTTATGTTTTACCAGGAATCGCACGAGGTTCATATGATGACCTGAATTTAAAGCAGTTGCCAGATGGTCTTCAGGAATATTATGAAACTCACTGGGTAAGAATGGGAATGGATGATAAAACCCAGCAACAAATGGTGATTATTCTCTTCATTTTGGTAGAAATTGGTACGCCAATACCTTGTGAAATGATAGCAGATATTGCTAAGGAGGATGAATTTGAAGTGCAAAAAGTTCTAGATGATTGGGTTGAGTATTTAAAGCATCAGAATATATCAGGAGAAAACTGTTATAGCATCTATCACTCTAGCTTCCTAGATTTCTTAAAAGCAAAACGGGTCTTGGATTCAAAACGTAGGCTATTTCAAGTTGTTAATGAGCAGATTGCAGAATATTTAGCAAGGGAGATGGCTTAGGAATGGGGGAATTTGCTGAAAAATTTGCTGCAAAAAGCCCTGCATTTCAGCGTGCTTATTTGGGAAGTTTACTGCCAAATATATTAAAGTCAGGAAATTTTAGTGAATATTACCAAGCTCTAACTAACTTTGATTTTTTGGTTGCAAAGATTAAGCATACTAATTTTGGTGTACAAGCACTAATTGATGATTATGACTTAATAAGTGTTCCAGATGTATTGCACGACCCAAATTGTAATCTAGATAAAATTAAAATACTAAAGTTAATTCAAGGTTCACTGCGACTTTCCGCACACATATTAGTTGAAGATAAGAGCCAGTTGGCAGCACAATTGCAGGGGAGAATGCAGTGTTTCAAATTACCAGAAATTGAGGCGTTGTTGGAACAAAGCAAGCAAAGTAAAACTCCGTACTTGTCCCCTTTAATACTCAGCTTAACTCCCCCTGGTGGGCGATTGTTACGTACTCTTGCTGGTCATCGTAGTTGGGTAATTGCAGTTGCTATTACACCTAATGGAAAGCAGGTAATTTCTGCTTCACCTGACTACACTCTCAAAGTCTGGAATCTTGAATCTGGGGAGGAACAATTTACTCTTATAGGTCATAGAGCATCAGTAAATACAGTTATGATTACTCTTGATGGGAAACAAGCAATATCTGGCTCATCTGATAGAACTATCAAAATTTGGAGTCTGGAATCTGGAGAAGAAAAATTAACTTTTAAAGGACATAGAGATCAGGTAAATACAATTTCTATCACTTCTAATAACAGGCAGATAATTTCTGGATCATCTGATAAAACTATCAAAATTTGGAATCTCGAATCAGGGGAAGAACAATTCACGCTTAAGGGGCATAAAGCATCAGTAAATGTAGTCGTTGTAACTCCTGATAGTAAGAGAATAATTTCCGGGTCATCTGATACAACTCTCAAAGTCTGGAACATAGAATCTGGACAGGAAGAATTAACCTTAAAAGGTCATAGTGATTCAGTAAATGCAGCTGCCGTCACCCTAGACAGTAAACAAGCTATCTCTGGGTCATCCGACAGAAGCATTAAGATTTGGAATTTAGAATCTGGAGAAGAACAATCTACTCTCAAAGGTCATAGTCATTGGGTAAGAACAGTTATTGTTAGTCCAGACGGCAAGCAAGTTATTTCTGGTTCAGACGACAGAACTATCAAAATTTGGAATCTCGAATCAGGGGAAGAACAATTCACCTTTAAAGGTCATAGTGATTGGGTAAGAACAGTCGTTGTCAGTCCAGATGGCAAGCAAGTTATTTCTGGTTCAAATGACAGAACTATCAAAATTTGGAATCTCGAATCAGGAGAAGAACAATTTACCCCTAAAGGTCATCGAGCATCAGTATATTCAGTAGCCTTTACACCAGATGCCAAGCAAGTTATTTTCGGAGATAACTATACTCTCAAAATTTGGGATTTAGAAAGTAGAAAGAAACTATATACGCTTAAAGGTAAAGCAATAGCTCTATCAGTAGCACCTGATGCGAAATCAGTGATTGCTGTTTCAGGTAAAAAAATCCTAAAAATTTGGCATCTAGAAACTAGAAATCAAAAATCTTTTACCTTCAGAGATCAAGTAAAGACTATAGCCGTAATACCTGATAGCAAACTAATAATTTCTAGTTTATTTGACAAAGGAACCCTCAAAGTTTGGGATATTGAATCTGGAAAAGAACAGTTCATTCTCAGAGGTCATATAGGCGAGGTTAATGCAGTAGCCGTCACTCCAGATGGCAAGCAAGCAATTTCTGCTTCATATGATAGAACTCTTAAAATCTGGAATCTTGAATCTAGAGAGGAAAAATTCACTCTTAGAGGTCATCTTAATGGGGTAAACACAGTGGCTGTCATACCTAATGGGAAACAAGCAATTTCTGGCTCATTAGATAGAACCCTAATTGTCTGGAATCTTGAAACAGGAGAAGCTCAATTCATTCTTCGGGGTCATACTTCCTCAGTTTTAGCGGTCGCCATCACACCCAATGGGAAACAAGCGATTTCTGGATCGTCCGATAGAACCCTCAAAGTCTGGAATCTCGAATCTAGAGATGTAATCGCCACTTTTACTGGAGAAAGTCCTATCTATTGTTGTGCAGTTACACCTGATGGGATGACAATAGTAGCAGGAGAAGAATCAGGGCGAGTACATTTTCTGCGTCTTGAAGGGATGGAGGTATAACCATGAATACTACGCCTCGACCCCCAACTTTTCACTTACCAGAGTTTCAGCAAATCATTGAAGCAAAAAGCCATAACTTTGTCGGGCGTGAATTTGTCTTCACAGCGATTCATGACTTTATTCACCGTTATCCTCGCGGTTACTTTACTATCATTGGCGCACCGGGTAGCGGTAAAAGTGCGATTCTGGCTAAATATGCCCTAGATAATCCTGATGTTTTCTATTACAACGTGGAAATTGCCGGAAAAAATCGGACTGACGAATTCTTAAGGAATATCTGCACGCAATTGTTAGAGACGCGTGAAACGTCTCTACAAAACATCGCTGATAACGCCACAGAGGGGAGTTGGTTTTTATCGCTGCTGCTTCAGCAAATCAGCGAACAGTTGCAACCAAATCAAAAGTTAATTATTGCCATTGATGGGTTAAATTTTATTGACCGCAATTTACAACCCCCAGGCGCAAATTTGTTTTATCTCCCTCGCTATCTCCCGGATGGTGTCTATTTTCTCCTCACGCGTAGACCATTTCTCAGGGAAAAGTCGGGTTTGTTAATTGAAGCGCCATTCCAAAGTCTGGATTTGGGGGATTATCCCGAAGAAAATCGGCGGGATATTGAGGCTTATATTTGGAAGAACCTAACCCCCCTAACCCCCCTTCCCTACGAGGGAAGGGGAGGACAAGAGACGGGAAGGGGGGGACAAGAAAATTACTCCCCTCTCCTTGCAGGGGAGGGGTTGGGGGAGGGGTCAATCCGTAAGCAAGAATTCTCTACACGCCTCATCACGGAATCGGAAAATAATTTCATGTATACCAGTCAAATTCTCAGCGCCATTGCTGAGGGTTTTTATCCTGAACCTTTCTCACGCGCTCAACTTCCCCCCAGCTTGGAAGCATATTACCAACAAAATTTACAGCAAATGATTCCTGAACCGATGGAGGATTTCAGCCTAGCTGTCCTTGGTGTTTTAGTACAGCAACCATCTGTCACAGTGGAAGCTATTGCTCATACAATCGATGCTGATGAGTACGATGTAGAGGAAGTATTAGAAAACTGGATGGAGTTCTTGCAACAGCAACAAATCACAGGTGTCACTCATTACAGCCTCTATCATTCCAGTTTCCGCCAATGGTGTCAAAACAACCTGTAGAAGGCAGGAGTTAAATACGAGATGGCTATAACGGAGGCTTTGCAGGAGTTTAATTTGCACACAATTTAATGCTAGCAGATGCAGGTGAGAGAATTTTTGTCTTCAGGAAGCGATCGCTTCTTGATGATCACAACTTACTAAACAAATCTGCTAACACCACATTGGAAAATAAAAAACCATCGGGATCAGTTAAGTGCAACCTTTCACCGACAACTTGCACCCAACCTTGAGCAAAATAAGGTTGCAGACACTGGTGAATCTCTTGTATCTTATCTTTGCCAAATTCTTCTGTAATTGCGGTTAAACTCACACCTTCAGCCAAGCGCAACCCCAGCATTAATGTTTCTAATAATACATCTTCTTTTGGTGTCACTTCCCAATCAATCACACCGTTATTAGTAATTAATTCTTGCACCCATTGGTAATACTCCTTAGTCTTACGCGGACGGGTAAAGCGTTTACCTTCTACATAACTCGCCGCACCCATACCAAAGCCGTAATAAGGGCGGTTTTCCCAATACACGCGGTTATGTTGACATTGGTGTCCTGGCTTGGCGTAGTTGGAAATTTCGTAATGTTCGTAACCTGCACCAGTCAAAATCTTCTGACCCATCTGATACATTTTGACCGTGGTTGCATCCGTAGGTAAGGGAGTATCTCCAGGTTTGTAATAACGACCAAAGGCTGTTCCTGGCTCAATTGTCAAATCATATATGGATATGTGAGTTGGTGCGATTTGAACAGAAGTGTTTAGGGAATGTTGCCATTTATCTAAAGACTGATGCGGCAACCCAGAAATTAAGTCTATGCTAAATTCGGGAATCTCCACTTGGTAAATCAAGTCTATAGCTGCAAAAATATCTTTAAGCGAGTGCGATCGCCCAGCTACTTTTAACAATTCTTCTTGAAACGCTTGTACACCCAAACTCACACGGTTCACACCAACGCTACGATAGCCTTTGATCTGTGCTAAATCAAATGTGCCTGGATCAATCTCCATAGAGATTTCTGCATCAGGCACAATCCCAAATCGCTGATCTAGCGTTACTAGTATTTGTGCTAATTGTTCTGTGGATAACAGCGAAGGCGTACCACCGCCAAAAAAGATGGTCTTGAGGGGTTGACCAGAGATAGGTGTAATGTCAATTTCTTGACAAAGAATTTCCACATACCCAGAAATAGTAACAGATGTTTCACCGCGTTGGCGATCGCCTACAACAAATATCGGAAAATCACAATAAAAACACCGCCTTCTGCAAAAGGGAATATGTATATAAGCAGAAGTAGGAAGGCTAGCAACATTAACTTTTTGCATATTTGTGAACAAGAATAAACTTAATTAACGGAAAATTAGAAATAATGAAAATAAATAGTTTATTTACAGGTTTCTATTGTTTTTTGACGTAACTATGACAAATCTTAAGCAAAGTGACTTTGGTTATAATGTTTGCAGATATTGCCTGCATAAAACCCTAGTCTAAGTCAATATAATTAGTCTCTCTTACCGATGAAATTAAAAATACTTGACTTTATCGGGTAAAACAGTCGCAGGAAAACAGCAAAATCATGCTTGATGCCATTATTATTTTCTCATTCATCCTGGCAGCAGCAGGAATAGGTTTCTACGGCACCGAACTACTACCCAATGGTACGTTAGACCGGGTAACGAACCTAGAAGCTTTACGCTTAACTGTTGCCGTTTTTGCCGCCATTATTGGTGGCGCTGTTGGTTTGAGCTTTCAAACGACCTATCGTCGCTTAGAAGCCCAAGTGCGAGATTTGCCACTGGAAGTAATTTTAACTCGTGCCATTGGCTTAGTGATTGGATTATTGCTGGCAAACTTAATGCTGGCTCCGCTATTTTTACTCCCTATTCCGACGGACTTTAGTTTTATTAAACCACTGGTGGCAGTGGTTGGTAGTATTATCCTCTCTGTCACGGGGATGAATTTAGCTGACACCCACGGGCGGGGCTTATTACGGTTCATTAACCCCAACACAGTGGAAACAATGGTAGCAGAAGGAACACTAAAACCAGCTAATACCAAAGTTTTAGACACCAGTTGTATTATTGATGGTCGGATTGAGGCGCTGCTAGAAACAGGATTTCTGGAAGGGCAAATTATCGTTCCCCAGTTTGTCTTGTTGGAACTACAACAAGTAGCTGATGCTAGCAAAGACCAAAAACGAGTCCGGGGAAGACGGGGGCTAGAAATTCTCAACCGCATTAAGGAAACTTACCCAGACCGCATTCTCATTAATCCATCCGACTACGAAGACATTGCCACAGTCGATGCCAAATTAGTCAGATTTGCTCAAGACATCAACGGCACACTGCTAACAAATGATTACAATTTATCAAAAGTTGCCAGCGTGCAGAAAGTGCCTGTTTTGAATGTTAACGACCTAGTAAATGCAGTCCGTCCTACCTATTTACCTGGGGACAACCTTGACTTGAAAATTCTCAAGGAAGGGAAAGAACCCACCCAAGGGATTGGCTACTTAGACGATGGCACAATGGTTGTCGTGGAAGAAGGTAGAGGTTACGTAGGCGGTGAACTGCGCGTGGTAGTCACTAGTGCGTTGCAAACCTCAGCAGGAAGAATGATTTTTGCTAAACCCCAAGCTTCAGCATTGGCGTGAGGTAGATGTCAGGTGCAAATAGAGTTAAAGTATGTAATCGGTGCAGTTTGACTGCACCGATTTTGTATAGAGTGAAGTTTGAAGAAAACGGTAACTGGATTTTTGTCTGTCCAGAATGTTGGTTTGGGGTGAGTGAGAATAACCCCTTTTATGTTTATGGTGGAACATGGAAAGAGCGGAAGGGGAGAAGAAGGAGGGGAGCAGGGGGAGAAGAGAACCATTGACTAATATTAAACATTGAGGAGTGTATTTATCATGTTACGTATACTAAAAACGATCGCTGACCGTGGAGTCTATCCCATTACGCGCCAACTCCTCTGGAGTATGATTTTGGCAATATTTTTTCTAGGGAGTATTGTAATATTTCCTGCGCCTACTTGGGCTTCTCATTCTGGCTTGGGCATTGATAATGGTCATCTTAGTGCTTGTCCAGCTTCCCCAAATTGTGTTGTCAGTCAAAACGCTGATACCAAACACGCGATTGAACCGATTCCCTATCATGTAGACCGGGACAAAGCGCGAGAAACTTTACTCAAAGTTCTTACGGTTGTTCCTCGTACAGAAGTTGTAGAACAAACAGATAGTTATATCCATGCCCTTTCTAAAAGCCGTATTTTTAAATTTGTTGATGATGTAGAATTTTATCTACCTGCCAATGAGTCAGTCATTCATTTGCGATCAGCATCTCGCATCGGAGATTCAGACCTCGGTGTTAACCGTAGGCGTATGGAGCAAATTCGTCTGGCTTTGCAGGATTTAAATATTTGAGAAGCGTAATAGCTAACTTCAGATAGAAGTACGGCAGGAAAACAATATTTACCATGTTGTCAGTACATTTTCTATCTGTATATGTCTTCTGTAATTGACCAAGCACATCATCGCAAAGAATTATTCCGTGGTATTTTAGCCGTGGCTATCATCATAGTCGGCATCACGCATTTTCTCAGACCAGAGCAATATGCCCGGATTGTCCCGCCACTATTCCCGCCATTCACATCAGTCTACGTTAGCGGTTTTTTTGAAATTCTGGGTGGTATTGGTTTAATAATTCCATCAGTTAGTGTCGCAGCAGCATGGGGACTGATTTCCTTATTTATTGCTGTATTCCCTGCCAATATTTAGAGGTGATTCGTAAAGAAAATCTAAAGAGCTTTTGAGTAATCTGGACTAGATTTTAATCTAGATCAGGTTGAGTAGTTGTAGAAAATATGAGTAGTCTACCTAAGA
>NZ_JACJRF010000037.1 GCF_014697105.1 Anabaena subtropica FACHB-260 | reverse complement strand
ATTGCTGCCAAAATCGCCTCTCACACACTACGCAAATTGCTTCGCCGCCTTTTTGGTATTGATGTTCTCACCTTCCAGTCTCATTCTCTTTAATTCACATTAGACGTAAGTTAATTCTCTAAACCTACCACGTCCAATCACCATTCAGTTGTCGTTTATCTGGAATATATCTGCTATCCAGTCGCCAATGTTTTAAGCATGGTGTAGCGTTAAGCAGTAGAGTAACACAATGTATTACTCTACTTACCTAGCCTAATTACCTAGTTAACGTGAGTTCGACGGAACCTAACCCCAACCCCTTCCCTTGTAGGGAAGGGGCTGAAAATCTATAACTGAGTACCAAATAATCAAGGTTTTAAGCCTCTCCCCGCGTCGGGGAGAGGTTTGGAGAGGGGTTCTTCCGAATTTATCGAACTCATCACTTAAAAAGGTTATTTGTTTAGCTCGTCAGCTGCTTTCAATCCCTGTTCAAATTCATCAACAGCTTGAATGGAATCGGAAATAGAAAGGCATTGCTCTAGCAAAGAAATGTCTAATTCTGGCAGTATCTTACTTGTGACTATCAGCTCATACCCATAAGTTTCAGGGTAAACAGTGGCTTGCTCATTCTGGGAATTGTTCCGCAGATGGTACAACTTAAACTGGTTTTTCTGCCAAAACCAGACTTCTGTAACTCCTAGTCTGCGGTAAATTTCTAGTTTGTTGATACTGCCGCTAGTAACAACTACTTCGATGGCTAAGTCCGGTACTTTTTTCTCTTCACCTATGCAGTAACACTCATCTGGTTCTGCACCTGCTTTTTTGGCTTTGTTTTTAAAAGTAGAACTTCCCATCGGCACAAAACGAATGCGCTTGCTGTAGAAGAAACGCTCTAACAGCATACCTAAATTCGTTTTGATTTTTTCATGTCTAATTGATGGCGACACTATCTCTAATATTTCATCTAAATAAGTAACACGGTAATGAGAGTTGTTTTCTAGTTTGGCTAGTAGGGATTCATAGTTTTCCCAACTCACCCCACTGCTGATAAACCTTTCCTCTGAGTCGTCATGACGATGTAACTCTGGCTCATCAATTAGTTCTTTAAGGCTGTTGACCATTGTCATCTCTCCGGTTTAATCATATTGTCTATGCTTATCCCCCAATTTGTGACATGGTGCGGCTGTAGACTCCTGTCGTACCTGAGTCGCGTCCTTTATAGTTAATTTCTGGTTTGATTGCTAATAAATCTCTAACCTGTTCTCGTAACTGGTGGGTGCTGATACCATTACGTAAAGCGGTTTTTAAGTCAAGTTGACCAGTTTCGTTTAATAAGCAAGGACGTAACCAACCATCAGCACTCAAGCGCATCCGGTTACAGCGATCGCAAAAACATTCTGACATTTGACTAATAAATCCTAGAGTACCCTTGGCTCCAGGGATTTGGAAGACATCCGCCGGGCCAGCTCCACGAACTTGAGATTCTGTCAAACCCCAGCGATCGCGGATTTTTTGGCGTAATTCGGCGGAGGATATCCAACCGCGATCGCCAAATAATTCTCCGTTACCAATGGGCATAAATTCAATAAACCGGATGTGCCATTGTTTATCAATACTTAAGGCGGCTAAATCTAAAATTTCATGGTCGTTGACACCAGGAATTACAACTACATTTAATTTCAACGGATCGAAGCCGACACGATGGGCTGCTTGAATCCCATCCCAGACTTTTTGCCACTGAGAACGTCCGCGATTGCCGATAATTTGGTCAAATATGTGGGGGTCGAGGGAATCTAAACTAATATTTATGCGCCTTAGACCAGCATCGTAGAGATTTTGGGCGATGGGTGCGAGTAAAAAGCCGTTGGTAGTCATGGAGAGGTCTTGCGTTTGGGGGAAAGATGCGATCGCCTTGACCAAATCCACCACACGAGGACGTAGTAAGGGTTCTCCCCCAGTCAACCGAAAGCGACTAAAACCAACAGGAATAAATACTTCTTGAACTAAAGTGAGCAATTCCTCATCAGTCAATAATTGTTGCTTGAGGATATAGTCTAGCTCTGACCCCTCTGGCATACAGTACTGACAACGGAAATTGCAGCGATCTATTAAGCTAATGCGGAGGTAGTCTACCTGGGTCATTGTGGTTTTATTTCTATTGTGAGCGATCGGTTGCATCTACAACATTAGAGTTCTATGATATCTTTTCAACAATTCAGAATATGACTCCGATATTCATCCTCAAACAACGCAGACAGGATTCGTTGTTACAATACCACCAGTCCGCTTAATTAAACGAGAGCAGAAGCTTATGATTACTCAAATGATGGTCCAACCCTCATTCTGGGTAGAATCTGGAATCAAACTAAGTCAAGTTAGGAATATATATTTATTTAAATTTACTGAAGAATTACAGTCTCGACTCGAAGAACTATCTGAGAAGAAAAAAGCCGGATTACTAACCTCAGAGGAAGACGCGGAATTGGCAGGAATATTAGAACTTGATAGAATTTTTACCTTGCTCAATGCCAAGATTATCTCAGAATCATGACCATCAATGATGTCACCAAAAAATTAGTCCGAGCAAGAGCTAAATTTCTTTGTGAATACTGTCATTCTTCTGAAGAAGCAAGTGCTGCGCTATTTTCAATTGACCACATCATGCCTCAATCTCTCGGCGGTTCAGATGCCCCTGATAACCTAGCGTTAGCTTGTCAGCGTTGTAACGGGTATCGTTATAACTTCACGACTGGAATTGACCCAAATACAGGAGAAATCATACCTCTATTTAATCCACGCCAGCAAAAGTGGCATGACCACTTTATTTGGTCAGAAGATGGTCTAAAAATTATTGGGCTTACTTCCACCGGACGGGCTACTTGTAATAGTTTAGATTTAAATGATGAACGTCATAATGAGGGGTCGATTGTCAAAGCGCGCCGTCTTTGGATCAAAGGCGGTTGGCATCCACCGGATGAAGACCTGCGAAAAATATAAGGTAGTTTAGCTATGATTCCTTTAATTTTTTCTTTTTCAAGTTTCGGCTTTTTTGATGCTTTTTTCAAACTGTCAAACTCACTTTAGATATAAGCTTCTAGGTAGGCTTTAAATCCTATGTTCTCATTTTATGATGCTTGATTTTTCATCAATCTTTGTACACTAACTAAAGCTCGATTCAACTCATAATTGCGTCTTTGGGGATTTTGTAAATAAGCTTGCTGTTCTTCTTCAATCATCTGTACATCTTTAACAACTAAACCATCAAGAAATTTTTGGGCTGCACCAAACAAACTATCTTTGATAAATCGTCGAAACCATATAGGTAATTTATGCAAGCGCCAAAAAGCGTTTAGAGATGTGAAATGAATTAAATAAGCTTTTGTTTGAGTTTCATTTATCGGACACAATAAACAATAAATTTTAAAATCTTTTCCCAAGGTAGACATCCAATGGGGATAGATGTAACTCACATCTAAAGGTTCAGGATGTAAGCGTCGTAAAGCCGGGAAAAATAATTGCGAAATAGACCAAATTTTATCTATTTTGTAATAGCTTTGGGCTTGATAATGAGCGTCTACACGATCGCTTGATTCTTTGATGTCTTGTAATTCTGCTTCTGCCCAAGCTTGTAAATCTTCATGTAAATGTCCGTGATACATATCCATCAGGTTTTCAATTAAATAAGAATAATGAGCCTGACAGTTAATAATGGCAACTGAAGCAATGTAATTCAAATGATCCCATTCTGGTAAACCCAGAGGCTCTACAGATGGTTCTCCATCACCAGGAAATAACCAAATAAAACCGTCTTGTTCTTTGACTGGGTAACGGCGAATTGTGCAGTTTGGTATTTTTTGATTCTCTGCTAAGTATGGAACAGATGCACATTCACCATGATGATTGAAGCGCCAACCATGATAAGCACATTCTAATTCATTACCGATGACTTGACCGTGACTAAGTTTAACTTGACGGTGGGGACAACGGTCTTCTAGGGCGTGAATTTGTCCTTCTTTGTCTCGATACAGTGCGATCGCCTGATGCCAAAGTGTCACACCCAAAGGCTTATTCGTGACTTCATCACTACGTGCAATTACATACCAATGATTAAGATTAATACCCAACTGACGAACATCACGTACAGGCACAATTTGAGACAGAGAGGACATAGTTTAAGGCATCCTTTTCGGCTATAAAAGTGAATTTGTTACATTAGTCATTAGTCATTAGTCATTAGTTAATTTCTCTTACACCCCCATATTTCTTATCACACAAGATATTACATCTTTTGTTCTCTTTACAAGTATGACCAACGTAGAAAAAAGCAGGGGAGCAGAGGAGGCAGGGGAGCAAGGGAGCAGGAGTATTTACTCATTACTCATTACTCATTACTCATTACTCATTACTCATAATTTTGAATATCAGGAGTTTTATATGGAAGCTTTAGACCTAAAATGGATACGCGCTCAGTTTCCAGCACTTACACAAAAAATTAACGGACAACCAGCCATATTCTTTGATGGCCCCGGTGGAACACAAGTACCGGGTTCTGTTCTCGATGCTATCAGTGACTATTTAGTGAGGTCAAATGCCAATGCTCACGGGTATTTTGCTACCAGTGCGCGGACAGATGCTTTAATTATCGCAGCTAGAACAGCGATCGCTGATTTTTTGGGTTGTCATAGTGATGAGGTGGTTTTCGGCGCTAACATGACGACCCTCACCTTTACCTTGAGTCGCGCTATTGGACGCACAATCAAACCTGGTGATGAAATTATCGTTACACGGCTAGACCACTCGGCTAATGTTTCTTCCTGGTATGCTTTGGCAGAACAAGGTGCAATTATTCGCGTTGTCGATGTCAAAATTGATGATTGCACCTTAGATATAAGCGATTTAGAACAACAGATTAACCCCCGCACCAAGTTAGTAGCAGTCACTTATGCTTCCAACGCTGTCGGGACAATCAACGATATCGCCACCATCGTCAAACTAGCCCATGCTGTAGGCGCTTTGGTGTTTGTCGATGCAGTTCATTATGCTCCTCATGGGCCGATTAATGTTCATGCTTTGGGATGCGACTTTCTCGCCTGTTCTGCATACAAATTCTTCGGCCCCCACGTAGGAATTTTGTATGGTAAGCGAGAATATCTTGCAAATCTGCAACCTTATAAAGTCAAACCAGCCCCCGATGAAGTTCCATCCCGTTGGGAAACCGGAACCCTGAACTTTGAAGGACTGGCGGGTGTGGTAGCGGCGATTAACTATTTGGCAAAATTAGGTTGTCATGTCTCGCCAACAATAGACGATGAGTTGGTTTCTACGTTGATCGAGGCTGATAAGGAAGGCTTAGAACACTTCCATTGTCCCCGGTTTTTAACATCACCAGAACAACCATCATCCACTCTGGCATCAGCTTATCACAGTCGCCGGGCGGCTCTAGTTGCAGCCATGTCAGCCATTCAGCAATATGAACGAGAATTGAGCCATAAGCTGATTTCCGGCTTGCAAGAAATTCCTGGATTAACTATATATGGCATCACAGACCCCAATCGTTTTGCTTGGCGAACACCAACAGTAGCAATTCGACTCCAAGGTAAAAGTCCAGAAACTCTTGCAAAAGAATTAGGCGATCGCGGTATTTTCTCCTGGCATGGTAACTTTTATGCCTTGAGCCTCACTGAGAAACTAGGTGTAGAAGCCAGTGGCGGCTTATTGCGCCTTGGGCTAGTACATTACAATTCAGTAGAAGAGATTTTGCAATTACTGCAAGCTTTAAAAGAAATTGAGCATCATTAGAATTAATAGAAAGATAAGATCCCCTATTTTTTACAGGGGATCTAGAAATTTCACTATTTTTCAGGAATAACAGCAATACATTCAATTTCTACTAATACATCTTTTGGCAACCGCGACACCTCTACACAAGCACGAGCCGGCGCTGTGGCTTCGTCAAAATACTTAGCGTAAACTGCATTTACATCTGCAAAGTCATTCATATCAGCCAAGAATACGCTAGTTTTGACCACGTTTTTAAAAGTCACACCTGCTGCTGTCAAGATAGCTTCCAAATTAGCGAATACTTGCTCAGTTTGCTTTTTTACATCATCAGTATAGACAACATCACCCAATCGGGGATCGATGGCAATTTGTCCAGCTACAAATAATAATTTACCAGAAGCAGCGATCGCTTGATTATAAGGCCCCACTGGTGCAGGTGCTTTATCAGTACGAATAACTTGATGTGTCATGGTTTCCTCTGCGGTGCGTTACTCAAAACCCAATCTGGGACGAATCCCATAATGGCGATAACGCCAATAATCCCGCAAAATGCGATCGTGGTCAAAACATAAATTATTAGGTACAAGCCAAGGCTCAAAAATGCCTACACCTTTAGCATCATCTCCCGCTTTGGGTTCTCCTGTCGCTGTCGCCAAAAACACAACACTAATGGTATGCTGACGAGGGTCTCGACTAGGGTCAGAATACACCAAAAACTGCTCAACTAATTCCACCTGCAAACCCGTTTCTTCTTCCGCTTCCCGTTGCGCCGCTACTTCCACAGCTTCCCCATAATCCACAAAACCCCCAGGAAGCGCCCAACCCAAAGGCTGATTATGTCGCTCAATTAATACTATCGGTCTATGTGGTCTGTCTATCAACTCAATGATGATATCAACCGTAGGTGCAGGATTTCTGTAATTCATAGTCATTAGTCATTAGTTAACAGTTCTCTTCTCCCTACTCCCCTGCTCCCTGCTCCCTGCTCCCCTGCTTCTTCCCATTCCCCTATCTACCGATAGCTTTCCAAGGTGGTCTTGGCGTGATAGATTCGATGCGATCACTTGTGATGGGCGCTTGCACCATCGCTTCTTGCTGTATTGAAAGTAAAATATGCCTTTTATTAGATCAAGCGGTGTTCTACTGCATCCTACCTCGTTTCCTAGTCAATTTGGTATCGGGGATTTAGGCTTAGAAGCCTACAAGTTTATTGATTTCCTCGAAAAAAGCTATCAGCAATTTTGGCAAGTATTACCCTTGGGGCCGACAGGTTACGGTAATTCTCCTTATATGTGTTACTCAGCATTAGCGGGAAATCATCTGCTAATTAGCCCAGAACAATTACTCAACGAAGGTTTACTAACTGAAGCTGACTTAGTTGATTTACCAAACCTTCCCACCGAAAAAGTTGATTATGAGCAGGTTGCATCAATTAAGATTCAACTCCTCAAGAAAGCTTGTGAAAATTTTAAAACTAAAGCATCAGCCTTACAGCAGAAAGAATTTGCGGGGTTTTGTGAAACTAAAGCCTATTGGTTAGATGATTATGCCTTATTTATGGCGCTGAAAGATACCCAAGATGGCGCTAGTTGGCACACTTGGGAACCAGCACTGGCGCAGCGTGAACCAGAAGCCTTGGAGAAGGTACAGCGTCAGATGACCGATGAGATTTTCTATTATAAGTTCATTCAGTATGAATTTTTCCGCGAGTGGTCAGAGTTGAAGACTTACGCCAATATGCGGGGGATAGAAATTATCGGTGATATTCCAATTTACGTAGCCCATGATAGTGCTGATGTTTGGGCGAATCCTGAAATATTTTGCCTAGATGAAGAAACGGGAGAAGTTGCACTCATGGCGGGTGTTCCACCAGATTATTTTAGTGCTACTGGTCAGTTGTGGGGCAACCCGGTTTACAACTGGGAGGAATTGCAAAAACAAGACTTTGAGTGGTGGGTGCAGCGTTTTGAAGCGATGCTGGATTACGTTGATGTGATTCGCATCGACCACTTCCGGGGGTTTGAAGCTTTCTGGACTGTACCCCAAGGAGAGGAAACAGCTATGAATGGTGAGTGGGTGACAGCACCAGGAGAGGAACTATTCGATGCAATTAAGCAAAAACTGGGTAAATTACCTGTCTTAGCAGAAGATTTAGGAGTGATCACACCAGAAGTAGAAGCACTACGAGACAAGTACGAATTTCCAGGGATGAAGGTTTTGCAGTTTGCTTTTGGTTCTGACCCTGGTAATCCATTTTTACCTTTCAATTACACCCGTAATTTTGTGGTTTACACGGGGACTCACGATAATGACACAACAGTAGGTTGGTTCAACCAAGCCAATGACTACGAGAAACAAAATCTATTACTTTATTTGGGTTGTGTTAGTCCTGAAGGTATCCACTGGGATTTAATTCGCTTGGCGTTGGGTTCCATAGCTAATCAAGCGATTCTTCCCTTGCAGGATATTTTGGGTTTGGGTAATGAGGCGCGAATGAATTTCCCTAGCATTGCTACAGGAAATTGGGCGTGGCGCTATGATTCCTCAGCTTTAACAGATGAATTAAGCGATCGCCTTAAGACTCTAACCAAACTCTACGGTCGCGCCCCTCATGGAAGATAGAGGAATTAATTTGTAATTCGTAATTTAGAGTGTGGGGGTTTAAGGGTGTAGGGGTGTAGATTTAATAGCTATACCCCTATACCCCCATACCCTTATACCTCTTCTACAATCCAGGTTTAGCAGCAGCAATCTTAATTTCTTCCTCTTCACCTAGTTGTCCCATTTCTTTGGCTGCTTGCTGATTGACACTCATCAGCACACCACCTGCATTGTTGGTTTTTACTGTTAGTTGTTCTTCGGCTTTCCAAACTCGATGAGTACCTTCTGGTAAAGTCCCCTCAAATTCTGTTTTACCGTCAGCTACTACACGAATCCACGATGATGCTTTGAGGGTGACACCAATCTGTACTGATTGATTACTTTTGTCTCTACTATGATGGTCTCCTATCGACGCTCGGTCATCGCTTACAGGTTCAGTTTTGATTAACTTCTCTTGAGAGTTGACTACAGTTCCTTGACCTATTACTGGTGTACTCTCGTTATTATTTGCCCTCAACTCGGCATTATTCAATAATTGAGACAACCCACTAACAGAGCAGATAATGACAAATATGTAAAGTAAATAAAGATGTATAGGACGTAATAGACCAATTGATTTAGGTTCGCCTACAGGCTGAAGTTTCATTTGCTCGGAAGCAACAGGGAAATTGCTTGCAAATTCTGCACCATTAAAGCCGACTGCATCCGCAAATTGTCTAATTAAACCTTGAATATAGATTGGTTCTGGCAAATCATTGAGATTACCTTCTTCAATTGCTTGCAACAATCGTCGGGGAATTTTGGTCATGGCGACCATTTCTTCTAAAGATAAACCCCGTTCTTGTCGGGAAGCCCATAATTGAGCGCCTAACTCTGCTATTTTTTCGGCTCTTTGTTGCTCTACGGAAAGTTGTGGTTGCGCATCCTGCTTTCTTTTTAGCCATTTCATGACTTGTCTAAACTCCTTACCTCAGCTGAATCTTTTAATAGAATTAAGTCTTAATTTTCAGTCAAAATTTATCAACTAACCGTCTTTATGGCTGGAGATTTTTAATGTTGACTGATTTGATAGGGATATGCTTTACCTGCTCTTGCAAACCGCAAATTTCGTCATCCTGAAGAAACCGATAATTTCCTTCACGTAATAAGGGTTTTTTTGGTGTTTGTAATTGAATTGAACCAATCGCAGTGCGGTGTAATTTAATTACCGGATATCCCAATTGTTCTGCTACACGGCGAATTTGGCGATTGCGTCCCTCCTGCAAAACGATTTCTAAACGAGTTTTATTACCAAGACTTTCTAGCAAGCTTACCTTGGCTGGACGGGTTTTTCTCCCATCTAACAGCACACCCCACCGCCACATTTGTAGCACTGCTTCAGGGGGATGACCTTTAACTAAAACTTGATAAGTCTTGGGAATACTGTGACTTGGATGAGTCAACCTGAACGTCAAATCTCCATCATTTGTCAGTATTAATGCTCCTGTAGAATCTGCGTCTAGGCGACCAACTGGATGAAGACCCAAACCCTTGCGTAATTCTTCTGACAATAAATCTAACACAGTCTTTCTACCCTGGGGATCGTAGCAAGTAGAAACTACTCCGGTGGGTTTGTTTAATAATAAGTATGTTAGATGAGGATGTTCTTGAGCAGATACTGACTTACCATCTACTGTAATTATATCTCTTTGAGGGTCAACTTTTTGACCTAATTGAGCCAATGTACCATTGATTCGCACCCGCGATCGCCGAATCATTTCTTCTGCCTCCCGACGAGAGGCAATACCCCATTGAGAAAGAACTTTTTGTAACCTATCCTCCATGTAAAAATTACGGATAATACTTTAAGGGTTTAAACAATAATCATAATATTGGCATTTTGTAGATATTAGCCATAAATGTTACAGTTAAGACTTATTTAAATTTCGGTTGATTACCCCGCAAATACCCATCAGTAGAGTGGTTAAATGCCAGAGAATAACACCCAGAAAAGAGGTTTAAACAAAATCCGCATCATTACAAATGTGCTGACCACAGCTTTAAAACTGTGGTTGCGATCGCAAGTCAGCCAAGTATCTGATCTGGAAGTAGAAATTAAAGCTAGCGATCGCCAACTTCTCTCCGGTTGCATTCCCTGGGTTTCCATATTTGCTAGTCATGCCATCTACCAAGACCTCCATATTACACAAATTAAACTCGCAGCAGAGAATATTAAAGTCAACATAGGTCAAGTACTTAAGGGTCAACCACTGCAATTATTACAAGTGGTATCGGTAAGTGGTGAGTTAACAGTAGACGAGACGGATTTGAATAGTTCCCTCTCCTCTGAGTTATTATCGACTGCTTTAAATGATGTACTGGATAAACTTTTACCAGAATACTGGTCAAAATCCAAGCCTATTCTTTGGCAAAAAATTATTCTAGACCATCAGCAAATAAAACTGAACGCTATCCTAACATCTACAAGTGAACCTATACCCCTGGAAATTTGCTTACACTTAGAATTGCTCAGTGGGCATGAATTGCAATTATCTCAAATCCAAGTCAAACAAAACCAAATCACACTATTAGAAGGTAGCGATTCCCACAATGTGGATCTTGGCTCAGATGTCGATATTCAAGAACTGAAGCTGATCCCCGGACAGTTAGTTTGTCGTGGACAAGTCAATGTCAATCCGTGATCGGGAAGCAGGGGAACAGGGGAAGCAGGGGAACAGGGGAAAGAAAATCGACAACTGACAACTGACAACTGACAACTGACAACTGACTATTGACCAAGTAATGGCAAAATCAGGGTGACAAAATAGTAAACCAAAGGAGCAGTAAAGATATAGCTATCGGTGCGGTCTAAGATGCCACCATGACCGGGGATCAACTGCCCAGAGTCCTTAACTCCAGCATCACGCTTTAGCATTGACTCAGTGAGATCACCTAAAAGACTAGCCAAGCCAATGAGTAAGCCTAAAATTATACCAGTCAAAAGAAATTTGGGTAAGTGAAGGTAATAAGCGCCAGCCAGGGCTACGGCTAGACTCGCACTGATCCCAAAGACTGCACCTTCAACAGTTTTCTTAGGACTAATATCAGATAGTCTAGTTTTACCGAAGAATTTACCGATAGTGTATGCACCAATGTCTGCTGCCCAGATGCACAAGAAAGTTAGTACAGTGATCTTGAATCCCTGTGGTATAGAGGCAAAATTTCTTTCTTCGAGAATATCAGTCCAACTTGCTGGCCAGTAGCCACCCAAAGGTAAATTACTGACGGTGGTGCTGCCAATAGCTCGTAATCGCACCCAATAACTCGGCAAATAACCTACATAAAACAGCCCCATAATCGATGCGGAAACATCGGCGATTGTGGCCATTTTTGGTTGAAATAGCAAGTAAAAACAAATAAACGTACCAGCAATGGGCATGACAGCATCGACTAAATTGCTATCCAAAGTGCAAGTAACCAGTAAAACTTGACTGAGGAATATGGTAGTTTTTGCGGCTGGCAAAATGCCTCTAGTGCGTACTAAATCAAAATATTCCTGTTGTCCCAAAAAAACGACAACTGCCAACATGATGGTAAAATACCAACCCCCCAACAGGACAGCAACTAAAGCAAGCGCGATCGCAACAATTCCACTTATAATCCGAGACCAAGGCATAGAAGTATTTGGGGTTGGGGATTGGGTAATTACTAATTCGTAATTTGTAATTAAAATTGGGTATTTCTGACTGAGTATAAGGAATGAGCGAGTTTTTATTCCGCTTTTTCCTCAGCTAAATGACTTTTAATTTGCGTTATCCCTAAAGCTAGAATGATTACCATGACCAGGTTTTTTCATTTTGAATTGCTTTGTTCCTAGTCTAGTTTCTCACCACTGAGGATAAAAATGGGATCAACTGCGGCAAAGGTTTGGGAAAATCCCCGCGTTTCTAGGCGATTGACCGCAGATTGAACGACTTCAATATTTCTCGCCTGTAACTGAGAAAAGCTCTGGGAAATAGCATACAGGCTTTCGAGATTAGGTGCTGTAGCAATGATTCTGCCTGATGATGGTAAATACTGCCACACTGCTTGCAAAATATCTTGGATGGGTCGTCCTCCCTCAATACAAACCCGATGAGGGGCAACCTTAATATTATGTAAACATTCTGGGGCGCTACCCTCGACAATTTCCACATTTTTGACACTAAAGCGATCGCAATTGCGCTTAATTAAATTAGCTACTTCTTCATCTCGTTCCACAGCAATAATTTGCCCTTTTGGACATAGTAGCCCCACTTCCACAGGAATTGTACCTGTTCCTGCGCCAATGTCCCATAAAACTGAATCAGGTTCTAAACGTAGCTGAGAAATCAACAACAGCCTAATTTCTCGCTGGGTGAGGGGGATACCCGGTAAATGCTCAAAGAATTCATCGGGAATACCAGGGGTAACGTAAGGCCAAAGTTGGGAAGGCATAGAAATATACAATATATTAGGTGTATTAGTTTGTTTAATTAGGCAAGCTATAATCTATGGGACTTTTGACAACGTAGCGTTATAAGCAATTATTATGCTTGGAGAAATTTTTAACACTCGCTACGAGATTCGACAGGTATTAGGAAAAAAAGCAGGGCGGCGAACACTACTCGCTAAAGATGTTGTCACTGGTGAGTTAGTAATTGTCAAGTTGCTGGCTTTTAGTAGTGACTTTGAATGGGACGATCTCAAGCTGTTTGAGCGTGAAGCTGAAACCCTCAAGTCTTTGTCTAATCCCATGATTCCCTGCTATTTGGACTATTTTGAGGTAAATTCACCTACTATCAAAGGGTTTGCCCTTGTACAGAGTTATATCCCGTCCCAAACTTTAGAGCAATACTTACAATCTGGGCGTAGCTTTAGCGAATCTGACATTAAGCAAATAGCTACAGCACTTTTAGAGATTCTCATCTATCTACACGGGTTGTATCCGCCTGTAATTCACCGTGATATTAAGCCTAGCAATATTTTGTTGGGAGAGCGCTCTGGCAATAATGTCGGTCAAGTTTACTTGGTAGATTTTGGTTCAGTACAGACAGCCTTGGGTACAGAAGGCGGGACAAGGACTGTTGTGGGAACCTACGGTTATATGCCACCAGAACAGTTTGGTGGACGTACCGTGACAGCATCTGATCTTTATAGTTTAGGAGCGACGTTAATTTATTTAGTTACAGGTACTCACCCAGCAGATTTACCCCAAAAAGATTTTCGTATTCAATTTGAATCAATCACTCATCTCAGTCCTGGGTTGACAAACTGGTTAAAATCGATGATTGAACCCAGTTTAGAAAAACGCTTTAGTTCAGCACAGGAAGCACTCAAGACTTTGGTACAGCCACAGTTAGCCAATGCTAGTAAATTAGTTGTCAGTCAACCAGCCGAGAGCAAAATTCAACTCACAAAAGATGGGGATTCTCTAGAGATACTGATCCCCCCCCTTGGTTTTCAGCCATCAATGGTATTTATGGGATTATTTGCGATCGCCTGGAATTCCTTTATTCTATTTTGGACAATAGGCGCACTCTCGGCACCATTTCCTATCAACATCCCCTTTGCTTTATTCTCCCTGCCTTTTTGGGGTGCTGGCTATTTTATGGCTTATACTTTTCTCCTCAGTTTATTTGGCAATATTCGACTAATTTTGAATAACAAACAAATTAAATTGACTTATGAATTATTTGGCTTTAAATACAATCGCCCTAAACCTTCAGCCAGGAAAAATATTACCAAGCTAGTTTATACGCCAAAACATTTAACCAAAGATTCTAGTGGCGATAAAACTCAAGTATCAGCACAATTAGAGATTTGGGCTGGAGTCCGAAAATATCAGCTTGGTGATACCACCGTAATTCAATCAGAAGCAGAACTAGAATGGTTAGCCCATGAATTAAGCGATTGGCTCAACCTCCCAATCCAACGAGATTAACAATTCAAAATTCAAAATTCAAAATTAAAGACAGTTGGAGTTGGGGATTTAAACCCCGACTCAACTGATACTATGTATAGACGTAAGGGTCTGGAAGCATTGATTTTATGATAAAAGATGCCACAATTTCCTCAAACCTCTGC
This sequence comes from Anabaena subtropica FACHB-260, assembly GCF_014697105.1. Taxonomy (GTDB): domain Bacteria; phylum Cyanobacteriota; class Cyanobacteriia; order Cyanobacteriales; family Nostocaceae; genus Trichormus; species Trichormus subtropicus. The sequence goes on along the minus strand of NZ_JACJRF010000037.1, from coordinate 39,405 downwards.
GTCCCTTTGCGCTCCCTGCGTTTAAAAAATCAAACTCAGCTTTCCACAAAAGCAGGGCGGTAAAACATGGTAAAAAACCACAACCTAGCTAAATCAATCAGTGATGCTGCTTGGGGTCAATTTTGTACCATGTTGAAATACAAGGCAGAATGGGAAGGAAAAATATATATTGAATTAGATAGATTTTTCCCCAGTTCCAAAACTTGTAGTAACTGTTTGCACCAAGTAGATAGCCTCAATTTAGATATTCGTATTTGGCAGTGTTCCAAATGTCAAACGATACATGATAGAGATATTAACGCTGCGGTGAATATCAGAGATGAAGGTTTACGACTTTTGGCGGGAGGGCATCTCGCTACCGCTTCTGGAGAAAGAGTAAGACCAAGTAAAGGCACTGCTTTTACAAGGCGTTTTTCTGTGAAGGAAGAATCCCCACGCCTTTAGGCTGGGGAGTTGTCAAAGTTAATTAAGATACTTTAGAGGAACTGTATATGTTGTTCGGACTAGGATGGCCAGAAGTGGCGATAATCGTCGTCGTAGCTGTGGTAATATTCGGCCCAAAAAAAATTCCCGAACTGGGAAGCGCACTAGGTAAAACCCTGAGGGGTTTTAAGGAGGAGTTGAAAACTCCTAGTGAGGATACCAACCCGGAAGAATAAAAATAAAAATTTCCCATTAGAAGATTCAGCAACGGTCAATAGTGGAGATGCGGATCATCACATCTCTACTATCGACTACAGCAAAGTATTAATTACTGAAGAAGATGCTACGCCATTTTGGTTATCTATAACGGTTGTTGAGGGATTTTGTTGCTGTATCTCCTCTTTGACTAAACCGCGCAGTTTAATTAACTTAATAGCGCGGTTGACGCTTTCTGGTAAGATGACAACCAGACCATTAGCGGGAGCCATATCCAAGCCTTTGTTAATTGCTTGGGTTTCGTCCAGAATTGACTCATAACGAGCATCTGGTTTAACTTGGGTGATGCCTTTGGTGATCAACTCGGAGGCTGAACCCCTGGCTCTACCTCTAGTGTCGTCATCTTCTTTGACGATGATATAATCAAATATTTCGGCTGCTAGTTTGCCTAAGGTGACAAAATCTTCGTCACGGCGATCGCCTGGCCCACCGATTACGCCAATCCGTTGTCCATTCGTCCAGTTACGCACAAATGCACCCACAGCTTCGTAACTGGCTGGGTTGTGTGCGTAATCGACTAAAGCATGATAATTCCCCAAATTAAATAAGTTCATCCGTCCTGGCGTTTGACTCACGGAAGCCCGAAAGGTCTTTAAGCCAGCGCGAATTTGCTCAATTGAGACGTTCTGCACAAAAGCAGCCAAACTAGCCGCTAAGGCGTTAGCAATCATAAATGGTGCGCGTCCACCCATTGTCAAGGGGATTTGTTCTGCCCTTTCGATGCGGTGTGTCCAGTCGCCTTTGACGATTGACAGATAGCCATTTTCATAGACGGCTGCTACTCCGCCCTTTTGGATGTGCTTCCGCACCAATTCCGAATCGGGGTTCATGGTGAAGTAGGCAATATTGGCTTTGGTTTTTTCTGCCATTGCTGCCACTCGGCGATCGTCGGCATTTAAAACCGCATAGCCATCAGGATATACTGCTTCTGCCACCACGCTCTTCAGGTTAGCTAACTGATCGATGGTATCGATGTCACCGATCCCTAAGTGGTCGGCAGCAACATTTAACACGACACCTACATTTGCAGCTTCAAAGCCCAAGCCAGAGCGTAAAATACCCCCACGGGCTGTTTCTAAGACTGCCACCTCTACCGTTGGGTCTTGTAAAATCAAATGAGCGCTTTGAGGCCCGGTATTATCACCTGTTTCTACTAAGTAATCACCGATATATGTGCCATCTGTAGTTGTATAACCAACAACTTTACCTGTTTGCTTATAAATATGTGCCAACAAGCGGGTAGTTGTGGTTTTACCGTTAGTCCCGGTGACGCTGAGGATAGGGATGCGGCTGGATTGTTCATTGGGGAATAGCATATCCATAACTGCGCCGGCAACGTTGCGGGGAATGCCTTGGCTGGGGGCTACGTGCATTCTAAAGCCGGGAGCAGCATTCACTTCGACAATTACACCATCTAGTTCCCTTAGGGGACGGCTAATGTCTGTGGTGACTATATCTAGTCCGGCGATATCTAAGCCAATAATTTTGACTACCCTTTGGGCTAACCAGACGTTTTCCGGGTGAATTTCGTCTGTTCTATCTACAGCAGTACCACCTGTACTTAAGTTAGCAGTTGCCCTTAAATAACAAATCGTGCCTTTTGGCGGCACGCTGTTGAGTGTATAACCGGCCCTTTCCAGTAGCTGGTAGCTGGTGCGGTCTAGTTCTATTTTGGTGAGGACTTTATCATGTCCGTCGCCACGGTTGGGGTCAAGGTTTGTTTCTTCGATTAGTTCGGCAATGGTAGATCGGCCATTCCCAATCACATGAGCGGGTACACGTTCGGCAACGGCCACGACTTTACCATCTACCACTAGTACCCTGTGGTCGCGCCCAACGTAATACCTTTCAACAATGATTGACCGGGAAACCTGTCTGGCTGCTTCGTAAGCGGCTTCAGACTCTTCCCAACTTCTAATATCAATAGTGATACCGCGTCCATGATTGCCATCTAGCGGCTTAATCACAATTGGATAACCACCAACATATTCGATGGCTTCTTCCAAATCATCCAAGAAATTAATGACTGTACCCCTGGGTACTGGTACACCAGATGCGGCTAGGATGCGTTTGGTTGCTTCTTTATCGCAAGCTAGTTCTACGCCTAAAATGCCGGTTTTATCGGTCATGGTGGCTTGCATCCGCTTGTGATTCACGCCATAGCCTAGCTGAATCAAAAAGCGTGCGCCTAGTTGCATCCAAGGGATACCGCGTTTCTCTGCTTCTTTGACAATTGCTTCGGTGGAGGGGCCCAGGGAAGCATCACGCCATAAATCTTTCAGGTCTTGTATATCTTGCTCTAGTTCTGCCTTGGGGTATCGACCGCGATCTACAATGCTTTGGCACAACCTGACAGCTGCTCGTCCAGCATAGCGTCCCGCTTCCTCGTTTAAATACTCGATTACTACCTGATAAATTCCGGGTGTGGAAGTTTCACGGGTACGACCAAAGCCCACGTGCATTCCCGCTAACTCTTGGAGTTCTAGGGCTACGTGTTCCACGATATGACCCATCATGGTGCCTTCTCGCACTCTCATCAAAAAACCACCATGACAGCCAGGCGAGCAATAATGACCCTCCAGACTTGGCAGCGCCTCTACTAATCCTTCATAAAATCCGGGGATTTCATTTGATGGCGTCTCGGCAAGGGTTTCTAAATCGAGGCGCATGACGATCAGTTTGTGGCGTCGAATGCTCCAGTAGTTTGGGCCGCGTAAGGTCTGGATCTTGAGGATTCTCATGGGAATAGGTAGATGGAGATTCGGAACCAAAATTCTAGTTTCTTACTGGAATTGATCGCTAAACTGTTCATCGTAAACAGTTTTTTCTTTTTACATGGTATTCCTCTGATTTTTTTACATCAGGAAATAAATCGTCGATCAATTCAGTCTAACCTCAGGTACTCTATTCCGTCAGCTGGAGATGCGGTGTACCGCAGGCAATACAGTCCTTTGGTACAGGTGGAAGCGATCGCCGTAGCTGAGGATATGCAGACGTAAGTTATGCACGGTTAAGGGTTCGTTAGCACCAACGTGGGGTTCGTTGGTATGGGTGAGTTCGGTGGGATCGACAATAGTGACACTGCCTTTACCCATTACCTGTAGCCAACCATCACGTTCAAATACAGCACAAGTATCTTCATCAATGCCAATGCCTAAGCGATCGGGGTGAGCTGAGATCGCACTAATGAGACGACCCATCCGATTGCGGTTGTGGAAGTGTTGGTCAACAATTACTTCAGGGATTAACCCTAAACCTGTTGCCATATCCACTAGGGAACGATTGGGTGTTTCGCCACTACCGCCGCCAGCAATCATATGATGCCCCATCACTGCCGCCCCAGCACTTGTGCCTGCCAGGGTAAGTTGCCCACCTCTGACTCGCTGCCGGATAATTTCCATCACTGGTGTATCAGACAATACACCACACAGACGCAGTTGGTCTCCTCCTGTTAAAAACACACCACTACAGGCTTCGAGGGATGCTTTTACTTGGGGGGATTCGCACTGTTCCCGTTCACGGATGTCTAAAATCTCGACCTTTTCAGCACCCATTTCTTCAAAAATGCGAATGTAGCGACCACCGATGATCGCAGGTTCGCGGGAGGCAGATGGAATAATTGTAATATAGGCTTTACTTGCACCAGATCGTCCAAAAAAAGTTCTGAGGATTTCGCGTCCATGAACTTTATCTTCTGCGCCTCCGATTACGAGAACGGCGGTCTTAGTTGCTTGAGGTGTCCTCATTTCCAGCGATTTAGCTTGTAGTTGCGGCATTGTGTTTCTCCTGTCAACAACTTCAGGAGCCATCGCCTTGGACGGTGAGTGCAGCCAAACGTGCGGTATGAAGCGCCGAGTGGACTGCCGTTCCCCGGAGGGATTCCCCGACTTGTGGCGAATGGCGTGTGAATTTAACAAGGTTTAGCAGCCTGATGATATTCGCACTTTGTTTTTTTCTTGAGGACACTGCAAAATATGCACACAAAGCCTCATGATTTGTATGTCCTGTGTCCTCAAAGCCAGCGCCTTGTTTTTCACCTGTCCACTTTTTCCAGACTGGCTCAATAGTGCTTGGGGTTCAGGTTCCCCTCTGGCGCTAGGAATTAGTTTTCCCATCTGGGCTAGGAATGAGCAGGTCATTACACACATTTTCTGAGGCTGGCTCGACGCATCCTGTAAGTTGTTAACCTGGTTAGATTATTTATTTAAATGGTAGTTGTGACAATATTTAAACATAAATTAAGTAATTAGAAAAACTTTTGATCCCAATAAAAAACAATAGTTCTAGTACTTTTAGATACTATTGTTAAAGTCTATCTCTACTTTTACCCTGTATAAGCATCTTGTGTTTGATAGTCATTCAAATTTAAGATTAGTGTTCTCGAATACGAATTACTGTGCGTTTTGATATAGTTACACTTTTTCCTGACTGTTTTACCTCAGTTCTGAGTTCCGGCCTACTGGGTAAAGCCCTTGCCAAACAAATTGCTCAAGTGAATTTGGTGAATCCCAGGGATTTCACCACAGATAAACACCGCAAGGTAGATGACGAACCCTATGGCGGTGGTGTAGGGATGCTGATGAAGCCAGAACCAATTTTTAGTGCAATAGAGTCGCTACCGATTCTAGAGCGCCGAGAAATTATTTTGATGAGTCCCCAAGGTCAAACTATTAATCAACCTCTACTGCGAGAATTGACTAGTAATTATGATCAATTGGTCGTAATTTGCGGGCATTACGAAGGAGTAGATGATAGAGTATTGCATCTAGTCACCCGTGAAGTATCTTTGGGAGATTTCATTCTCACAGGGGGAGAAATTCCCGCAATGGCACTAATTAATGGCGTGGTGCGGCTTCTCCCTGGAACTGTTGCCAAAACAGAATCTCTCACCGCCGAAAGTTTTGAGGAGGGTTTATTAGATTATCCTCAATACACCCGCCCCGCAAACTTTCGTGGTTGGAAAGTTCCTGATGTTTTGCTATCTGGAAACCATTCAGCGATCGCTCAATGGCGTTATGAACAGCAAATTCAAAGAACAAGCGATCGCCGCCCGGATTTGCTAGAAAAATGGCAACAGGAGAAGAAGCAGGGGAGCAGGGGAGCAGAGGGGCAGGGGAAGCAGGGGAAGCAGGGGGAGAAATAGCAAATGAAAACCGATAACTGACAAGTAACTAATGAATATCAGAATTGGTAACGGCTACGATATCCACAGATTAGTAAGCGATCGCGCTTTGATTTTAGGCGGTGTTCACATTCCCCATGAACTCGGTTTATTGGGGCATAGTGATGCAGATGTACTCACACACGCCATTATGGATGCCATGTTAGGAGCATTATCTTTGGGGGATATCGGTCATTATTTTCCCCCCACTGATCCCCAATGGGCTGGGGCAGATAGTTTAGTTTTGTTAAGTCAAGTAAATGAGTTAATTCGCGCTCAAGGTTGGCACATAGGTAACATTGACTCGGTGGTAGTCGCAGAACGTCCAAAATTGAAACCACATATTAAAACAATGCGTGACAAACTAGCAGATATTTTGCAATTACAACCAAATCAAGTTGGTATTAAAGCCACTACCAACGAACAACTAGGCCCAGTGGGACGAGAAGAAGGTATTTGTGCTTACTCTGTTGTCTTGTTGGTAGCTGCTGATTAAGTTAGTTAATTAACTAACAATTTGAGGATAGTAAACGAAGAAATAATTACAAAATCAATGAAACATTAATTCAACAATTAGTGCATCTAAATTTATGCAATATACAAATAATCTCATTTCCTTAATTAAACGTTTTTGGATACTCATAATTCTATCTGCCTTCACAGCAGTTACAGTTGCAGCTTGTAATCCAGCTAACTTTAGAAGTTCGGCTACTCAAGTACCTCAATTAGTAACTAGTATTCTTAGTGATCCTAAAACGTTTAACTACCCTCTAAGTTCAGAATCACCTAATGTTTTTGGTTTGATTTATGAAGGGCTAATTACCGAAAATTATGATACTGGTGAAGTTGAGCCAGCCTTAGCGGAGTCTTGGGAAATTTCTGATGACAAATTAAAAATTGTTTTTACTCTCCGCGACGGTTTAAAGTGGTCTGATGGACAACCGTTAACTGTAGATGATGTTGTCTTTACTTATAATGACATTTACTTCAACGAAGCCATTCCTACAGATATCAGAGATATTATGAGGGTTGGTGAAAGTCGAAAACTGCCAACTGTTAGAAAAGTTGATAACCGTCGGGTTGAGTTTGCTGTTCCAGAACCATTTGCTCCTTTTTTGCGGAGTTCTACAGGGGCTGCGATTTTACCAGCTCATGCACTGAGAGAATCAATACAAACCAAAGATGCTGAGGGTAAGCCGACGTTTCTCCAAAAATGGGGAGTAGATACACCGCCAGATCAAATCGTCGTTAATGGATTGTACAAATTAGAGCGTTATGACACCAGTGAGCGTGTAGTTTTCCGACGCAACCCTTATTATTGGCGTAAAAGTCCCAAAGGAGAAGCCCAACCTTATATTGAACGATTAGTATGGCAAATTGTCGAATCCACAGATACTGCGTTACTACAATTTCGTTCCGGTGGGTTGGATAGTATTGGTGTCACCCCAGACTACTTTTCTCTGCTGAAAGTACAAGAAAAACAAGGTAATTTCAAGATATATAATGGTGGGCCGGCTGCTGGTACGACTTTTATAGTATTTAATTTAAACAAGGGTAGAAGAAATGGTAAACCACTAGTTGATCCGATAAAATCTCGTTGGTTTAATACTTTAGAATTTCGCCAAGCAGTAGCTTATGCGATTGACAGACAGACTATGATTAATAATACTTATCGTGGTTTGGGTCAAACGCAAAATTCACCCATTTCTGTCCAAAGTCCTTATTATCTTTCGCCGGAAGAAGGATTAAAGGTTTACGATTATAATTCAGAAAAAGCCAAGCAATTACTGTTAAAAGCTGGCTTTAAGTACAATACTCAAAATCAGTTATTAGACTCTGAAGGAAATCGAGTCCGGTTTACGCTGCTGACGAATGCTGGAAACAAGATTCGTGAGGCTATCGGTTCGCAAATCACCCAAGACTTAAGCAGAATCGGTATTCAAGTCGATTTTACACCCTTGGCATGGAATACTTACACAGATAAGCTGGCTAACACCTTGGATTGGGACGTTTCGATGCTTGGTTTAACTGGAGGTTTAGAACCCAATGATGGTGCTAATGTATGGAATCCTGAAGGCGGGTTACATATGTTTAATCAGAAGCCCCAAGCAGGGCAAAAGCCAATTGAAGGTTGGGAAGTAGCACCTTGGGAAGCGAAAATTGGTCAATTATACATTCAAGCTGCTAGAGAGTTGGACGAAACTAAACGCAAAGCAATTTATGCTGAAACTCAAAAAATAACTCAGGAAAATTTACCATTTATTTATTTGGTAAATCCCTATTCATTATCAGCAGTACGCGATCGCTTTGAAGGTATCAGATTTTCTGCACTAGGCGGCGCATTCTGGAATTTGTATGAAATCAAAATGGTTGAATAGTTATTGGTCATTAGTCCCTAGAAATTCCTTAGTTTTGAATTTTGAATTCATTTGTCCCTACTCCCCAAAATTGCTGTGACTCAACCCGAAGCTTTGCGATCGCTCTTAGAGGCTGTCGCTAATGGTAAAGTTACCCCAGATGTGGCATTAGACTCCCTCAAAGATTTAGCCTATGAACCTGTGGGTGAATTTGCCAAAATTGATCATCACCGTCATCTCAGAACTGGTTTCCCAGAAGTGATTTGGGGGCCTGGTAAAACACCAGAACAAATTGCTCAAATCATGGAGGTGATGCGTCAGCGCAATCCGGTAGTTATGGCTACTCGCATTGAACCAAGTGTTTATAGCCTATTGCAACCAAAAATTAGAGATTTACGATACTACGAATTGGCGCGAATTTGTGCTATTACTCCCCCTACTATCGAAGCAAAGTTTGAGGGCGTCATTAGTATTCTTTCTGCTGGGACTGCTGATTTACCTGTAGCTGAAGAAGCAGCCGTAACAGCTGAACTGTCTGGTTTTCGTGTACAGCGTCTCTGGGATGTGGGTGTTGCGGGGATTCACCGTTTGCTGAGTAATCGTCATTTAATTGAATCAGCATCAGTGTTGATTGTTGTAGCTGGGATGGAAGGCGCTTTACCCAGCGTCGTGGCTGGCTTGGCTAATTGTCCTGTAATTGCTGTACCTACTAGTGTGGGTTATGGCGCTAGTTTTGGCGGTTTAGCACCTCTATTGACAATGCTTAATTCATGTGCTGCGGGAGTAGGAGTAGTCAATATAGATAATGGTTTTGGTGCGGCTGTGTTGGCTGGGCAAATTTTGCGAACAGCAGAGAAATTGCGGTTGGCATAACTGGGATCTTGAGTTATCACATCAAGGTAAATACAGAAACTAGGGATGTAGAGGAATTCATAAAGAATTCAATACCTCTAGCTTCTAACTTAATCAATTACCTAAGATGAACTACTTTAGTGATTTAATCTCTCAGACTATTGGGGATCTACCTATAAATTTAACTGTAGTGGCAGTAAATATTACCGATCCTAACGTTGTTGGTCAGATGCAGAAAGTTTGGCATAATTTTGTCCAGACAGGACAAATCTGGGCGCTGTTGATTGGTGTAGTTATTGGTTATATGTTCCGTAACCTGACTAAGTACGGTTGACAAGTATGGGGTGTAGGAAGTAAGGAGTAGGGATTAGGGGCTAGAGCCTAAGGAAAATTACCCAGTCCCCGCCCCCCTTGAATTTTGGATTTGCGATTTTAAATTTTAGATTGTTCAATCCAAAATCCAAAATCTAAAATTCTTCACTCCCCAGTAACCTTGTATTTATGACCGAAAAACAAACTTGGAGTCAGCGATTTGAATCTGCGCTACATCCAGCGATCGCTCGTTTTAATGCCAGTATAGGTTTTGACATAGAATTAATAGAATACGACCTCACAGGTTCTCAAGCTCATGCCAAAATGTTGGCGCATACGGGGATTATTTCACCTGAAGAAGGAGAACAACTAGTTACAGGTTTAGAACAAATTCGCCAAGAATACCGCCAAGGTCAATTTCAGCCAGGAATTGATGCGGAAGATGTACATTTTGCAGTAGAACGGCGGTTAACAGAGATTGTCGGGGATGTAGGCAAAAAACTCCACACAGCGCGATCGCGTAATGACCAAGTTGGTACAGATACTAGGCTTTACCTACGTGACCAAATCTTGCAAATCAAAAACCACCTGCGGGAATTTCAACGAGTCTTATTAGATATAGCAGAACAAAATGTAGAAACTTTAATTCCCGGTTATACTCACCTGCAACGCGCCCAACCTGTAAGTTTAGCTCATCATCTGTTGGCTTACTTGCAAATGACACAACGAGACTGGGAACGATTGGGTGATGTTTATCGCCGGGTGAATATTTCGCCCTTAGGCTGTGGTGCTTTGGCTGGTACTACTTTTCCCATTGACCGCCACTACACAGCCGAATTGTTAAATTTTGAGCGTATTTACGAGAATAGCTTGGATGGAGTGAGCGATCGCGACTTTGCTATTGAATTTTTGTGTGCGGCTAGTTTGATTATGGTTCACCTCAGCCGTCTTTCTGAGGAAATTATTCTGTGGGCTTCAGAGGAATTTCGCTTTATTACTCTCAAAGATAGCTGTGCCACAGGTTCCAGTATCATGCCTCAAAAGAAAAACCCTGATGTACCGGAATTAGTCAGGGGAAAAACTGGGCGCGTATTCGGTCATCTCCAGGCCATGTTGGTAATTATGAAGGGATTACCCTTGGCATATAACAAAGACCTGCAAGAAGACAAAGAAGGCTTATTTGATAGCGTTAACACTGTTAAAGCTTGTCTAGAAGCTATGACTATTTTGCTGCGGGAAGGTCTAGAATTTCGGACTCAGCGCCTAGCGGAAGCTGTTACACAAGACTTCTCTAACGCCACCGATGTGGCAGATTATCTAGCAGCTAGGGGTATTCCCTTCCGGGAAGCATATAATCTCGTGGGTAAAGTAGTCAAAACCAGTATTGCTGCTGGCAAACTTTTAAAAGATTTAACCTTAGAAGAATGGCAACAAATACATCCAGCATTTGCAGCCGATATTTATGAAGCGATCGCCCCTCATCAAGTTGTATCTGCCCGTAATAGTTATGGTGGCACTGGTTTTGCTCAAATCAGTAAAGCCCTCGCTACTGCGCGTGAGCAAATTGGAGAGTAAGGAATAGAGACTGGGAAGCAGTAGGGGAGAAGAACTTTTGACTATGGACTGTTGACTATTGACAAAAAACAAGGGTGTACAGATGTACACCCTAAAAAATAAAACACTTAAAGAATCACATTCTGAATAGGCAAATTATTCAGCGTCAACTGCTGCTGCGCCTTCTTCTTCCTCACTCTTAGGTGTTCTTTGTTGGAACCTTCTTTGCATTCTTCCTGTTGTAGTCCGTTTACGAAACTTTCTGGCGTATGCCTGGTTCCGTAGCGCCTTTTCTTTTTTCGGGTTACGGCGCTTTGCCATATTCACCTCGTTAATAAACAACAAAAAATGGCTGCTAGGCTTTTTAGAGAATATCAGCCACGAAAGTTATTGATAAAACTCTAGCCTAGTTTAGCTTGCATAAATCTTTGAACAGCATACAATACTACCGTATTTGATTTGATTGTGTCAATGGTAAAAAACTATGACAAAGTAGGGTTTCTTGGGAATAAATTACGGAGACAACCCTAACAACACTTAAATATAATCTGTGAACTTTTTAAGTGTAAATACTATGTAAGATTATATATAAGCCTTTTAAAAAGCTTGTATAGCAATACAAGTAAAACAATTTATAAAAAAGGTTGCCTTTTATGAAAATCGTGTTAAGGTGTTGTTTTACACTGTAAAACCATAAGATTCAGGATAGCCTGCGGCGATAGACTATCTGTTCACTTATGGCTCCTGACTCTTATGATTCTTTTTTGAAAATAATTAGGACAGGTTAAATGATTAAATATCGCCAATTGCCAAAGTATCTGGCTTTTTTGTCTTTAGCAGCAGTCTTCTCAGCTGATTTAGTTACTCCTTCAGCGATCGCCCAAACTACAATTAAATCATCTGTTCGTAATGCTGTAACATTCACTTGCAATGATAGTGAAGCAACTATCAAGGCTAAAAATGGCCCTAAAGTGGTGATTGGACTCACCACCATCTACATCGGTTATCAGCAGGTATCATCTAAGAACAAAGACCCACGCATCGTTCGTTTTGATAATGGAGTCAAAACATGGTGTCGTAGTGACTATGAAACGACAGGGGACGATGGTACAGGGTACGGACTGTACTGGGATGGGGGAAGCAACCTGTATGGTGTGTTTACTTCCACTGGTACTCAGACTGGTAATGATTTTCGTCGCTTTGCTAGTGGACGTTGGCTAAGTAGCTACGGTAGTGGTGGCGGTGCAAAAGTAGCCGTTATCGCTAGAATTAATCCCAGCAATGGTAATGTTACCTCGGCAAGTTATTTATCTGCTAAAAAGCCTAGTGATGGTAAAAGTAACTCGTTACTTGTTACTGGTTTGTCATGGAATGGCACAAATCTGACTGTGCAAGCAGATTCCTGGTGGTCTCCTCGCCGTCCTGATAAGAATCACATGAACTGTTCGGGATCATCACCTTTTAAATACACAGTTGTCTTTGCTGGCGACTTAAAAACGGTGAAATCAGCTTCAGCTATTAACTGTAGCTGAGTCCGTAATTTCTAATTACAAACTGTAAATTAATTTTGTTGTCAGGGTTGTATCTCCTTAATTTTTACGAATAGTATGATTCTAACCAGGGACTAAAATAACCATCAGCAAGAAAAACTAGTGGCGCTGGATTTAGCTCAAGTGCGTCAGGTATTAATTAAAAACAGTTATTTAAAATTTCTAAAATTTCAAGTACTTAACCTACATCAACAGTCGGCAATGAAGAAAACCGTTAATATTGCTTAAATACAAGCTCAATACTATATCTTATGTTTAAGTATTTTGAAATTTGATGCTACAATAGAACTTAGGTGTTCTTTATTTTGATTTAAAGAACACCTATAAAATTATATAAGGAGAATAAAGTGAAAAAAAGACCCAGCTCACCAATTACACGCTGGTTACTTATAGCATTGCTTATTACTTCTCCTGTGGTTGCCATTGCAGCTAGTACAAACTTAACTATCGAATTGACACATTTGAAAGTTAAGCTGTCAAAGAAGTAAATTTTTGCCGTCTCTTACCAAATTAGACCACCATCTAATTTAGAGTTTTTATCATTTTGTAAGTAACTCAGTCTTGTAAGTTACTTACAAACCAATAATAACATACATACTTGACATCGCCAAGTAAAATGTCTTTCAAACTCTTCCTAAAATTGCCTACAATCCAAATACCCCACGCCCAACTCTAACCAAATGCGGTCAAGAGGAATTTTAGGCTGGTAAAAGCAGGATAGGGTTATTGGTAATTTTCCGTGAATTGTTTAATAATGATTGCCTGATGTGCGATGATGCACTGCTGTAACGCCGTCCTGATTTAGAACTTTGCCATTCTCTACCGTTGCATAAACTAGCCAGTGGTCGCCTGATTCCATTCGGTTTTGTACTGAACATTCCAAATATGCCAGAGCGTCTTTGAGTACGGGACTGCCGTTTTCAGCTTCTGCTGTCGCCACATCAGCAAACCTGTCTTGCGCTGGGCCAAAGGGTTTGAGGAAGTGTTTCATTAGCCCCAGATGATTACCCTCTTTTAAAACATTGAGGACAAATTTATTACCGGAATGTGTCAGTTTTTCTACCGCCCGGTCTTTAGCAACAGCGATAGTTAAGCCGGGAGGATTAAAGCTGGCTTGGGCTACCCAAGAGGCTAACATGGCGCTAGATACTTCGCCTTGCTTGGCTGTGACAACGCACAAGGAACCAACAATTCGTCCTACTGCTTGTTCTACATTTGTGGCTGGGACACTTTGAGTCCGCACTTTCCTAGCTTTCTTCAATGCTTGAGCAAAGTCGGTTCCGGCTTCTTCGCACATTTGCAAGGTGACTTCGTTTGGTTTGAATTTCACACGAATTGAATCAAAACCAAATCGATAACCTGCATCTTTGAGCTTACCCTCAATTAAATCAACGGCTTCACCACTCCAGCCAAAGGAACCAAACACACCAGCTAATTTATTATTGGTGGCAGTTGATAAGACAATACCTAAAGCTGTTTGCACTGGTGTAGGTGCATGACCGCCAAGGGTGGGGGAACCCATGACAAAGCCTGCTGATTTTTCTATTGCGGCACGAATCTCTTCTGGGTCGGCAAATTCACAGTTAATTGATTCTACCGCGACACCAGCTTTGGTAATACCACGAGCGATCGCCTGAGCTAAGGTTGCCGTGTTTCCGTAAGCTGACGCATAAATTAAGGCTACTGTCAAGTCAGCAGAGGTCTGTTGTTGACTCCATTCCCGGTAGGCGCGTGTCAGTTCAATTAAGCCGTAACGCACCAAGGGGCCGTGACCAGTGGCGTACAAGCGTGCAGGGAAATCGGCAAGTTTATCTAAGGCGGTTTCTACTTGTCTGGCATGGGGAGCCATCAAGCAATCATAATAATAGCGGCGGTCTTCGTTGATTGTCTCCCAACCTTCATCAAATACTTGGTCGCCGCAAATATGCGCCCCAAATAGCTTATCTGTATAGAGAATTTCGGTTTGGGGGTCGTAGGTACACAACTCATCGGCGTAGCGGGGGTTGGGTGTGGGGATGAATTGTAAGTGATGCTCCTTGCCTAAATCGAGGGTTTCCTCGCCCCGCATAATCAGAATGGGTAAATCCTGGTTTTCTAAGGCTCCCCGCAAATTAATCGCCCCTGGATTAGAACAGACAAAGGTGATTTGCGGTGCTATTTCCAACAAAGCTTTTAAGGTAGCCGCCCGGTTGGGGTTAACGTGACCGAGGATGACATAATCGATAGTTTTGACATCCAGCCTTTGTTGCAACGCATCCAGGTAAATTTGGGTGAAAGTTTCCCCTGGAGGGTCGATCAAAGCCAGCTTATCACCTTGGATAAGATAGGAATTTGCCGTCGTTCCTTTGGCTAAAGCATACTCAATTTCAAATCTCAGTCTTGTCCAACTGCGCGATCGCAGTACTGTAGTATTTGTACCAATTGGTAGGACTTGAACGTCTCGTGGCTTATTTGTTGGCATAGCTTTTTACAGTGATCAGTTATCAGTGATCAGTTATCAGTTCTTAGTGATGTTTTTGTCCTGGAGTTTACACTGTCTACCGATAACTGATGAGAATGAGCAATGGAAACCACTACGTTTAGTAGTGATTACCTACCTTGCGGTGGTGAACTGCTGTCAATGCTTCGGGTTTAGAAACGCGTCCGGCGTAGACTGTGCTGTATACTGCCCAGTGGTCGTTGCAGTCCATACGGCTGACGACTTCGCATTCCATGTAAGCTAAGGCATCACTAAGGATGGGCGCACCGTTTTCGGCTGGTTGGGTTTTGACACCCTCAAAACGGTCTGCACCAGGGGCGAATCGTTTTAAGAAGTGGCGCATGAGTTGTTGGTAATTGCCTTCTTCTAATACATTTAAGACGAAGCGATCGCCTACTTGCATTAATGATTCAATTGCTCTATCTTTAGCTACGGCAATGGAGAATCCTAAGGGTTTGAAGCTGGCTTGATTTACCCAGGAGGCTAACATAGCGCTGGAAACGTCGCCTTTTTTGGCTGTGATGATATATAAACCCCCGCTCAGTCTTCCTAGTGCTTTGTCTAAATCAGCACCCAAGGATTTCATGGCTTTGATGCTGCGATCGCGTGTTACCCATTGTCCCAAATCTGTGCCTGCTTCTTCACACAGTTTGTAGGTGTTTTCTGTGGGTGTTTGTTTAATCCGAATCGCGGGGAAAGCTGTTGTCAAGCCTAAGTTGCGGAATTTACTCAATAATGGGTCTATCGGTTCATCATCGCCGCCGCCGGTTTCAAATATGCCTACGGCTTGCTTGGCGTTGGTAGACCCTAAAATAGTACTAAGTGCGCCTTGGATGTTGGCTGCACTAGCAGCAGGAGACATTCCAATTACCAGTCCAGTACAGCGCCCAACTAGTTCGCGTAACTCTTGTAAATCTACGGCTGAACCCAAGTCTACAACGTCTACACCGACACCAGTTTTCGTAATACCGTTAATAATTGCTTGGGCTAGGCGATCGCTATATCCATATTCAGAAACGTAAAATACACCTATGCTGGTTTCTGCCTTGGTTTGTTTCTGGCTCCAACTGCGGTAACGTCCGGTTAATTCCTCAACGTTATGGTAAAGTAACGGCCCGTGACCAGTGGCAATCATTTTCACCGTTGGTAGTTCTCCCATGCGCTTGAGGGCAGATAGTACCGATCGCGCATTTGGCCCCATCAGGCATTCATAATAATAGTGGAAGTCAGCTTCAATGGTTTTTAAGTCTTCGTCAAAGGTGCTATCAGAACAGTAGTGCATTCCAAAAGCGTCGCAGGTGTAAAGGGTCTGGGTTTTGTGGTCGAAACTGAAGATGGTGTCTGGCCAGTGTAAATTGGGGGCGATGACAAACTCAAACTCGTGACCGTTGCCTAAATCTAGGCGATCGCCATTTTTAACTATTTTCCGCTTAAATGGCTGATGTACTAAATCTTCCAAAAACTGGATTGCTACTTTTGAGGCGACAACTGTAATATCGGGAGCCATCTGTAATAAATCTTTGACTAAGCCACTGTGGTCTGGCTCGGTGTGGCTGACAATCAAATAATCTATATCTGTGGGATTAATTAGCCCTGTCAGGATATCAAAATAAAGTTTACGAAACTTTTCATGAGAAGTATCAACCAAGGCTATCTGCTCACCGCGTATGAGAAATGAGTTATACGTAGTACCGTTTTGCAGACCAAACTCAATATCAAAGCGATCGCGTTCCCAATCTAGAGAGCGAATTGCTGTAGTATCCTGAGCAATTTCCGCAGTCTGTATGGTGAGCCGTTTTTCAGTTTTATCGGTGAGTGCTACCATAACTCTCTCCTTAACACAATGAGTATTTATTCCTCTAGTCTTATTGTGACACGTAACATTTGTAAATTTTTATTAAAAAACCTATAGATAACTTAAAAAATATAAAACAGTGAAATCACAACAGTATCTAAAACATATAGAAAATCAGTGGTTAGCCTTGGAAATAGGTAATTCCCGGCTACATTGGGCTTTATTTGTAGGCGAATCCCTTAAGTCTACCTGCGATACAGAATATCTACCTGAGTCAGTTATACAGCAGTTAGGTAACAGTCAGACAAACTGGGGTGTGGGAAGTGGGAAAAAGGGAATTTTCTCTACGTTTCTCCCCCTACCCCCTGCTTCCTACCCCCTGCCTCTCTTTATAGCCTCTGTTGTTCCGAAGCAAACAGCACTTTGGGAAAGTTACCCCGATGTTCGGGTGATGACTTTAGACCAAATACCCTTGAAAAATATATATCCCACTTTGGGAATTGACCGCGCTTTGGCTTTGTGGGGTGCGGGGATGACTTGGGGTTTCCCGATGTTGGTAATTGATGGGGGGACTGCACTGACTTTTACGGCTGCGGATGCTGAACAGACTTTGGTTGGCGGTGCAATTTTGCCAGGGGTGGGTTTACAATTTGTGAGTTTAGGTCAAAAAACTGGACAATTACCACAAGTAAAGATGGAAGAAATTACATCTTTACCTCCACGTTTTGCCCTTAACACAGCAGAAGCGATGCAAAGTGGAGTAATTTACACTTTATTAGCGGGAATCAAGGATTTTATTGAGGCATGGTTATGTTTATTTCCTGATGGAAAAATTGCCATTAAAGGAGGCGATCGCATCTTACTATTAAACTATCTCCAAACCTTATATCCTGAGATGGCATCAAGTTTAATAGTCGAACCAAACTTAATCTTTTGGGGAATGCAAAAAATAGTTATGGCTACTAAATAATTACCAATTACCCATTCCTCTGAATAAAATCCCGAACTTCCCCAGCCACCACTCCAACACAGGCGTTTGGTAAATTATCACCAGCGTGAGCAATCATTTTCAACTCTGCTTGGGGAATCAGTTTAGTATAAGCTTGACTTCTAGCCAAAGCATCTGGCCTATCTTTACCACCTTGCAAAATTAACACCGGAATTTCTAGTTTAGCTAAATAGCTTTGCAATAATTCTGCTTCGATTTCTGGTTGTTGTCTTTGAAATAATAATCGAGAAGCTGTAGGGTGTTGCAGTAACATTTGGCGTGTTTGCCAATCTTGTTCTATTTTTTTGTCTAGCCCCAAGATTTTAGTGAAAAAACGTAGAGATCGCAGTATTTTAAAAAATAATGGCGATCGCTTCATTAATTGCCTAATATTTTGGCAATTTTGTGCTTGTCCTTCTATTGTTACACCCTCTGGTGCTAACAAAACTAACCCATGTATTTGCTCTGGATATTTTAAAGCATAACTAGCAGCAATCCAAGCACCAAGAGAATCTCCTAATAGATAAATTTTTTCTAACTTTAAAGCTTGGAAAAATTCAGCTATACACTCTACTTGTAAATCAATTGAATAATGAATACTAGGTGTTTCTGATTCTCCAAAACCTAATAAATCTGGTGCAAAGCAATGAAAACTTTGTGAAAGTGACTCTACAACTTCCACCCATTGGCTGCTATCATGCCAAGCACCATGTAACAAAACTACAGGAATTCCCTCACCAGCTTCACGCCAGAATAATAGCCCTTGAGATAGTTTTCTCCGGGCGTTACGTAATAGCGTATCCATCTTTAATGTAGTATTTATCCTTCTGTAGATTTTAGGTTTTTAATTAGAATATTCAGACTGTATCTAGAATCCCCAATTTTACCCTAAAATTTTACATAACTTTTTATGCCAATGTCGTTAATCCGTTTAAGTAGTCTTGTAATTGTCGAGAGTGGTCATGAGACATTGGCCCTTGAGGTAGAGAACTAGGAAGAAAAGCCTTAATTTCCATAACTTCTAAGGTATCCTGAACCTTCATTGTTCCCTGTACTTCGGCTTCAACCACAACACAAATCGAATGGATTCTGGGGTCTCGTTCTGGTGCAGAGTAAACTCCAACCAAACGCCTAATTTTTGTTAACTCCAGTCCAGTTTCCTCCAACAACTCACGGCGGACTGTAGTAGGAATATCTTCTCCCCAGTCCACCATACCTCCAGGTAATGCCCACAAACCATCGTCACGCCGACGGATTAATACAATCCGCCCATCAGATAATATTGGGATGACACTGGTTCCCGTAATTGGATGACGGAATATAATCCCCAGTACTGCTTGTCCAATGCGCCACAAGCTACGGGTGGATTGGATTGGTGATTTTAAAAAAGCAATAACGTTCAATCTAAAAATATCTATGGTTGAGTTTTTTAACTTTCTACCACTTAAACAATCTCAACTAATGAAAAGTTGGGCTTTACATTATAATGTATAATGCAAATATTTGTTAGTGGTTGGCAAATATATTTTAACTACATTCATATAAGATATCAACTTTTCTATTTAGTTACATATAAATTTATTGTATTTTGCTATACAAAAGCCGTATTTAAGAGAAACAGGATTAGGCGATCGCTACAGATGAAAATCAGAGTAGCTTATAACTGGAAACTTGTATTTTTTTATTTTTTGAATGATCAAATAGGCTGGATTGTCTATTCTAGAATCTGGGGCAACTCAATTAGTAAAGTTTGATTGTGTTACTCCTATTGATAGATACTGGTGAGTTTAGCCAGTCGAATAGTATGAAAAGAATAGAAAAATCGTATACAAAAAACCCACATAGTGTATGTGATGTATTCACTAAAAATATTTAATTTCAGGATAATGTGATGCAAACAAATTGGAGAATCGGGTCTTTATTTGGCATTCCTCTATTCTTAGACCCTCTGTGGTTTGTAATTTTAGGTTTAGCAACACTGAATTTTGGTGTAGCTTACCAAGAATGGGGAACAGTGACAGCGTGGAGTGCTGGACTGATTATGGCGTTGCTGCTGTTTGGTTCGGTACTATTGCACGAGTTAGGTCATAGTTTGGCAGCGCGATCGCAAGGGATTAAAGTAAATTCTATTACTCTATTTCTGTTTGGTGGAATTGCCGCCATTGAAGAAGAATCGAAAACTCCTCTTAAAGCGTTTCAAGTAGCCATTGCTGGGCCTTTGGTTAGTATTGGCTTATTTTTGCTATTCCGACTGAGTGGTGTTGTCGTACCAGATAGTAACCCAATCAGTATGATGGTGGCTGATTTGGCACGAATTAACTTAATTGTGGCCTTATTTAACTTGATTCCTGGCTTACCTTTAGATGGGGGTCAAGTTTTGAAAGCTGCACTGTGGCAAATTACCGGGGATCGTTTTCAGGCGGTACATTGGGCAGCAAGGGCGGGACAAATTTTAGGTTACAGTGCGATCGCCTTAGGTTTTGCTGTAGATTTCTTTACTAGAGAACTAGTCACAGGTTTGTGGATTGCTTTATTGGGTTGGTTTGCTGTGCGTAACGCCAACAGCTACGACCGCGTCACTACATTACAAGAAACTTTGCTGAAAGTCACGGCCGCCGATGCTATGACTCGTGATTTCCGTGTCATCGATGCCGACCAAACCTTACGTAACTTTGCTGACTCCTATCTATTGGCAACTACTACACCAGAGGTTTATTTTGCCGCTTCCGATGGACGTTATCGGGGTATGGTCGCCATTGAGGATTTACGCTTAGTGGAAAGAAGCCAATGGGAAACCCAAACTCTCCACAGTATCGCCCATCCTCTGACGGAAATTCCCACGGTTGCCGAGTCAACAACTATAGCTGATGTCATCAACAAGTTGGAAAATGAACAGTTACCTCTTGTGACTGTACTTACCCCGGCTGATGCTGTGGCTGGAGTGATTGACAGGGGCGATATTGTCAAGGCATTGGCACAAAAATTAGGTCTACGGATTACCGATGCGGAAATTAAGCGCATCAAAGATGAAGGTAATTATCCGCCTGGGTTGCAATTGGGGGTAATTGCTAAGTCAATTAATTAGTAGTGCGCCTAATTTGGAGAAAGGTATTATGGCAACTACTACTGACAAGAGAATGGGCAAAGTTACTACTTGGACTATAAATTGTGTATTGACTAAATATTCATGTCAAAGAAGATTTTAATAACTGGCGCATAGCTTGAGCTTGTACATGATTAGGGAAAATTATCAAAAATTCGTTGAGGTCTTGAATAGCTTCACGTTTACTCTCTAAGGAAGCACCATGAGATAACCCATAACGATACAACTCTTCTGCTGGGTTAGTATATTCAGCAGCTAAATAGTAGATGGCTAAATTAAATGTATTACACCAGTTTTTAGCATCTTGTTCGTAACCCTGTTTAGCAAGCTTAATGGCAATTGCTATGTCAGCTTGTGCTTTATCTTTTTGCTGAAGAGCCGTATATGCTAAAGCACGCATATATAAATACCAATCATCATCTACATTTAAACTTATAGTGAGATTCAAATCTTTGACTGCTTCCTCATAACGCTGCATTAGTAGATAAGTTTGACCACGAAGTGCGATCGCCCAATCGTATTTAGGATTAAGTTCAATGGCGCAGTCGAAATCTTGCAGTGCTTCCTTATAACGCTTCATTGCCATGTAAGTTTGACCGCGACTAGCGATCGCCCAATCGGATTTAGGATTAAGTTCAATAGCGAGGTCGAAATCTTGCAGTGCTTCCTCATAACGCTCCATTGCTCTGTAAGTTTTACCGCGACTGGCGATCGCCCGACTATATTTAGGATTAAGTTCAATGGCGTGGTCGAAATCTTGCAGTGCTTCGGGATAAAGTTCCATTAAGCGATAAGTCATACCACGATTTGCGATCGCCCAATCAGATTTAGGATTAAGTTCAATAGCGCAGTCGAAATCTTGCAGTGCTTCCTCATAACGCTCCATTGCTCTGTAAGTTTCACCGCGAGATGCGATCGCCCAGTCAAGTTTAGGATTAAGTTCAATAGCGAGGTCGAAATCTTGCAGTGCTTCGGGATAACGCTCCATTGCTCTGTAAGTCATACCTTGGACAATAATCGCCCATTCGCGTTTGGGATTAAGTTTAATAGCATGGTTAAGATCGTGCAAAGCTTTCTCATAATGCTGTATTGAGTAAAAAGCAAAACCTCGAAGTGCGATCGCTTCATCATATTTGGGATTAAGTTCAATGGCGCGATTGTAATCGAGCAGTGCTTCCTGATAACGCTGCATTAATTGGTAAGTCCAACCTCGGTTTGATAAATACTCAGCTTCATCCGAGGCTAACTTGATAGCTTCTGTTAAATCTTCTAAAGCTTTGGAGTATTGATTTGATTGAGTGTAAACATGACCACGCCAGTCTAAGGCTACTGCACGGCATTTGACTTCAAGAAAAGTATTGCTCAACAACGCTGTGAACATTTCAACAGCAATTTCATACTGTTTTTCCTCGTATGCTTTTAACCCATTAGCTAACTGTTCACCCCAACGCTGAATTTCATCTACACCCGTGTCTTTACCTGCTTGTATCATTCTTTCTGCCCAGAGTTGGGCAAAAGAACGTTGATTTTTCAGTGCAGCCAGAAATTCATTTAAAGCAGCAGGTAAACTTCTCTGTGGTGACTGACATAAACCGTGATACAAAACATTGAGAGTGTAACTTTGCCAAATAGGATCACGCTGTTTTTTCTCTTCCTCTAGGTGTAAATTATTTCGCAAGGTGTTGTAGTAGTCTGCTAACTTGCCATGTAAATCAGCCCAGCTTTGCGGTGATGAAAGACGCTTTTGGCGTAGCATTTGAGTTTTGACGACATCATGATAAGCCCAACCATCAGTCCGTTCGTCAATAAATGGCATCTCTTTCAGCCAGCTAAATAAACCATCCGCCTCATCTTCTCCTCGCAATTTAGCTAAGACATCCCGATTTAAACACAGAGGAAGCGCAGCATCCACCGCTAATTGTCGCCGTTTGGGGTCATCAATCCATTTTAAGAAGCGTTCTACTGCTGTACCGCTAGGATCACCGATTTGGCTGGGGTCGCTGGGAGTTTCTGCCGCCAAGGTTGCGACTAACAAGGGCAAACTCCCAGAAAGACGTAAAATTACTTCTATAACTCGACTGTTAGTAATGCCTTTACGCGATAGATATTGTTGGGCTTCTTCTTCTGTAAATGGTTCTAAAGGGAAACGAACTATTAACCCCTCATAAATTGCCCAATGGTTTTTATCTAATTCCTGCCGACCAGCAATAATAATCAATATATTGAGAGGGACTTCACCGTGGCGACCATCCAGTATTTCCCTTAGCCAGTTATCTAGAAACTCTGCGCTGCGTTCATAGGTATCGAATAACAACCCAAGCCCAGACTTTTGAGCAATTTTAGAAATATCTTCTAAAAATAAGGGAGTCAGCACTTCCACAGGTTCTTGGACTAAGAGAACTTCATCTTTATTCGTTAATTTTTTTGCAACATAAGCCGCCCATTCCCCGGCTTGGGTAGCAAAAGCATCTTCATTGATTAAACCAAATACAGCACCAGAACCAGGAACTTGTTTAGCCATACCCATTCCGGCTTTCGCTACAGTTTTGCCGACAAAAGCCGAGAAGCCTTGCGGTGCTTCGGGGTCGGTTTCTAATTCTTGGCGCTTCTGACGATAAACTTTGTAGCGTTCTGTAAACTGTCCCAGCTTATGACCTTGCTGTTCCAACTGTTCCGCCAACCGTCCCATGACTTCCGGTACACTTTTTTCACTCTCATCTGTGTAAGCCGTGATAATTTTTGCCCCGTCCGCAATTTGGCGAAACTGACGCAGCAGTGTACTTTTACCCACGCCCCCTTGACCCCAAACATTAAATAAAAAATGCCGCCGGGGGTCTTCCAAAGGCAATTCTAGATTGTGGCGAAATGTGTTGACTTGTTCCTCACGACCAACAAACCCTGATTGTTGCCGTTGTTTGAGAATATCCTGTAAACTCTTGGGCTTATTTTGGGGATTCATTACAAGATTCAGGTGTAAGGTCTAATACATACAAGATAACTACTAACTACGCATTACTAGTTTCGGATTTAGAAAGATTTATAGCACTTCTCGTTTGTATGCAATACACTCTAACCTCTCTCCAAACCTCTCTCCTACAAAGATAGAGGCTTTGAGCTTTACTCCCCTTCCCTTGTAGGGAAGGGGTTGGGGGTTAGGTCTGCATTAGACTCAACTGCAAACCGCTATAATTCTCAGTTTTTACCAAAATGAAAAACTTAGAAAGCCAACTGTTTAGAAAATTCAAGTTTCTTTTTGTTCCTCAGCTACGTAATAACCGATATTATCCCCAGCGATCGCACTTTAACTCACAACTGTTTAGTTCTGAACACAAATTTTTTAATTTCAAATGAAAACGTTCTCACTCAAAACAAGAACATTCTCACTTAGAACGAAAATGTTCTCATTTAAAACGAAAACGTTCTTATTTAAAACAAGAACGTTCTCACTTAGAACAAAAAAATTTTAGCCCCGAACTCGGCGTTTTTCACTTGAAACTGAAACACTCAAGCTCAGAGCTTAAAATTTTAAGTTTTTCAGTAAAAGTGTCGAGTTAATTTCTGGACTTACAAGGATGCTTGTGGTTGTATTTTTTTCGATTTCCGGGCAAATCTACGACCCAAATCATCAATCATTGAATCTAATCCAGCACCTCTACCACTAGCTTTGGCATAGTTATAAACCATCAAACTCGCTGCATACGCTTCACTACCAACAGCCACAGATGTATCATCTACCAGCTCTTGCAATTGCGTCAATGACAGCAAAATGGGATATAAAGCCTCAAATAGCTCAATGTCTTGGCGCATTTCATCCAAATCAAAAGAACGAGGCAAAAAGTCAGGGTTTTGTGTTGCTATTTCCAACGCCTTAGTTACAAACGCCCGACTCTTATCACCAAGTTTGGGCAAAGATTTACGCTCCTCTGTGCTTAAATCAATCAAAAATGGTAATTTTTCTTTAATAGTCGCAATTGCATTCATTACAGCTTCCTTGTCTGCTGGGGAAAGCTTGGTACTGGCTCGATTATTTGCCATTTTTATTACAATGTTTATGTACTTAATCTCAGTATTCCCAAAACAATTGAGAATAATTTATTAATCTAAGTAAAGTAGTTCTTGGAAAATACCCGTGTCCATCAACCGCCTGACTCAACAAATCCAATTCATCATCGAAATTGACCGCCTGAAGTTGATACTCCGCCAAACCTTACTAACTGATGGTTCGCGTCGAGAAAATAGCGCGGAACATTCTTGGCATTTGGCGATAATGGCGATGAGTTTGGCAGAATATGCGCCACTAGGGGTTGATATTTCCCAGGCGATGAAAATGCTATTGATTCACGATTTGGTAGAAATCGATGCTGGGGACACCTTTTGTTATGATGTGCAGGGTAACGAGAATAAAGCCCACAGGGAAGCACAAGCAGCATTACGCTTGTTTGGATTGTTACCAGCAGATCAGGGACAGGAATTTCATCAACTTTGGCATGAGTTTGAAGCCGGGAAAACACCCACGGCTAAATTCGCCGCCGCTTTAGACCGGATACAACCTTTATTACATAATCAGCAAACTCAGGGTGGAACTTGGCGCATTCATGGGATTAGGCGTGATCAGGTGATGAAGCGGGTAGCACCAGTAGAAACAGGTGCGCCGGAACTATGGCCGTTTGTTTTGCAATTAATTGATGATTCTGTAGCGGCTGGGTATTTACACGAAGCGCCAGATATTAACACTCAAGATTAGGCTGTGCTTGAATCTCATCCCATTCAAACTGAGAGAGGGGTTGCAACTCAAGCTGCATCTCAAAACAATCACTAGCAGCAGTAGTCAAAGCTGTCATAATCTGTTCTACACTCAAGTTTAATTGCACTGGTGTAAAAGACTCTGCACCAAATACCTGGGCAAACAATTCTGCATCTGGTTGTAAACGCATGGAACCATGTTGCAAAATTACTCCCCCGCGCCGCAGTTGGGCGCTACCAATCATTTTGGTTCCATTGGGTAAAACTAAATCTGCACCTGTGGCTGTACCAAAGCAGTTGGGATTGTGAATGTAACCACGTCCGGCTGTACCATAGGTTAATTCAATAGCGATCGCTTTCCATCCTTGAATTAAAAATTCACAAATCTTTTGGTATGCTGCCATCCGATTACCAACTAGTCCAGATGTGACTACAGCATAAGTTAAATCACCTTGGTGGAGTACAGCCCTACCACCAGTGGGACGACGTACTAAGTCTAATTTTTGGCCTTTCCAGATGAGTTTTTGCCAATGTTGGGGATATTGGCGTTGATGATAACCAAGGGAAATGGCTGGTGGCGACCAAGTATAAAATCTCAGAGTGGGCGGATGTTTACCTGATTGGTGTTGTGCTAATAACCAACGGTCAATTTTCATCTGCACATTACCGGAAGCTTCCAGTAAGGGGATTAGTCGCCAAACCTGCTTGTTGTGCATTGAGGAGGATTAAACGCAAAGTAACGCGGAGTTAGCGCAGAGGGGCGCGGAGTTAGGTTAGACTGAACTCTGATTGTAAGGCTTCGTCGTTGTTGTCGGCGATCGTGGCGACGATGGTAATTAGGCGAGAAACTTCACCAGGGGATAAATCTGCTACAGTGCGGGTGGAAATAACTACTACTTGATTTTCAATGATGCCGAAACGGGATTCCAAAGTGGTGGAACAGTTCATTTCTAATAGATGACGCATTAACTTTGGTTCATCTTTGGCTGGTAATGGAAGTACTGCTGACCAAACTGTGATGGTGTCTTCATCACTTTTGCCGGTGAGTTGGACGTACACTTCTACAGTGCCGTATTTAAACTTCCACAGATAGCCACCTTCTGGGGTGTGGCTGACCATTGCACTGTCATCTTGTTCTAGGGAGTCGATGACGTTTTCGATGACTTCTACATGATTAATGTTGGTTGTCTCTGTGATTAGTCCATCACAGAGTTCGTTGCTAGTTAGGGTTTCTTGGTAGTTTGCCATACAGATTTTTCTCTCAATATATTTTCTGCCATCTACACATACTTTATAACTTGTGAGCAAAACTTAGTTTTAGCTCTTAAAGAGTAAATATAGTTAGATGAGGTGTGATTCACTCGCTTCTAAGGACTTCCAACTAAAACAATATCCCATCACTGAGTAGGCAAGGGAGCAGGGGGAAGATAACAAAATATTATCTGAATAAATTTGCATAATTTATTTTGTGGAAATCCTCTACCGCGAGCAATCATCATGGAACTAGAAACTCTGTTGCGAAACCGCCGTAAAATCCGCGCTATAGGTTTTGATGATGCTCCCTTTGTGCGCCATGCAACTAAACCTGTGGGAGTTGCAGGGGTTATTTGTGCAGATACTCGCTTTGAAGGAATGGTTTGGGGAGAGATAGAAGCTGATGGCTGGGATGCTACAGATACTCTGTGTCAATTACTCATCGGAGGTAAATTCCTATCACAAATCCATGTAGTGTTGTTGGATGGAATTTCTCTAGGTGGCTTCAATATAATTGACTTGCCATTGTTAGCAGAACGACTGGAGCGTCCTTGCATTGCCGTAATGCGAAAGCAGCCTAAATTAACTGCTGTAATACACGCTATGCAAAGACTACCACACCCAGACAAACGACTAGAAATTTTACGCCGTGCCGGGACTGTATACGAGCATCCACCATTTTATTTTCAGGTCTGCGGTGCTGATGCTGGAGTCACAGCCCAAGTCCTGCAACAACTCACAGACTGTGGTCACGTTCCAGAAGCCCTACGTCTAGCCCATTTGATAGCTTCTGCGGTGGTGAAAGGGGAAAGTGGGCGACAGGCTTGAGAGATTGGGGAGTGGGGGAGAATAACTGTTGAATGTTGACTATTAACTATTGACTGTCATTGCAACCTCCTTGAGGATAGTCATTGGCCCATGTTGTTTGAGAAGTTGCATTTCTGAATCATTTTTCACTAGCAAAGCACCAGCAAATCCTAAAGAGTTAACAGAAATGGATTGGAAATGTTCTTGCGATCGCGGTACGATTAACATCCATTCTCTGGTTACTAGTAAGTTATAAGCATCGATTTTTCCATTATCATCACCTACCCCTAAACCTACTGCGCGCAGTAATTTATAGTAAGTTTCTAAAGTTGCTTTAGCCTCTGGCTGTAATTTAGCGAAGGCATGGACGAATGGTAGCCCTGGTATGGTTGCAATTGAATCCTGAAATTTCGCTGATGCTAGTAATGATGCAATGGGTATCTGCGGTTCGGAAGCTGTAAATGTTATTGGTACTAGTTGCAAGTGTTTGTGTCGCTGACTAGCACCAGCGATTTTGCCACTGTTGTAAAATACTAAACCATCAATTCCCGCTAAACACGCCCACATGGCGGCAAAATCTGCTAACGTCAGCAAGCTTTCCTGCTCTTCAAAATCACGGGTAATAATCAGTAAGTGATAGTCAACAACATTGAATTTATTTAATATACATACATGAGTGTCGGAAATATCCGCCACAAATAAATCCTGTTCGTAAGGTAAAAAGGGGTTAAAGTCTTTGCCAGCAGATTGCTTCTGTTGTTTTTTCTTGGCTTTATTTTTACGGTCAAGGTTAGATAAAATTCGCACCAAAAACTTAACCCCATTTTGCTCGATAAATTCAAATTCCGTCGGTATCGATAGCAACGCACCACAATTTAAGGCATAGTTCGTCTGTTTTTTTACTCTTTCCCATAATGTGTCCGGTTGTAAGATTATCTGTCCTTCAGACATGGTCACGTTATTTGGCTCCGCATTCAAAATTAACCATCTCCTTAAATTTATTTATGGGGTTGTATCTTTTTCTTTGTTAGTCAGCATTTTATCTCTGAGGAAATAAGGACTAAAGTCCTCACTACAAACAGGTTCACCCATCAAATTTAATAGGTATGAGAACGTTTGACAAAAATAATAACTCTTTCTACTTACTCGCCATGAAAAGGAAATTTATACTTTTTTCCTAAATAATTTAGATACAAAACTTAAAAACTCCTCTCATGGTTGAGCGGAGTTGTGTAAATTTTATTTGACTAAATTATTAATGGTTTAATTTTAAAATGCACTCATGATGGTGATGATGCTAAAACTAGTCAGCATGATTAAACTGCCCATAATTACATACTCACGCACTGGAGTCGGCAATTTGGTATTTTTCATTTTCGTAAAATCCCTTAATATATCTGTTCCATTTACAATATCAATTTCCGTATAAATATCTGTGAAATATAGTCAAAACTTAAAATAGCTTCAATCTTCTTAGTAAAGACTATAGCGATCGCTTCACACATATTCATTAAAATATTTTAGTTTAGAGAAACGAAATGATAAATAACTAATATTATTAATTTTTTATTAATAAACTTTAAATATATAAAAAGTCAAAAATATCCAATTTGAAGAGTATAAGTCTTCAAGGTGGTGATCTCCGTACAATATAATTACCTAAATTACCCAATATCCGAGCGACTTGTGTGCCTTAGTAGTATAAAATTGAGTTTAATCAAGGTAACAAATATTTAACGGAAATTCTCATGACAGGTTCCACGGCATCTAGAAACCAAACAACCGAATTTGATTTAGATCAATTAAATCAACAGTTTGAAACTGCCACTCCCAAAGAAATTCTGGCATGGTCTATAGAGCATATCCCCACAGGACTAGTACAAACTAGTGCCTTTAACGTGGATGACTTGGTAATTACCCATATCCTTTATAGTGAACTCAAGCAACCAGTACCTGTAATATTTCTCGATACTCTGTACCACTTCCGCGAAACCTTAGAACTCGTTGCGAAAGCTAAAGAACTATATAACCTAGATTTACAAACCTACAAAACTCCAGATGTAGATAGTCGTGAAGCCTTTGTTGCTAAATACGGTGAAGCACTCTGGGATAAAGATATTACTCAATTCCACCACGTTACCAAAATTGAACCCCTACAACGTGGTTTAGACGAACTCAACACCGTTGCTTGGATTACCGGCCGTCGTCGTGACCAAGCTGTCACCCGTGCGAATATGCCTGTGTTTGAATTAGATGGCAAAGGTCGCTTGAAAGTCAATCCCCTAGCAGCTTGGACACGTAAAGATAGCTGGGATTACGTAGCTGAACATAAAGTAATTTACAATCCTCTACACGACCAAGGTTATCCCAGCATTGGCGATGAACCCATCACCACCAAAGTAGGTGAAGGCGAAGACGAACGCGCTGGACGCTGGCGGGGAAGTAATAAAACTGAATGTGGGATTCACGTTTAGTCAATAGTCCACAGTCAATAGTCCAAGGTGAAGATTTTAACTATTTAACAGTGAGTGATTCAAAGTTGAAAACAAGCATTACTATTGACTATTGACCATTGACCATTGACTAATCATGATCAAAATCCTCCATCTCTCTGATATCCACATGGGAAGCGGTTTTTCTCACGGACAGATTAATCCTGTCACTGGATTAAATACACGATTGGAGGATTTTGTCAATACTTTGTCTGTATGTATTGATCGGGCGCTGGGAGATGCAGTAGATTTAGTTATATTTGGTGGCGATGCGTTTCCTGATGCTACGCCGCCGCCGTATGTACAAGAAGCATTTGCCAGCCAATTTCGTCGTTTGGTTGATGCTCAAATTCCCACAGTGTTGTTGGTGGGGAACCATGACCAACATTCCCAAGGACAGGGGGGTGCAAGTTTAAATATTTACCGCACTTTGGGAGTGCCGGGTTTTGTTGTGGGTGATAGGTTAATGACTCATCACATCCAAACCCGTAACGGTAAAGTGCAGGTGATTACTTTGCCTTGGCTAACTCGTTCGACACTGATGACGCGTCAAGAAACAGAAGGTTTGGCGTTGTCTGAAGTCAATCAATTATTAACAGAACGGCTACAAGTCGTTATAGAAGGGGAAATTCGTCGTCTTGACCCCGATATTCCTACAGTACTTTTAGCTCATTTGATGGCTGATAATGCAACTTTCGGCGCTGAACGCTTTTTGGCAGTAGGTAAAGGCTTTACTCTACCCTTATCTTTGTTAATTCGTCCCTGTTTTGATTATGTGGCACTGGGACACGTCCACCGCCATCAAAATTTGAATAAATCAAATGACCCGCCGGTAATTTATCCGGGGAGTATCGAACGGGTAGACTTTAGTGAGGAGAAAGAAGATAAGGGTTATGTGATGATTGAACTGGAACGGGGGAATGTGCAGTGGGAGTTTTGCCCTTTACCCGTTCGGACTTTCCGCACTATAGAAGTTGATGTATCAAAAGTGGATGATCCGCAAGCTGCTATTGTGAAGGCGATCGCTAAACATGATATTCAAGATGCTGTAGTCCGGCTAATTTACAAACTCCGTTCCGAACAGATGGATATGATTGATAACGCTTCCCTACATTCTGCGTTAAGTAATGCTCACACATACACCATTCAAGCTGAATTATTAAGTCAGTTGGCTAGACCCCGGATTCCTGAACTAAGTGCAAGTAGCAGCATCGACCCAATGGAAGCATTAAAAACTTACTTACAAAATCGTGAAGACCTCAAAGAGATATCAGCCTCCATGCTAGAAGCCGCAGAACAGTTGTTAGCAGAAGATTTAATCAACAGTTAATAGTCAGTGGTTGCTGAATTGTTATCAGGGTTTATCTTAAGTTAAAGAAAGGCTAAATCCTGTATTGTTTCTCATTAAAGTCATAATGGCAACTAGCAATTTTGTACCCGATCCTGAATCCGGTCAATCAATCAAGACGGAATCAGTCAAGAGAGTTGATTTACTGACTGTGTTTCGACTAGGACTATTCCAAATGGGTCTGGGTATGATGTCAATTTTGACTCTGGGTGTACTCAACAGAGTCATGATTCAAGAAATAGCAATTCCGGCGACGTTGGTAGCGGTAGTTTTGGCCTTACCGGCGTTTGTCGCTCCTGCTCGTATCTGGTTCGGTCAGCTTTCGGATGCCAAACCTTTATGGGGTTATCATCGTACAGCTTATGTTTGGGTAGGGGCGGCGGTATTTGCGATCGCCTCTTTTTTAGCGGTACAAGTAATGTGGCAGTTAAATAATGTCACCAATGACTCTAATGGTTGGGTGTGGAATACTCAAACCATCGGCTGGATATCTGTTCTGGCTTTAGTTTTTGCAGTATACGGTCTAGCAATTTGTGCTAGTAGTACACCTTTTGCTGCTTTGTTAGTGGATATCTCTCAAGAAGATAACCGTTCTCAGGTGGTGGGTGTAGTTTGGTCAATGTTGATGGTGGGAATTATTGTTGGGGCAATTGTCTCTGGCAGGATATTACCGTCACAAGCAACTACAGTAAATTTCCAACCAGCCGTTAACAGGCTATTTATAATTGTGCCAACTATTGTCTTTGGGTTGTCAATTTTAGCAACCCTTGGTGTAGAGAAAAAATATTCTCTTTATAGCCAGCGTTCCACTCTGGTAAACCGAGAAGATAGTATTACATTGGGTTCGGCTTGGAAAATTTTGACCGCTAGTCCCCAAACTGCGTTGTTCTTCACTTTTTTAGTAGTGATGACCATCAGTTTATTTATGCAAGACGCAGTGGTAGAACCTTATGCGGGTCAAGTGTTTAAGATGCCTTTAGCACAAAGTACCCAACTGAATGCTTTTTATGGTACGGGTATTTTGATTGCCTATGGTGTAGCTGGCTTTTTTGTCGTCCCCCGTTTGGGTAAGCGTCGCACTACACGTATGGGCTGTGTGCTGGTCGCATTCGCAGCGTTATTGTTGGGCGCGTCAGGATTCTCGGCTAATCCCGCCTTCTTAAAGTTAGGCTTGGTATTGTTTGGTTTAGCCGCCGGTTTCTTAACTACAGGCGCAATTAGCTTGATGCTGGATTTGACAGTTGCAGAAGCCGCAGGCACATTTATCGGGGCTTGGGGACTGGCGCAGGCTTTAGCTAGGGGAACGGCTGTAGTAATAGGTGGTGCAGCCTTGGATGTAGGGAAAAGATTTTTACCAACTTTAGAATTAGCTTATGGGTTTGTGTTTCTCCTAGAAGCTGTGGGGATGATAGTGTCGATTTGGTTCCTGAACCGCGTTAGTGTAACGGAATTTCAAACTACCACCAAGCAAGCGATCGCTTCTGTTTTAGAAAGTGATTTAGATTAGAAAGCCTTTGCGTGAAAATTGATCAATGAATGATTTTTGGACAACAGTTCTCGATTTTGCCCAAACTACCACAACCAGGGTGGGAACACGATTAATGCAGGATTTTGGGCAAGTGCAGGCTTTACAAAAAGCTGATGGTAGCTTGGTGACGCAAGCTGATAAATGGGCAGATCAAGAAATTCGGGATGCGATCGCTTCTACTTTCTCTGGTTACGGAATTTTGAGCGAAGAAAGCGACCAAACTTTCCCTGATACAGAATGGTGCTGGGTTATTGATCCTTTAGATGGAACAACGAATTTTACACGCGGTATCCCCATTTGGTCGATTTCTCTGGCTTTGCTTTACCAAGGTACACCGATTTTCGGTTATGTTTATGCACCACCCCTGAATCAAGCCTTTCATGGTTTTTGGCCTGGTAAATCCGGTTTAAGCACCCCATCTGGAGCATTTCTCAATCATCACCCAATCCATACCAGTAGTGATGCTCCCAGTAGCAATCACTTTTTTAACCTCTGTTCCCGCAGTTTAGCAGTTGTACAAAACGGTTTTCCTTGCAAAATTCGGATGCTGGGCGTGGCTAGTTACAATTTCCTCACTGTTGCGGCTGGTGCAACACTAGGAGGAATAGAAGCAACACCAAAGGTTTGGGATATAGCAGGCGCTTGGGTAATTGTCCAAGCTGCTGGTGGTAGCTGGATTTCCCTTAACTCGGAACCCTTTCCTTTATCAGCAGGGGAAGATTATAGCGATCGCTCTTTCCCTACTCTCGCTGTTAGTCGTGCTGAATTAGTCCCGTTTTTTACACCTTTGATTCAAAATGTAAAAATTTAACTTACCAAATACTTTGTTATCAGCCCAAGGCGACTTGGGCAATTTTTATGGATATGAGATTTTTATTTTAAAGTGAGTCTCCAACGGAGGCGCACTTTATTTTAGTGAAGTTATACCAATTTGAAAGTTTTAATAAAGCTTTGAGTTTGATAGAAATGAGATGCTCTCGATTCGATGTTCCTTTAGCCGTGAACTGAAACTGAATTCTTTCATGAGTCAAATAAACATTTATGATTATTTTCAGTATTTATACTCTAGAAATTTAATAAATTCAAGTTATAACTTTATAATCAACTTGATATATCAGCACAATATAAAGTTTAATTTAATTGGAAAATATTCCGAAAATAATATTGATAATAATGTATATATTATTAATAAATATAGTTATTCAGGCATTAATCAAAAGGTTTAAACCTTTTAATTAACTCTTAAGCAAATATATATGCTTAAATCTATGAATCTATCTTAAAAAATGATTTATGTATAGTTAAATTTCTACCAATTTTGTAATAACTCATGTTTATTTGCTAATTACTAAATTACAATTGGTTACAACTTACATAAAAAATTGTGAATTAATTATAAACAAGCAATGTTATCTAATTTAGAGTTATTACAAGAGTTTGTAGCTCAATCTATCCAAAAACAAGAAATCCTGTTAGCTAACGCTACTTTACAAGCCCAGACAGCTTATAAAATTAACCAAGTTATAGCTAAAACTGAAGGAGTAATTGCTACAGCCCAATTTACACAAACACCCATAGAATTTTCGGTTAAAGCAACTTCATCCTATTGGGAATTGATGAATGAGGTATTAGCTGATAATAACTACATTCTCACAGGAGAAATAGATAGCCGTAATTGTTATAAATATCAATACTGCCAAATCCCCAAAGGTTATCGGATGCACTGTATGAAAGCAGTTCATTTGTGGCGTTCTTGGTGGAAATATCGCAAAAATACTTTACAGCTAGGGATTCCTTTGGATTTACTTATCCGCACTCGAAGTTCTTGGTATCCTATTCGAGATTTAACTATTAGCGACGGACTCTTATACATCAAAACTTTAGGAAGTGAGATTGCCGTTCACTCTAATGATTTAGTAATTTGGTTAAGCAAGATTGAAGAGAAATTTTCCAATACACCTGAGTCAGAAAACTGACTGAGATTATATGTTGTGCTACTATGTAGCTTGAAAAATTTCTACCTTCATTGTTTCTCATACCTTCAATATAGGAACAGAGATTTTTCTGCTCTCGTTCATGGGTGGCTAGCAGGAAAACGACCATGAAAGGACTATGGCTAGAAAATAACCAGTTACAGCTACTTACAGATATTCCAATTCCAGAACCACCGCCAGGAGAAGCTCTGGTGCGTGTTTTACGTGCGGGGATTTGTAATACAGACTTGGAATTGCTGAGAGGCTACTATCCGTACACAGGGATATTAGGACACGAGTTTGTGGGACTGGTGGAACAAGGTCCAGAACATCTACTCCATCAAAGAGTGGTGGGAGAAATCAACGCTGTCTGCGGTCATTGTCGTTTTTGTCGTCGAGGACAACCAACTCATTGTGAAAACCGGACAGTTTTAGGTATTGTCAACCGTCATGGAGCATTTGCTGAGTATCTCTGTTTACCAGTAGAAAATCTCCATGTTGTACCTGAAAATGTACCAACAGATATTGCGACTTTTACTGAACCCTTAGCAGCAGCA
Organism: Anabaena subtropica FACHB-260; assembly: GCF_014697105.1. Lineage (GTDB taxonomy): Bacteria > Cyanobacteriota > Cyanobacteriia > Cyanobacteriales > Nostocaceae > Trichormus > Trichormus subtropicus. The sequence goes on along the minus strand of NZ_JACJRF010000037.1, from coordinate 3,853 downwards.
CTAGAAATTCAACAACAGGTCATATTGAGTAAAGATGACCGTGTGCTAGTAGTAGGAGATGGCAAACTAGGTCAATTAGTAGCACAGACACTAGCATTAACTGGTTGTGAATTATTAGTTGTCGGTCGTCATCAAGAAAAACTCGCTAATTTAAAAGCACGCGGTATTCAAACTGGTCTAGCCGATGCTGTCACAGATAGAGCTTTTGACATTGTAGTCGAGTGTACTGGCAATCCAGAAGGATTTGCGATCGCTCGTCGGGCTTTACGTCCCCGTGCTACTCTGGTGCTAAAAAGTACTTATGCTGGCAATCTCAGTCTAGATGCTTCTTCTTTGGTGGTAGACGAAATCACACTCATCGGTTCTCGTTGTGGCGTTTTTCCGCCTGCGCTGGAGCTATTAGCTACAGGTAAAGTTGACGTAGAACCCCTAATTCATAGTCATTATCCCCTCACCAAAGGACTTCTAGCTTTTGAGGAAGCCCAACGTCGAGGAGTGTTAAAAGTATTGTTGGAGATTAGTCAATAGTCAATAGTCAATAGTCCTCTTCTCCCCCAGATCCATGCTCCTGTGCCTTTTCACAGTTTCCAGTCCTCACTAATACAAGTACGGATTGGTTTTGGCTTGATAGTCCATACAGTTAATGGCTTCTTCTGTGTTGGCAATAGATGGATGCACAGTACATTTTAGGCGGTAGTCATCTGTAAAAAATTGGCAGCCAGAACATGGTATTTGGTGCATTTGTTTGGCTGTTTTGATACTGTCTCGCGTTGCTGACCAAAGACTCCAAGCAAGCAGAATAATTACAAACCAAGCGGTAACAAAGCAAATAGGCACTATAAATGTCTGAATTCCTTTAATGAGAAAAACTGTCAATTTTAACACGGCAATTTCTGACAAAAATTAAGAGCTAGAAGTATCTTAACTCCTAACTCTCACATCTTAACTTCTGGCTTTAGAGGTATAGTAGGGGACTTGTTACAGGGAACAGGTGACAGTATTGAAAGCCTCTTGTTATGTGTTTTTATGATTCGTTGGTGTCCTAATCTATCTGGAGACTGCTATGTAAATTGTTAGAAACCTACTCTTATAAAAAGTGGGGAATGGAATTGTTACATAATTTAACAGTTATCAGTTCCTTGATAACTGTTAACTGTTTTAAATTCCCGCATGACCCAATGCTAAACCGGCAACAAGCATTCCTAACACTAGGAATGGTTGGGCGCTGGCTTGATATTTCACATCATTCTTTAAGGGGTCACGTAAGAAATACATATCTTGGAAGGTGATTTGGGGAATGATTAACAGCACCAAGATGGCGGCGTATAAATTCTCATGAATACTCACCAGATAAGCAGCAATTAATCCTTGGAATACATCAATCATGACCACACAAATCCAAGCAGCAGTGGTGACACCAAACATTACAGGTAGAGATTGTAATCCAAGTTGGCGATCGCCTTCTACACTCTTAAAGTCATTGACAATTGCAATTCCCAATCCAGCCAAACTGTAAATCAAGGTGAGAACGGCAATTTTCCAGTTGAGTTCGCCAAATAAAGAATGACCAGCCCACCAAGGTAAAGCAATATAACTAGCACCCAAGGCGTAATTACCTAACCAGCCGTTTTGCTTCAGCTTCAAGGGAGGTGCAGAATAAATAAATGCAATAAAGGAACCAAACAGCGCTAAGACTGTAACGTTGGGGAATTCGTGACCCGCCCATAAATCCAGCACAAATGCTAGGGAAACTCCAGCGATAAATAGTATTACAATCTGGGTGACAACCTGAGGTACAGAAATTGCGCCAGAAGGAATGGGGCGGTATGGTTCATTGATAGCATCGATTTCGCGATCGTAGAAATCGTTCAGGGTTTGAGTGTAACCCGTCAGCAGTGGCCCAGACAACAACATACAAGCTGCTGCTTTCAACACATTTTCTAGTGTCCAGGTATAGTTACCAGAAGAAGCCGCGCCACAAACTACACCCCAAATGAGAGGAATCCAGGTAATCGGCTTCATCAATTGCAGGCGGATTTTCCAGATGGAAGTTTCCCCTGGTGCAGCACCTTTCATCCCTAACAACTGCCTAGTTTTGGCACTGCGGTCGCTGGGATTTGCTAATGCTTCAGATTGATTGGAATTGGGAGTAATGGGAGGTGTTTCAGACATAATACTAATTCGTAATTAGGGTATACAGAGAAACGTTTTAGGAATTGGAGCTTAGTGAATAGGAAAATTTGCTCTTTCCTAGTCCCCACTCCCCAGTTCCTAGTCCCCAATCTCCGCTACTTAGAAAGAAATTATCAAATAATTGTTTTGGAACTTTGCTCCGGTGATAGGCCTACCACTCAAGGCTGGAGGTAAGAAAATATTCCGCCGTTGGTCGCCTGCTTCTACCGTTACTTCTGGCCCAACCTGGGTGAGTTTGACTTGTTTTTTATCAAATCCAGGTAAAAAGAGGCGTACCTGACGATTGTGGATGTCGATAGTAATTGGAGTAGGCGCTTGTACTGCTTGCTCAACAAAGTTGGGAAGGGCATCTATTAGAGGTTGCCAGTTACCTTGGGCAGTTTCAGGAACAACACTTACGGGTAAGGGTGTAAATTCGTCTGAAAGGTTGGTATCTGTCGGAGAAGATACCTGGATGACACCACCAATGGTCAACCCAATTTGTTGAGCGCTACCCCATAAATAACGCACATTTGCAACTTCCAAGGGGTCTGCGGTAGTCACTAAGAAGGCAGAAATACGCTTGGGGTCAGCTAGCGCCTCTTTTCCTTTATCTAAGAAATTATTGACTTGGTTGGTAGGTTGAGCAAAGTTATCTGCTGTCCAATTGACATTGAAAAAGCTGCTAATTAGCGGTTGAATCAAGGGTGATTCGGTAATGTTTTTACCTAAGTCAGAGTTGACAAACAATTGCCGAAAGCGCCGCACATACCAGCTTAAAGATTCTGGTAAACCCAACATCCGCAAGGTAAAAGAGTCACCTGTGCCATTGTAGACGATCGCATCATATTTACCACTGGCATCATATTCGCGGATCGCATTCAAAGCCAAGGCACTGTCCATACCCGGTAAAACTACCAGTTCTTGACCATACACCTCTTTGATAATGGGTGTGCGGAGATATTGCGCCTCAAGTTTTTTTACTTCTTCCCAATTGCGTTCTAGCAGTATAGAAGATTGAAACTGCACAACTTCTAGATTAGGAGCAATTTGCTGGGGGTCAGGAGTCAGGGTTTTCTCTAACAGGAGGGGTAGTATAGGTTCTGCCAATCCTGCTAGAAGTACCCGCTTGCCTTGACTTGCCAATAACTTGGCTGCGGCGATCGCTATTTTTGTCCGAGCAACACCACTATTGCCCAAAAATGTCAATATCATGGACATTATCTTGATTTCCCAATACCGCCGTTCTTTTCAATTCCAACTTAGCACTAGGCAAATACTCTTAGCTTCTACCCAGAGTTTTTTCTATGACACTGGTTTAATTTCATCTTCAAAAAACCAGGTGGAAGTATTATCGTTAAACTTCACCACTACACCAATACCCTGACCATCGGTAACTTTGTAACCCTCAATGATACCTATTTGTCCCAGTTTTTTGGCGATTGGAGCAGAAACGCGATCGCGCAAACGAAACACCTTAACCTTTTGTCCGATTTCCATGCCTACATAAAACGCAATAAACCAAGTTTCAGTTTAGCTGAATCCGGTACTCATCGGTTATACGATTTGGGGAGGTGACAACTCTCCCGCTAATTGCAAGCAATATAGCGGGAGCATCTCAAATTCACATAAGAGACTTGCTGCTTCACGGGCTGACTAATGTCTAAGCCTCCACAGCCAG
>NZ_JACJRF010000036.1 GCF_014697105.1 Anabaena subtropica FACHB-260 | reverse complement strand
TAGTCCTGATGATTGAAGGGGGGTTGACCCCCTCCAATCATCCCACAATTCCCCTCACCGCCAACCGGGGAGGTGTGGCGGGAGTACCCTTGTGGATGTCTAGATGGATGAGAGCAAAGTTAAGAAAATATATAGTAAAAATAGATTCTGGTACCGTAAATTAAATCAATTCAGTGTATGATTACACAAATAATTAATTGGGGATGAGATTAGACTCTTCCACTTATGCTTGACATCAGTAAGTAGTAATACCAAAAAAATTTTCATCAAGATTCAGCTTCATTGAAGATAATTAGGTATGTGGATAGTGAGTGAGGAAGCAAAAATCGATGCGGATAATGCGGAGAACTGTAATTCAGGCAGGTAAACTGTGGCATATACTGCCAATAAATGAACAGTTGAGGGCAAAATTCGATTTATTAAGAACTCTTGTACGCCGGGACTTGGAGGCGAGATATAAAGGTTCTATTCTAGGAAATTTGTGGCCTTTGCTCAATCAGCTATCACAGTTACTGATTTACACTTATGTGTTTTCGATTGTGCTAAGGGTAAAGCTAAATATTACAGGTTTGCCAGAAAATAATTTCGTTTTTGGTTTGTGGCTATTTGCAGGTTTGCTTCCTTGGATTGCTTTTTCTGGGGGACTTATGCAATCTGCTAGTTCAGTAGTAAATCAGCCGAATTTAGTTAAGAAAGTAGTCTTCCCCCTGGCTTTACTACCATTAATACCAATTTTATCAACGCTCATTGAAAGTTCCTTTGGTTTAATGGCGTTGATTTTTTTTGTAGCAATTACCTCTCATACTTTACATCCTACGTTAGCTCTATTACCCTTAATCTGGATCACACAGTTAATGTTAACGACGGGATTGGGTTATTTAACTGCTGGACTCACCGTATTTTTGCGCGATATACCACAAAGCTTAGTAGTTATTCTCAACCTTTGGTTATATTTAACACCAATTGTTTATCCAGCGACAGCTATTCCCGAAGAATGGCGAAATTGGGTATTTTGGTTAAATCCCATGACGGCGATCGCGGAAGTTTATCGTGATCTGATTTTAGTTGGGGAGGTAAGGCATTGGGGAGAGTGGGGCGTAGCATCGGCGATCGCTGCGATCGTACTATGTTTCGGATTTCTGGTTTATAAAAGATTGCGTCCAGCTTTTGCTGATGTATTATAAGTAACGTTTATTTAAAAGCTTTGGGGAGTGACATTAAAAACATGGGAGAAGATTGGGCAATTTCTCTCAAAAATGTATCGAAATGCTTTAAGCGATATCCTCGGCCGGTAGATCGCTTGAAAGAAACTTTTTTACCTGGAAAAAGCACAGTAGATACATTTTGGGCGCTTAAGAATATCAACTTGGAAATTCCTAAGGGACAAACAGTAGGAGTTGTGGGACAAAACGGTTCCGGGAAAAGTACATTACTCCAAATTATTGCTGGGACACTAACTCCAACACTGGGAGAACTTCAAGTCAATGGTAGAGTAGGCGCGTTACTAGAATTAGGTAGTGGATTTAACCCAGAGTTTACAGGAAGACAAAATGTATTTTTTTACGGTAGATTGTTAGGTTTAAGTCAACAAGAAATTGAACAGCGTTTTGACGACATTGCTGGATTCGCAGAAATTGGTGATTTTATTGAACAACCTGTTAAAACCTATTCAAGCGGAATGTTTGTTAGACTAGCTTTCTCTGTAGTCGCACAAGTAAATGCAGATATATTGATTATAGATGAAGCACTAAGTGTAGGAGATATGTACTTTCAAAAAAAGTGCATTGAAAAAATGAAATCTTTAAAAAAACAAACAAGTATTTTGTACGTTAGTCATTCAATTACCAGCGTGCGTAATTTTTGTGATAGGGCGATTTGGATTAAGGAAGGTGAAGTTGAAAAAGATGGCGAATGTTCATTTGTTTGTGAAGCTTATGAAGATAGTTTTATACAGCGTCAAGCACAAAATGATGCGATAAATAAACAAAATGAAACTAACAAAATAACCAAGAATATAGATAACCAAGAGCAAGAAGTAGTTATAAGAGAAGTTACAACTAATAAGTCTACTTATTTAAGCGGTGAAGATATTACAATCACCTTAAATTTGGATTTTATTAAACCAATTCAATATTACGGTGTTGGTATACTGATTCGCAATGAAGCAGGAGATTTAGTTACGCTTTTCAATACAGTTAGAGATGATGTAGTAATTGAAAAACCTCATGAAGTCATCAAATTATGTATTCCTAACAATAATTTTACGAGAGGTACATATTTTATTTTTGCTTCCATAGTAGATGACCATATTTTATATCCTTATGACAAACTAGATTTTTCAGCCAATTTTTTTGTTGATGTCAAGAAAAATAATATTGGTATTCCCGTAGCAGAAGGTTACTTTAGAGCAGATCATAATTGGATATTTTAAATAAATTAAGCAGATTATATATTTTATGAATATGCCTAAAATTTTACTAACAAACCATCACCTCATTAATTATGCAGGCTCAGAACTTGTAACCCTCGATTTAGCGACTGAGTTCCAACAAAAAGGATGGGATGTAGTTGTTGCTACTTTTAGACTTGGTGGTGCGATCAAAGAAGATTTTAAAGAACGTGATATTGAAGTTGTTAACGTTTTACACCAGTCTTTATCACAAACTGAATTTGATTTAGTCTGGAGTCATCATTACCCAGTTTTGATTAAGTGCTTAGTTGAAGATGGGATTAAAACAAAATCTTTAATAATTAGTAGTTTGTCACCATACGAACCTTTAGAGGCTATTCCTTTTTTGCACTCTCAGGCTGACTTGATATTATGTAATTCAGAAGAAACGAAAAAAGAAATTATTAAAGAAACAAGTTATATTAATTTTGATAAATCTAAACTATTTGTTTTCAAAAATTCCGTACCTTCAAATTGGTTTGATATCAATCTGAGTAAAAAGAATACGGGATTAAGTAAAATAGCAATTATTTCTAATCATCCACCACAAGAAATTTTAGATACAATAGATATTTTGAAATCTAGAGAAATAGAGGTTGATTTAATAGGAATATCAGCGAATGCTAAACTAGTTAATATAGATTTACTGAGTTTATATGATGCAGTTATAACCATTGGGCGCACAGTGCAACACAGCATGGCCCTGGGAATACCTGCATTCTGTTATGACCATTTTGGTGGTCCCGGTTGGTTAACACCGGAGAACTTCCAAATAGCTGAGTGGTTTAACTATTCCGGTAGATGTTGCTACCAAAAGTTGACTAGCGAACAAATAGTGGACAAATTAATTAATGAATTTGTTGAAAGTAAAAAAAATGTAAGCTTTTTCCAGAGCTATGCAATCAATAATTATTCATTAACAAAAAATATTGATACTGTTCTGACTTATGTAACTGGTAGGGGAGAAGAAGACTATATTTCCTTTAATTCTGAAACAGTGATTGGAAAAGTCGGAAAAGTTTATCGACATATACTAGGTGAACGAGAAAATTTACAGCACGAATTAGAGCGATCGCATTCTCAAATCCAGCAAACACAAGTAGAATTAGAGCGATCGCACTCTCAACTCCAGCAAACACAAACAGAATTAGAGCGATCGCACTCTCAACTACAACATCTGCAAAAAGAAGTAGATTTTCTCCAAATCGCCCTACGTATCCAGTTTTGGAATAATCCGTTCATAAAAATTATTACACAACCATTTAAATTCCACGAAATCTCTCCCACTGGATATTTACAAGGTTACTTAGAAGCCCCAATTCTGCAAGAAAGCAGTGTTAATACTTTATTAGTCTCAGGTTGGCTATTTAGCACAGGAGTCAAAATCCAATCTCTAGTTTTAGTAAAACACGACTTATCTGAAGAGGAAATTCAATACGAACTTTCTCGTCCTGATGTATCACAAGCGTATCCAGACATAGAAAATGCAGGTTCATCCGGTTTTACACATACTCTTATTTTAGATAACCAATATTCCTTATATACAGATATTCAAATTTGGGCAATATTGGAAACAGGAGAAAGAATCTGCTGTTTTGCTAGACGAGTTAATTTTTTACACCTCAAAATGAATTCTAGAATTAAATTTTTCAAAAATCTATTAGAAAAAAATATCGCTAAATTATCTAGCTTTAATGAAATATCTCCCAATGGATATCTGCAAGGTTATTTAGAAGCACCAAGCCCTCAAGAAAGTAGTATTAATGGTACTTTGTTCATATCGGGTTGGCTATTCAGCACAGAAGCCAAAATTCAATCTCTGGTTGTGCTAAAAGACAACTCGTCAGAAGAGCAAATTGAATACGGACTGTCCCGTTCAGATGTATCTTTAGCATATCCAGATGTAGAAAACGCAGTTTCATCGGGTTTTACACATAATTTAATTTTAAATAACCAAAATTCTCGCCATATCAATATTCAAATTTGGGCAATATTGGAAACAGGAGAAAGAATCTGTTGCTTCACCAGACGTGTTAAATTTAAACCTGAAAGTCGAGAAAGAAAACTTGATAGACAAAGAAATAAAGTAAATCTCTTTTTATTTGTGCGTGGTGTAGTAACTAAGGCCATTACTGCCTACAAACAAGGCAGATTACCCTTGGCTCCAACTTTATGGATTTATTATCTGCGGCGTTATTATAGGCAGAGTCAGTATCTTCAAAACTATCAGAATATAGGTATACAATACTCAGGCATAATTCACCCTTGGCAAATACAAGACCCTTATCAAAGATGGCTGCAAACTAATGCTTTATCATCCAATCTTTTAACCAGGATGAAAGAGGATGCAGAAAAATTAGCCCCACAAGGAGTAAAGATCAGCGTTGTTGTACCCGTTTATAATACTCCTGAGAATTTTCTCACAGAAATGATTGACTCGGTAAGAAGTCAAATATACACAAATTGGGAATTGTGTATAGCTGATGATGCCTCTACCAAAGCTCATGTCCGAGAGATTTTACAGCAAATCATGGCAGAGGATTCACGAATAAAAGTAGTTTTTCGTCCCAACAATGGACACATTGTAGAAGCTACTAATTCAGCTTTGGAAATAGCTACAGGTGATTTCATTGCATTGTTGGATCATGATGACACTTTATCTTGTGATGCACTATTACACGTCGCCGAATGCGTAAACCAGCACCCTGAAGTTGACTGGATTTATACAGACGAAGATAAAATTAACGAATCTGGATACCATTTTGACCCACAAATGAAGGGTGCGTGGAGTCCTGAAATGGCTATCACTCACAACTTTACCCACCATCTCACAGTTATCCGCAAAACTTTAATTGATCAAGTAGGCGGAATGCGAAAAGGATTTCAAGGGGCGCAGGATTTAGACTTATTTTTGCGTGTGAGTGAAAAGACAACTCCAGATAAAATTCATCACATCCCTCATGTATGTTATCACTGGCGAACCCATGCCGGCAGTACAGCCTCACATGGTACTCAAAAGCAATACGTATTTGATAGCGCCTACAATGCTATAGAAGCAGCAATTCAACGCAGAGGTTTAAAAGCCACAACATTTCTACCCCCAATAGCAAAACAATATGGCTTATGTTTGCATCAACTCAAATGGGATGATTCCCTAATAGCAGAAAATCCAGTTACAATTGTTATCCCGACAAAAGATAGAGTAGACCTATTAAAGAAATGCGTTTCTAGTCTAGAAAAAACTGTAAACAAACGTTTTGTCAAATTATTAATAATAGACGACGGCTCTACAGAACAAGCAACTCACAAATACTTTGATAAATTACAACAAAATGGAATACTAGAGTGTCGAGTTATTAACTCTGAACGAAAAATAGATGTCTTCAATTATGCCCGATTAATGAATTTGGCTTGTGAACATATCGATACACCTTATGTACTTCACCTCAATAACGATATACAAGCGTTAGAGCCTGGTTGGTTAGAAGACATGGTTGGTTGGATGTCCATAGACGGCGTAGGCGTTGTAGGAGCTAAACTTTTATATCCTGACCAAACTATTCAACACGCTGGAGTGGTAGTTGGTCCACACAATGGACTAGCTGATCATTTATTTCACCATTTGCATAAGGAAGAAGTCGGATATATCTGTTTACCTCATGCAGCACGCAACGTTTCAGCCGTCACAGGCGCTTGTCTGTTAACTTCAACTAATTTATATCGTGAACTTGGTGGCTTTGATGAAGAAAATTTTGCCGTCGAGTATAACGACGTTGATTATTGCTTACGAGTGTTGCAATCTGGAAAACGTGTTGTCTATTCACCTCAATCTATCCTGATACACGAGACTAGCGCATCTAGAGGTAAAAGTTATAACCCTCAAGAACATATTGATTTTCTTGAAAAGTATCAAAATTTTGTAGATCCATTCTTTAGTAGAAAATTAGATATAAATTCTATGGTCATGGCTATTAATCCTTATAGTTATAGTCATTTAGATAGAATATCAACAGCCAAAATCCTCTTTATTACTCACAATCTAAATCTAGAAGGAGCGCCATTAATTGTTTATAATTATGCTCGCTATTTTGCGAGTCAAGGCAGTTGTGAGATATGCGTGATATCTTCCAAAGATGGCATTCTGCGGCAAAAATATGAGGAATTAAATATTCCCGTAAAAATTATTCAAGAAACATTACCTTTACATAACGAAAGTTTAGAAAAATATCGTCAACGTCTCCGAGAATTTGGGGAAAATCTCAATTTGGCATCTTATGATCTAGTAGTATGTAATACTTTACTTAGCTTTTGGGGAATAGAAATGGCAAGATTTTTTAAATCCCCAACTATCTGGCATATTCATGAAAGTCAAAATATAGATATGAGCATTGATAGTTTCTTTAGTCACGCATCTAAAGAAATTATTCAGAAAATATTGCCAGATTGCTTCACGAATGCCACTAGAGTAGTTTTTCAGGCTGAAGCTACACGGAGAATTTTTCATCAATTCGATACTAAAGGCAATTTTCGGACTATTTCAGGCGGAATTGATTTAGAAAAAATTAAAGATTTTCGCAACACTCACAGCAAATATCAATTACGAGAAAAATATGGCATAAACCAAGAGCATCTGGTAATTTCCATAGTGGGTACTACTTGTCAACGCAAAGGTCAACATATCTTTATCGAAGCTATTAAAGAACTAGAAAAACTTTGTGGAGACAAATTTGCTAATATATCTTGCCTCATTGTTGGTGCTAGAAAAGATAGCTATCTAGATTTATTAAATCGTCAAATACAAACATTAGAGCTAAAAAACATTACTATTCAGTTTGAAACGCAAGATGTTTATGATTTTTACGCTTTGAGCGATATTTTTGTCTGTGCATCTTTTGAAGAATCTTTTCCCAGAGTATTGTTAGAAGCGATGGCATTTGAATTGAAAATTATCAGTACTGATGTATTTGGTATTCCAGAAATAATTGAGGATGGGGGTCAAGGTTATTTAGTACAACCAGGAAACCCCAAAGCCTTGGCTGTGGCAATTTATCAATCTATAGTTGAACCAACTGTATCAGAGCGTATGGCCAAAAATGGCTACGCCAGACTACATCGAATGTTTGATAACAAAAATCTTTTACAACAGCATTGGTTACTAGCAAAAGAAGTTATTTTGAGTCAGCCTTATACAAAGTAACAATTAGAAAAGATTATCCTACCTTTGAACAATGGAAGCGATTGAACTCAATTAGTAAGTCAACCTTAGAGTGTAGTTGGTATTTCCATCATCATAATAAGGTTTCACTAAAGTAAAGTAAGTACCTGCTCCCAGTGTTCTGTTAATAGTAGCAGCACTATAACTAAAGCCTGAACTGTAATAGTCTATATCTGGGCTATCAAAAACACCATTATTATTTGTGTCTTGAAACAGGTAGACATCAACACCCTCAGTTAATCCATTAATTGTGACATTTACATTGCTAGTATTACCCAAAGTGAAGCGATAGTAGTCGTGGGAGTCAGCAATACCAACAAAATCTGTGAAACTTTGACCAGAACTAATCCCAAGAGCAGTGGCTAGTGTATTACCAGGGTCTCTTGGTGTTGTCACACTGCTAGGAGTCGTTGTTAATCTTAGAGTGTAATTGGTATTGCCATCACTATAGTAAGGTTTCACTAAGAGTAAGTAACTACCTGCGCCGAGTGTTTTGTTGAGAGTAGCAGCACTATAACTAAAGCCTGAACTGTAGTAGTCCATATCTGGGCTATCAAAAACACCATTATTGTTTGTGTCTTGAAATAGATAGACATAGACACCTTCACTCAACCCATTAACTGTGACATTCACATTATTGGTACTACCAAGAGTGAAACGATAGTAGTCTTGGGAGTCAGCAATGCCAACAAAATCTGTGAAGCTTTGACCAGAACTAATCCCAAGAGCAGTGGCTAGTGTATTACCAGGGTCTCTTGGTGTTGTCACACTGCTAGGAGTCGTTGTCAATCTTAGAGTGTAATTGGTATTGCCATCACTATAGTAAGGTTTCACTAAGAGGAAGTAACTACCTGCGCCGAGTGTTTTGTTGAGAGTAGCCGCACTATAACTAAAGCCTGAACTGTAGTAGTCCATATCTGGGCTATCAAAAACACCATTATTGTTCGTGTCTCGAAATAGATAGACATAGACACCTTCACTTAACCCATTAACTGTGACGTTTACATTATTAGTACTACCAAGAGTGAAACGATAGTAGTCTTGGGAGTCAGCAATGCCAACAAAATCTGTGAAGCTTTGACCAGGGCTAATACCCAAAGCAGTGGCTAGTGTGTTACCAGGGTCTCTTGGTGTGGTTACCGTAGAGGGAGTTGTAGTTAGTCTCAGAGTGTAATTAGTATTGCCATCGTTATAATAAGGTTTCACTAAGAGGAAGTAACTACCTGCGCCAAGTGTTTTGTTGAGAGTAGCAGCACTATAACTAAAGCCTGAACTGTAATAGTCTATATCTGGGTTATCAAAAACACCATTATTGTTGGTGTCTTGAAATAGATATACATAGATACCCTGAGTCACTTCATTGACAGTAATATTTACTGTACTTGTGTAAGCTAATTGAAATTGATAGAAGTCATTAGTATCATTAATGCCGACAAAATTTCTATAGACATTACTGTGTACACTTCTAGGAAAACTTAGATTGAAAGCACTCGCAAGAGTATTACCAGGGTCACTATTTAAAGTGATGGGAGTATTACCTATGCGTCCTTCACGATATCCGTAAGTATTGAAGTGCTGGAATGCTTGTAGATGATTAAATCCTAACCTTACTAGGTCAGTATTAGCATTCAAATAATACTTAACGCTGAAAACTTGTGCTGATGTTCTTCCTTCGCTTAATCCATGTCTTTGGAAATGTTGAAATAGCTGTAAATTACTCAGCCTTGCAGCCATTAAATCAGAATTGGCACTGCGGTAATGATTAGTATCATAAGCAATAGAAAATTTAGTACCATCAGTAATACCATAACTTGCTAAATGTTGTAACGCACCGATTCTGTTAGTTTCAGAAACAGCCGTTATGTTTGAACTCATTCCTATATACAAATTCAGATCAACGAAGGGGGAAAATTTCCGACCCTCATTGATGCCATAGAGTCTCATGTGTTGCAATGATGAAACTCTATTACCACCGTAGAAATTCTTAATATCAGTATTATTGTCTAAGTAATAGTTGATATCGACAAAAGGAGAAAATTTTCGACCTTCAGAAACTCCGTGATTTCTAAGATGTTGTAAACTTTGTTCCCGATCACCTCGATAAGCTTGGTTGATATCAGGATTTATGGATAAGTAAAAATCTACATCCACAAAAGGAGAAAACTTGCGTCCTTCAGCAACTCCATAGTTTTGTAAGTGTTCAAGTAATTGCTGATTTCTGGTTAATCCTCCTGTTTCTAGGTCTATGTTGCTTGCACGATAGAAATTTAAATCTACAAAGACGGAAAAAGCTCTGCCTTCATTTAAACCAGATGCTTGAAAATGGGAAAGAAGTTGATTGTCAGTTGTCAAACCTACACTTGCCAAATCTGGATTAGCTTGGCGATAAAAGTTTACGTCAAAGAAATTTACTGCCATAATCACCCTGAATTTTCAAAAAATAATCGGACTATTGACAGTTTACTTTTGGCTTGATGTATTTTTTCTTAGTAAGAATACTGGTTTTATATAAATATTGTATTTATAAAGCAAACACAAAGTAACGTCATGATTTAAAATTACATAAGATTGCCATAAATAGATTTCAAAAATTATTCGGATTTCAGAAAAATATTCATTTGCTAAAGATAAGTCGGGAAATATTCAGGTTAATATCTACTTTTTATAAACTTGCTCATATTCAGGGATTTTTTTCAGGAGATGACAAAAGCCTCGATATTGGTATGATGACTTGTAGCTAGTGGCAAATCTTGAAAACATACTTTGCTGAGGCTAGTATTTGAAAAAACATACCGAATACTGAAATTTTTTCTGCCAATACCAATCAGTAAAATCAACACTCGTGAAACTTATATCCACTGAAATTTCTGATGTTTATCTTATTGAACCGCAAGTCTTTACTGACTCACGCGGCTTTTTCTTTGAATCGTACAATCAGCAAAAGTTTACAGACGAACTGGGTATTACTGCTGACTTTGTTCAAGACAACCATTCTGCGTCCCAAAAAAACGTTCTACGTGGACTGCACTATCAAATCATTCAACCCCAAGGTAAACTAGTCCGCGTTGTCGTCGGTACTATCTTTGACGTAGCTGTAGACATTAGAAAAAGTTCCCCGACCTTTGGACAATGGATAGGTTACGAACTTAGTGCCGAGAACAAACGCCAATTGTGGATACCAGCAGGCTTTGCTCATGGTTTTCTCGTAATTTCCCAAGTTGCCGAGGTTATTTACAAAACTACAGATTACTATGCGCCTGGAGGCGATCGCACTATTCTATGGAATGATCCAGATTTAGCTATAGATTGGCCGATAAAGGAGCCACCAATTTTATCAGCTAAAGATACTAACGGTCAGCCATTGAAAAGCGCACAAATATATGAATGAATCAATCTTACTGCTGGGTAGCAATGGTCAAGTAGGTCAAGAACTCCAACAAATCCTTGCGCCCAAGCACAAAATCATTGCACTTGCACGCCCTGAAATAGACTTGACTCAACCCGATAGTCTGCGTCAAATCATCAGAGAAATCCAACCACAGATAATCATTAACGCCGCCGCTTACACTGCTGTAGACAAAGCCGAAACCGAATCAGAACTAGCCACAATCGTTAATGCTACAGCACCCCAAATTATTGCTGAAGAAAGCCAAAAACTCGGCTCATTCTTAATTCACATTTCCACAGATTACGTTTTTGACGGTCAGCAAAGTCACCCATACCAAGAAAGTGATACCACTAACCCCTTAAGTATTTATGGTAAAACCAAACTAGCGGGAGAAATAGCAATTCAGCAAATCCATTCTCAGCACATCATCCTCCGCACAGCTTGGGTTTATGGAACCTATGGTAAAAATAACTTTGTCAAAACCATGCTGCGACTGGGTGCAGAACGCCTAGAAATGCGTGTAGTCGCAGACCAAATCGGTACTCCGACTTGGGCGCAAGACATTGCTGACGTAATAGCTCAGATGATACCCCAGTTAAGACCAGAGATTGCTGGCACTTACCATTACACCAACAGTGGTGTTACTAGTTGGTATGACTTTGCTGTTGCTATTTTTGAAGAGTCCCAACAGCTAGGCTTTCCCCTCACAGTTCAACACGTTATCCCCATTACCACCACACAATATCTCACCTTAGCCACCCGCCCAGCTTATACTGTTCTTGCTTGTGCGAAAATATCACAAGTTCTCGGAACTTATCCCCCCCATTGGCGACAAAGACTGAGGCTAATGCTCAAAGACTGGCTGTCTAATTCTTCCCTAAAATGAAAGCATTGATTCTTTCCGGTGGTAAAGGTACACGTCTACGTCCACTCACCTACACAGGTGCAAAACAACTTGTACCAGTGGCAAATAAACCTATTCTGTGGTATGGCATTGAAGAAATGGTCGCGGCTGGCGTGACTGATATTGGTATCATTATCAGCCCAGAAACAGGGGCAGAAGTACAAAGTAAAACCGGAGATGGCAAACTTTTTGGTGCTAACATCACCTATATTTTACAAGACCAGCCAGCCGGATTGGCTCATGCCGTCACCGTCGCCCGTCCCTTTTTACAAGATTCGCCTTTTGTTATGTATTTAGGTGATAACCTAATTCAACAAGGTGACTTAAGTAACTTTTTAGAAAAATTTATTCAACAACAACCAGATGCGTTAATTCTCTTACGTGAAGTTGTAAATCCTACCGCTTTTGGTGTGGCTAAAGTAGATGATATGGGGCGGGTATTACAATTGATTGAAAAACCCAAAGTCCCACCATCAAATCTAGCCTTGGTGGGTGTTTATTTCTTTTCTCCTGTTATCCATGATGCTATTTCTCGTATCCAGCCATCACAGCGAGGCGAGTTAGAAATTACCGATGCGATTCAATGTTTAATTGATGAGCAAAAACAAGTTTTAGCCTGCAATCTCTATGGTTGGTGGTTAGACACCGGGAAAAAAGATGATTTACTAGAAGCTAACCGTCTAATTCTTGATACCTATTTAAAAACATCTAATTTAGGCGAAATTGATGCTAAGAGTCAGATTATTGGAAGAGTGCAAATTGGTACTAATTCTCAGATTATCAATTGTACGATTCGTGGCCCAGTGATTATTGGCAACGATTGTTATCTAGAAAATTGCTTCATTGGCCCTTATAGTAGCATTGCTAATAATGCAACCCTCATTGATACTGATTTAGAACACAGTGTAATTTTAGAAGGTGCTAAAATTGCCGGAATTGATCAAAGAATCATTGATAGTGTAATTGGGCAACGCGCACAATTGACAATTGCCCCCCGTCGTCCAAAAGCTTTACGTTTTTTGATTGGTGATGATTGTCAAATTGAACTGATATAAATTGCCATCAAACTGATATTTAAAATTTGGCTTATCTTTGATAATTATGATTAATTAAAAAATGAAATATTAGTCATAAGATATAGTTTTTGATGTACAAAAAATATATTTTTATATTTAATAGGTTGACAATTTTAAAAAAAACGAAAGTTACCACTAATGATAACAAATAATCAGTCAACTATTTTAGTATCCATTATTTTAGTTAACTACAATGGCGCTGATGTTTTGCCAGATTGCTTATATTCAATAGAAAAATTTATTCCAAAAGATGATTGTGAAGTTATTTTAGTAGATAATAACTCTCAAGATAATAGTCTTGATTTTGTTAGCCAAAATTTTCCTGATATCACAATCATCAAATTGCAAAAAAACTGTGGTTTTGGAGCAGGAAATAATGCTGGTGCAAAAGTAGCTAGGGGTAAGTTTTTATTTTTATTAAATACTGATACAGTACTTACAAGTAATATTTTTCCACCTATTATTGATTTAATAGAAAATAGTTTAAATGTAGGAATTATTGGAACTAAATTGCTTTTTCCCGATAAAAGCTTTCAAATTTCTTTCGCATACAAAGTTGGCATTAAAGGTGAGTATAAGACGAGTAGACTATATAAATCAATTCAAGAGAAATCTCAATTAATTCGCTTAGAAACAAATTTTCAGGAAAATAAAGAAGTCGATTTTGTTACGGGAGCAGCTTTTTTTATCCGCACAGATTTATTTAAATCATTAGGTGGTTTCGACGAAAAATTTTTTATGTATTTTGAAGATTCAGACTTATGTCAACGGGTGCAGAATCAGGGCTACAAAATCTTATATACACCCAATGTATCTTTAATTCATATCAGAGGACATTCTATGAAAAAAAACACTAATGCAATGGCTGTGGAATATAGACGTAGTCAACTTTATTTTTATCAAAAACACCGTCCTTTGTGGGAAAGATTGGTTTTAAAATTTTATCTTTTCATTAAGTTTGTATATGAATTTGCAAAAACAAGAAATTCTTATAGTCTAGAAATTTTGAAATTATTGATTACATAGGCATAAAGATTCAAGTTTTATAATCATGAGTTTATTTTTGAAAATAGTGCTATGTTTTTTACCAGCTAAGTTAATTAATTTTATATTGTGTAATAAGTGAGTAGACACAATTAAATATAAAATAATGTTTTGTTTGTAGTGAGCAATTTATTGCTTTCTTACTAGATTTTAAAGGGCTATTCGCATAGCGTTCCCGTAGGGTAGCCCTTACTAAGAACTTTTATTTTATTAAGATTTTCTACTTATAATTTGATTAATTCTTGTCGATTTACTTATCTTTGTATCAACAGTTGTCGATACATGAAATAATTAATCGTAATTTTTATGGAAATAAAAAATAACTGAGCTATGTCTTTACTGGTAAACTTATCTTTTGCTCCTTCAAAGCCTACAGGCTGGTTGACTTATAGTTTGAATTTATTGCCACAGATTCAATCTTTAGATGTTAATGTTCTTAGCCCAAATAAAATTAACAACATAAAAGTTTATCAATCTCCAAGTAATATTACAACAGAATTTGGTATTAGAGGGCATTTTAACAGATTGATGTGGGTTCAATTTAAATTACCTAATTTATATCGACAGTTAAAATCACAGTTATTATTTTCCCCTATTCCTGAGATTCCTTTATTTTCTCAATGTCGTAGTATTCTTACTATCCATGATTTAATTCCTTTAAGATTTCCGCAAGAATTTTCTGCGGCACAAATTTTATATTGTCGTCATTATATACCTGCTGTTATTAAGCAATCAGAACACATTATTTGTGATTCGTTAAGTACTGCTAATGATATTAGGAATTTTCTAGGGATTTCCAAAGATAAAATAACTGTAATTCCCTTAGCTATTGACAAGAAAAATTTTCGTTTTTTAGATTTGCCGAGAAAGAATTATTTCTTGTATTATGGACGGCATAATTTTTATAAAAATTTAAATCGACTAATTACAGCTTTTGCTGCGTTACCAAATCAGGATTATGAACTATGGTTAGCAGGGCCGAGTGATGCACGTTATACACCAAGTTTGCAAGTACAAATTGCGGAGTTAGGGATAAGTAATCGAGTGAAGTTCCTAGACTATGTTCCTTATAGTGAATTACCTATCATTATTAATCAAGCGATCGCTCTTGTCTTCCCCAGTCTCTGGGAGGGTTTTGGTCTTCCTGTCTTAGAAGCAATGGCTTGCGGTACTCCTGTAATCAGCTCTAACCTATCATCCTTACCTGAAGTGGCTGGCGATGCAGCTATCCTCATCAATCCTTATAACACCGCAGAAATCACCGACGCCATGCAGATGGTAGCTACTGATGTAGAATTGCGATCGCAACTTTCCATCAAAGGTATCGCTAGAGCAAATCAGTTTAGTTGGGAAAAAACAGGACAAGCCACAGTGCAAGTCTTATCCCGTTATCTATAAATGTCAACGTACAGAAATCTGGAAAAATATTCAATTCGTAATTCATAATTATGAATTACGAATTACGAATTACGAATTATTAGGGAACACCAAAAAATAAATTATTCCAAATTGACGGTTAGTAGGGTGCGTCAGTATGAATAATTTCTTAGTACAGCTAAGTTTTCTCGCACTGACGCACCCTACCTACTTGGATATTTTTTTATCTGGAAGTCCCTTAAGGTGTTCCCACTGCCCCAGAGTAGATTAAACCCCGTTGCAAATCCATAGTCAGAATTGCCCCATCACGAATTACTTGAGTCGCTTTCTTTACACCCACAATCACCGGCACACCAAGGCGTAAACCAATGACGGCTGCATGACTAGTAAGACTTTCATCCTCAGTAATAATCCCACCGGCTTTGCGAATAGCATCTACATAATCAGCGCCGGTATGAGAAGCAACCAAAATATCGCCGGGATTAAAATTACTGGTATCCATACCTGTATGAGCTACCCTAGCACGACCACTAATTGAACCTTGTCCCAGTCCAATACCTTGGCCGAGTATAGCTGTTACCACTTCAACCTTAATTAAGTCTGTCGAACCGGAAACCCCTTGGAGTGTTCCAGCTGTCATCACCACCAAATCACCCTCAAACAGTAAACTATGTTCCTGAGCCACATTAATGGCGGCTTGGAAAGTTTGACCGGCGGAAGGTAACTCTAGGACTAGTAAAGGCTTAACTCCCCAAACCATCTGTAGTTGTCGCGCTACATTAACGTGGGGTGTCACTGCCAAAATTGGCGTGTGGGGACGAAATTTAGAGACGTTGCGAGCTGTCGCCCCTGTTTGGGTTAAGGTCATAATTGCTGCTGCTCCTAACTGTTCAGCAATTTGACCTACAGCTTGGCTAATGGCGTTGGGAATAGAACGGCGATTATCTCGCAGTTGCCGTAATTTGGCACTATTATCTTCTTCTTGTTCAATGCGTTCAGCAATGCGTGCCATTGTTGCCACTGCTTCTACTGGGTAGCTACCTACAGCAGTTTCATTGGAAAGCATCACCGCATCTGTACCATCTAAAATCGCATTAGCTACGTCTGACACTTCCGCGCGAGTGGGACGGGGGTTACTCACCATGCTGTCTAACATTTGGGTAGCAGTGATGATGGGAATTCCCAAGCGGTTGGCTGTAGCAATTAACCGTTTTTGCAGTACAGGAACATCTTCGGCTGGTAATTCTACCCCTAAGTCGCCTCTAGCAACCATTACACCATCACATAAGGCGAGAACAGCTTCCATTTGTTCAATCGCTTCATGCTTTTCAATCTTGGCAACTACTGGGACTTGCTTACCTGTGCTGGAAATCAGCTCTTTGATTTCGATAATGTCCTGTGGGTTACGGACAAAAGATAATGCTACCCAGTCTACACCCTGGTCTAGACCGAACATTAGATCCTCGCGGTCTTTGTCGGTCATGGCTTTAATTGAAAGGTAAACTCCAGGGAAGTTTACGCCTTTGTTGTTGGATAACTTACCTGCAACGGTGACACAACAATTTAAGTCACCTTTCTCGCGGTTGATATCCTCCACCACCATTTCTACACGGCCATCATCGAGGAGGATTTTTGCCCCAACAGGGACTTCATCTGCCAAATAATCGTAGGTAACGCAGCTAATTTCTTGGCAACCCACAACGGGGCGATTTGTCAAGGTGAAGCGATCGCCTTTAGCTAAAACTATAGACCCGTTTTCAAACTTTCCCAAGCGAATTTTTGGCCCTTGCAAGTCTTGGAGAATTGCCACTGGCTGATTTAGTTCAAAAGCGGTTTGCCGAATCAGGCGGATACTACGCTGATGGTCGGCATGAGAGCCGTGGGAGAAGTTGAGCCGCAGCGTTGTTGCACCCGCTTCAATAATTGCCTTTAGCATTTCTGGGCTGCTAGTGGCGGGGCCAATTGTGGCGACAATTTTTGTCCGGCGTACAGAATCTCTTAGTTGCATAGGGGCTGATTCTAGGGAGCTATTTAGTGAGTCATAGTAAGTTGAGGGGCGTTTGATTTGCAGTCACTGCTATATCAGTGACTCAAACGTCACCAGAGGTAGCAGAACTGTGGCACAGAGTAGATATCGTACACCAATCTGTGTTCCATCCTCCCTCAAACAGAGATTTTTACATCAAGATTATTCATTATGCGGATAGCACACCCTAATCAGCAAAGACTGGAGTCCTGACTGGAATCATAGCGTTATTCATCTACTAATCGGTAAGGAAGTAGATAAATCTTGCTATACAAAAGCTTATAAAACTTTATTATTCACTAATCTTTGTCGTATATTCGTAGTGATTTGATCAAAAAGGAGATAGTAATGCTCACATTGGAGGCACAGCAGACACTGAAAATCCCACCAAAGGAATTTTTAGCGCCTCCTGGTGATTTTAATCCCACGATGCTGTTATTCCTTTCATCTGTGGCGATGTTGGTGTTGTCAAACTTTGGTTACTGGCTTTGGCAATGGCCACATTGGCTGTGCTTTGCCATTAACACCTTGGCTTTGCATTGTGCTGGGACAGTAATTCATGATGCTTGTCATCAATCTGCCCACCGCAATCGCCTAATTAATGCCATGTTAGGTCATGGTAGCGCCTTGATATTGGCTTTTGCCTTTCCTGTGTTCACGCGGGTGCATTTGCAGCACCACGCCCATGTAAACCACCCCAAAGATGACCCAGATCATTACGTCTCTACAGGCGGGCCACTGTGGTTAATTGCGGTAAGGTTTTTGTATCACGAAGTATTTTTCTTTCAACGTAAGTTGTGGCGGAAGAATGAACTACTGGAATGGTTTATCAGTCGCTTAATTGTGGTGACAATTGTTTATATTTCTGTTCAGTACCATTTCTTGGGTTACATTCTCAATTTTTGGTTCATCCCGGCGTTTATTGTGGGTATAGCTTTAGGGTTATTTTTTGATTATCTACCTCATCGTCCTTTTGCGGAACGCGATCGCTGGAAAAATGCCCGCGTCTACCCAGGAAAATTGCTCAACATCTTGATTATGGGGCAGAATTACCACCTAATTCATCATTTATGGCCTTCTATTCCCTGGTATAACTATCAGCCTGCATATTATGTAATGAAGCCACTGTTAGATGAGAAAGGCTGTTATCAAACTTCAGGATTGTTGCAGAAAAAAGACTTTTTTGAGTTTGTTTATGACATCTTCTTAGGGATTAGATTTCATCGCTACGAAGAAGAAAAAGTTCCCAGCAAAAATATAGAGGCATAGCGATCGCTACATTTTATGCTCACCTCTGCCTATCTCCAACTCAGCCACGTTCTGCAAACATTGGCTGAGATTCCAGCAGATGAAATTCAAAAGTTAACCCGGACTTTTTACCCACTAACACTAATCGCTGGAAACTTTTTCATTCAGGCGGGTGATATTCCCTGTCAAATTGGATTTGTTGTTTCTGGTCTCTTACGTCTCTACTACGTAAATCCAACAGGTACAGACTTAACAAAATCATTTTGCCCAGAAAACCATTTTGTAGCTGCCTACAGTGCTTTGATTTTAAAAAGTACTGCCCAATTTTCTATTGAAGCTTTAGAAGACTCATTATTATTAGTCGCCGACTATAGCCAGTTCACCCAATTATGTGCAGAACATCCATGCTGGCAGACAATTAATCATAAATTTGTTGAGGCATTGTTTATCAAAAAAGAAAAACGCGAGGCAGAGTTACTTATAGATGATGCCACGACCAGATATCAAAAGTTTTTGGCGGAATATCCCAATTTAGATAAAAGAATAAAGCAATATCACATTGCTTCTTATCTAGGGATTTCACCTGTGTCTCTCAGCCGAATTCGGAAAAATTTTCAGCCTGATTAACATAGGTTAATGACTTCACCAGCGCTCCAGATTACATCTAAAGAAGATGTTCTGAAATGCGCGTACTGAACTGGCAATGGTGAAGACAACATTACATCCGGCTAATAGAAAGAAATCCACAATCTCAACCAAGGGCAACACAGTTTTAATTACTGGAGGTGCATCGGGAATCGGCTTGGCACTGGCGCAAAAATTTCTGCAAGCGCAAAATACAGTAATTATTACTGGACGCAATGCAGATAAATTAGCTGAAGTAAAGAGATTATGGCCTGAGATTATCACTGAAGTTGCTGATTTAAGAGATTTGAATGCTCTGCAACAGCTAGTCAATCGTTACCCAAATGTGAATATTCTAATTAACAATGCAGGCATTCAATACAACTATGAATTTGTGAATCCAGAGATAGCAATAGAGTTAATTGAGACAGAATTACATACCAATTTGATTGCGCCATTGCAATTGATTAAACTGATGTTGCCCCATCTCCAGAAAAAGCCTGCTGCGGCTATTATCAATGTTTCCTCCGGCTTGGGATTAGTTCCTAAAGAAACTGCGCCTGTCTACTGCGCCAGTAAAGCTGGTCTACATATTGCTACCAAAGCCTTGCGGTGGCAACTGGAAATTACATCTATTAAAGTGTTTGAAATTATTGCGCCTTTAGTTGATACACCCATGACTCAAGGTCGGGGTAAGGGAAAAATATCACCTAAAGCTCTAGTGGATGAATTTTGGCATGATTTTACACGCGATGGCTACGCCTGCCGCAGGCATCGCTACGAAATGCGAATCGGTAAAACTAAACTGCTGTTTTTCCTCCAGCGCTGGTTTCCCCAAATAGCTGAGAAAATTCTTCGACCTGGAATTTAGCTAAATCAGGCAGCAGCCCGTTTTTCCAATAACCGAGTTAAAATTTTGACTCTACTACTGACTGTGAAGCTTGTAGCGCCTGGGGAAAACTCCAGTCAGGACGTAATTTTTTAGCTTCGCGCAAATAAATGTGATGAACTGGAACGGAGGTAGGTAAATAGGCGTGAATTAAGAAGCGGATGCAGCGCTGTAAACTACCTTCAACGTGCATTTGCTGCACATCTAACATAGCTACATTATCCCAACCCGGTCGGGGTCTGGCGATCGCTGCTGGAAAAATCCGATCTAAATCCCGCGTCACCGAAAACGTCACACTAATCATGTCTTGTGGCTGGAGTTGATTTCGCCTTTCCAGTTCGTCTAGCAGTTCACTCACCGCTTCTCGAATTGCTTCCACGGTATTTTCTGAAACGGTTGTTGCTCCACGAATTGCACGCAATCGCCACTCCACGCCAAAGTCCTCCTTAATTAGTTCAGTTGTTAGTTGTCAGTTGTCAGTTGTCAGTTGTCACTTCTTACTTTTACCACTGACCAATGACTACTGACTATTGACAATTTAAGGTCTATATAACCACAGTGGTAAACCACTGGTTGACATTTCAAATTCTAGCCAGTCCATACTTGCACTCAGTCTTGAGTAACCCTTACGGTTTCCTGGTAAAACTCGACTTAATAAAGGCTTCCGTTCTTCTAGGGTATAGCAAGGTGTCTTCTCAGGATCAAGACCAACTAATTCTGCTGTCCAGCGACGGGCTTCTTCTTCTGTTCCTAATCGGTCTACAATTCCTAAGTCTAGAGCTTGCTGTCCAGTAAAAATCCGCCCATCAGCAAAACTTTTCACTTTTTCTACCGCTAAAGACCTTCCTTCTGCTACTGTTTGGACAAACTGCTGATAACTTGTGTCAATCAACTCCTGTAATATTTCTTGTTCTGGTTCGGTGAGTTCTCGGTCAAATGCCAAGATGTCTTTGTAAGGGCCGGACTTAATCACTTTGAAGGAAACGCCAACTTTATCTAACAAGCGTTCTAAGTTGTTCCCCCGCAGAATTACACCAATGCTACCTGTAATAGTTCCAGGATTAGCCATGATGTGTTCAGCGCCCATACCGATGTAGACACCGCCAGAAGCAGAGATATTCCCAAAACTCGCAACTATTTTGATTTTTTCTCGTAAACGCTTCAAGGCGCTGTAGATTTCTTGAGAATCACCGACTGTACCGCCAGGGCTGTCAATGCGTAGTAGTAATGCAGGAAACTTTCTTTCTTCAATAGTTTTTAAAGCTTCCAGAACCCGTTTGCGAGTTGCACCAGCGATCGCACCTGTAATCTCAATGCGAGCAATTTGTTTACGAAACCTTGACTTAAAAGGCCAAACCATGAGCAAATAAAAACCTCGTAATAATCTAAATATAAATTGTCTAGTGGTCAGATGTCTTAACTCTGCTCTATGAAAAAAAGAGTAACCATGAAAATATTCGGAATTTTCAGAAATTTTTTAGGTTTTATCTGACAAAAATTTCACTATCTGTAGTTTCGGTAGGCAATATCCACCAAAACCATAATAGGGTGAGCATTACCCACCCTACTTATATTTCAAGGATCAACTATGAATTCTCTATAAACTTAATGAATAGTAATCTAGTATTATAAATATTTATTCAATTTAAAATCTACAATATTTTTCAGACGTGAAAGTAATAGTGAAATTTACCTTCATCACCCTTTGAGACATAACCATTGCTTTTTGATGAATTAGGAATCCAACCTTAAAATTTGATATCGGTAGTAAACGTAAGTATCAAATAGCGCCCCAACAAAACTGCAAGTCAGACCAATCACTAAAACTCCCTGTAAAGCAGAACCGCTACCAAAAATTATCAGGAAGTTAAATATGCCATTAGCAATTACCTCAGTTAAGCCTTGCAAAAGGGGAACATAGCCACCTAAAGATAAAGACAACAGAACACCACCGATTAAGCATAGGGGAGCGACAAAGCTAAAAATAATCGTTAGCACTAGGGAACGGAGAAAATTGGTAAAAATATTCATTTCAGACAAGCTCCAAGACTAAAATGAACCATAGCCGAACAGCTATGTGTCCTCTTCCTACAATACGTGCGATCGCTCCCCAATAGACAAGTTGTCAAAAATCTTAAGTTTTCATTAAATTAAGGAGTTACTTGTTACACAAGTGGCTAAAACTCTAAAAAAGATAAAAATCTCGAAAAGCCTTGTCAAATAAAGCTCATATTTCAAAGTATCGCCGCATAACTACGTTTAACGTGTTTATGCAAAGCTATATTTCCTGAGAAAATCGTTAAGTAAAATTAATATTTCCAGAGAGACAAGGAGACAATAGAGCAGAAAGCGGAGGAAAATCACTAATGACTATTGTCAGAACACGAACAACCTCATAGAGCTGCTTCTCGTAAAAGTATAATCCCATCCATACTTAAGTAATGATCATTGACTATTGACCATTGACCATTGACTATTGACTAATGATTAATGACTAATGACTAATGACCATATCCAAATCCAGCTTAGGAACATGGAGTCAGCGATTGCTGGCGGCGATTTTTCTGGGTGGACAAGCCATAGTTCACCTACTGAAGGGTAAAATCCACTGGCGCAACACTACAGAACAAATGGCAGCAGTAGGGCCAGATTCTTTATTTATTGCCCTATTAACAGCAGTTTTTGTAGGTGCAGTATTTACTATTCAGGTAGCACGGGAGTTTATTAATTTTGGCGCGGGGAATCTCGTCGGCGGAGTATTAGCAGTAGCATTGACACGGGAACTATCACCAGTATTGACAGCCGTCATATTAGCGGGACGTGTCGGTTCTGCTTTTGCCGCAGAAATCGGCACAATGCGGGTAACAGAACAAATCGATGCCATGTTGATGTTAAAAACCGACCCAATTGACTATTTAGTTATTCCCCGTCTGCTGGCTTGTTTTCTGATGCTACCAATTTTAACCCTCTTATCTTTAGTTACAGGGATGTTAGGGGGATTAATCATTGCCACAAATATGTATGGAATCTCCGACACAGTATTTTTAGATTCTGCCCGTAACCTGCTGGGTATCTGGGATATTTTTAGCACCATGATTAAGGCCTGCTGCTTTGGAGTGCTAATTGCCATCATTGGTTGTAGTTGGGGTTTGACAACCACCGGCGGAGCTAAAGGAGTAGGACAATCAACCACAACTGCCGTTGTTACAGCCCTACTAATTATCTTTATTAGCAACTTTTTCTTGTCTTGGGTAATGTTTCAAGGAACTGGTGGTGCATTGCCGCAAGGAATATAGGACTAGGGAGCAGAGACGCAGGGGAGAATAACTTGTGACTATTGACTATTAACTAAGAGTTCAAACCCATAACTCCTAAAATAAGAGAAGTGTCTACTCAAGTAGGATGGGAAACTGTGACCAGTTCAATTGCGCCTAACTCCGCAGCAACTGTGGAACTTAAACCTAGTTACAATATCCCTGTAGTTTTAGTGATTGCGGCTATTCCACTACTGTTTTTACAACCTTGGGTGGGAATTGTGTTTGCATTTTTGGGATTATTTCTTTTATTTCAAACAGTCAGCTTACGTGTGCAATTTACCGCCACTGACTTTGACCTTTACAGAGGTGATAAACTTCTTCGCCGCTTTCCCTACCAAGAATGGCAAAACTGGCGAATTTTTTGGGATAGAGTTCCTATATTGTTCTACTTCAAAGAAATTAACAGCATTCATTTTTTGCCAATTTTATTTGACCCCAAAACCCTCAAAGCTTGCTTAGAAGAGCGCTGTCCGCGTATTTAAAGAGAAATGAGGAGCAGGGGAGAGGATTTTTTACTCAGCACTCAGCCCTTCTCAATTTCGAGTTAGACTGAGAACTTAGAAATTTTCGGACAGTTCAACTGTATATCTTTGAAAGCTATATTATTCGCATCTTAGGAATTGCACTATAGTTTATGAACCCTGACGAATCTCAAACTCCAGAACCGATTGATGAGTGGTTGGAGCAAATACAACCAGAAAACCCTCAGCTGGAAAATCCAGAAAATTTATCTGAAGAGTCAGTTCTGGAAAACGAAGGGCAAACTCCATCGCTTGAGTCACAATCAGACTACACCAATCTTGAGCAACCCTTCTCTAATGAAGAATTGACAGATTCTACAGACAATGTGACGCTAGAATCAACAGCTGATTTAGAAACAGACACTACAACTCTGGGTTCAGAAGTAGAATCAGAATCACCAAATAATTCAGTATACACACAAGCAGAACAACGCATTATAGAACTGCAACGCACCGAAGCAGCACTCAACGAAGAAATAGCTAACCTACAAGCTTCATACAAAACTCTTCAAGGACAACTCAGCGAAACTCAAACCGCACTGGGAAGAATTGTGCAAGAGTCGCTAGCACAACTAGAACAACGCAAACAAACACTGCAAATTTCCGTAGAACAGCTAGAACGCCGTCAAGAACGTATCCGCAATGAGATGCGGACTACTTTTGCGGGTACGTCTCAAGACTTGGCAATTCGGGTACAAGGCTTTAAAGACTATCTGGCAGGTAGTTTACAAGATTTGGCAGCCGCAGCCGAACAACTGCAATTAGTCCCAGCCGTCATCGAAAGAGAAAGACCACCAGCCAAAGAAGCTAAACCCGCCGAACCCCAAGCAGGTACACCCCAATTTGCTCAACAGCAGTTTCAAGACACAACCAAGCAAGTTCGCCGCCTAATTGACCAATATCGTAATAAACCAGATTATTACGGACCTGCTTGGCAATTGCGCCGCACCTTTGAACCAGTCCACGCCGAACGAGTTGCAAATTGGTTTTTTAACCAAGGGGGAAGGGGGGCTTTACGGACAATGGGTAGCCGTTTGCAGAATATTTTGATTGCTTCGGCGGCAATTTCGATATTACATAAATTATATGGCGATCGCGTCCGCACCCTAGTTTTAGCTAATACACCAGAACGTCTAGGTGAATGGCGGCGGGGTTTACAAGACTGTCTTGGCATAGGTCGCCCAGATTTTGGCCCAGATAGAGGCGTTGTCTTATTTGAAGCACCAGAAGCTCTAGCACAAAAAGCAGACCGTCTAGTAAAAGCAAATCAGCTACCTTTGATTCTCATTGATGATTCTGAAGAGCAAATTAGTCTGGCATTACTACAATTTCCTCTATGGTTAGCCTTTGCTCCTGACCCCAAAGCCATGAAAAATTTTGACGATGACTTTTAATTGAATCATCAGTCATGAGTCATTAGTGAGATCGCAGAACAATTGCGATCTCACAATAAGAATTAGTCGCGTCTAAACA
Organism: Anabaena subtropica FACHB-260; assembly: GCF_014697105.1. GTDB lineage: Bacteria > Cyanobacteriota > Cyanobacteriia > Cyanobacteriales > Nostocaceae > Trichormus > Trichormus subtropicus. The sequence goes on along the minus strand of NZ_JACJRF010000036.1, from coordinate 30,861 downwards.
AACCAAATATAGGGCTTAGTATGACGCCAAACACAAAACCGCCAATGTGCGCCCAATAGGCAACTCCCCCTGTTTGTACACTCATGTTGGCGGCTGCTTGTAGGCTGAGAAGACCAGATATCACATTTTGAACAAAGAAAATTCCAATAATCACTAGTGCCGGAACACTGATTGTGGTCACAAAGAACCCCAAGAAAACTAAAGTAGTCACCCTAGCTTGAGGAAAACGAATCAGGTACGCACCAAGAACTCCAGAAATTGCGCCACTAGCCCCTAAAGAAGGAATAGTGGAATACATTCCAATGAACCACTGACACAAAGCGGCTAAAGCACCACAAGTCAAATAAAAAATTAAATATTTGAAATGTCCCAGGCGTTCTTCAATATTGTTGCCAAAAACCCAAAGAAAAACCATATTCGATATCAAGTGCCACCAACCGCCGTGTAAAAATTGTGATGTAAATAAAGTTGGCCATTCACTAGCTAAGTTGGTGGTTAACTCTTGAGGTACTAAAGCATACTGGCCAAAAAACTGATTTAACTCTGCATTAGACAGACTCACTTCGTGAAGAAAAACTAAAACGTTCATCCCAATTATCCCGTAAGTGAAATACGGGGTGATTCGCGTCGGATTTTCGTCGTAGAGGGGAAACACTGGTGTTTTTCCTAATCATTGATAACTGCAATATAGCTTGAATGTTTAGCAGTTGTTTAGTTTAGGTAATTAGGCTTATACAACCAACAGGACTACAGGAAATCTAAAATAGAGAAACCATAGTAGAGATGACAGGATTTGATTCTGTCTTTTGCGGCTTTTGGTTTGAGATTAAATTATTTGTTGCACGTCTCATATTTTTAATCTGAGTTAATATGACTTCATCTCGTTGTTGCCAAACTGAAAATATTTTTTGTCTCTCATCATGAAATGTCTCTGGATCAATTAGATAAGTTTCATTAACTCTTTTCAACTTCAATCCCAACAAATTCAGTAGACGACTGAGAACCTTGATTGATGTAATTTTCTCTTGACATCTAATAAAATCAATACCCAGAACCCTTTTGATATGTTTACTATGTTGAAACACTATATCTTTTAACCAGATCAAATCAGGGTCATTTTCAGTAAATTCTCGTTCTAATACGATAAATTCCGTCATTCCTAAGGCTCTCATTGCCTCAACTTTTAAAGTATAAGTTTTTAAATCTGGCAAAAAAACTTTACCATTTCCCCAAGATAATTGTTGATGCCATTCTTGTTGATCTCTGATTTGAAAGTATTCGCTTTCATGGGTGAGGTAGTAATGGATTAACAATTGAGTGTAATATTCTTGATCATCCCGCAACTTCAGCAAGGGAGTTACTAAAATACCGTATCTTTGTCGAAGATTGTATTTTTGAATTTGATTACGTTCCTCATCAGTCAGAGAATGCTTAGACGAAAGATGCTCGTATTCTAAATAATCAATATCTCTAGCGGTTGCTACATTATTTGCTGCTGCTATTTGATTTTGCTGCTTAATTTTTTTTATTTGGCGCTTAATTTCTTTACCTTTTTGCCGCTTTTCTCCCCAATCTTTTTGAACTTTGACAATTTCTAGAACTAATCTTTGACGTTCTCTTAAATCACTGGGGTCAGTTGCTAAGAATGCCAATCTTAAATCTCGAACAATATTATTGTGGATGGCGTTACTCCGCACCCAAATTTGATGTCCATCAGCAGTTAAGCCATCTTCCATCGATTGGCGATAGAGACGAATGGAAGCATTGACTCTCGCAGACAATTTAGCCCAAGTCCGTAAATGAATAGGGTCATAAACTAAGGGTAAGTCTACATCTATTTTATGTAAAGGACTCAGTAAAGCTAAGTTTTCTTTTTGATTTTCCTGATACCAATCAGACAGTAAACGATAATTTGTACTACCACTACCAATTAAGCCAATTCCCCGTTTAGCACACCAGACAATTCTCGGTACATTATCCCTCACTCTAGCTAGTGCTTGTCTTGCTTCTGAGTCAGGAATTACTCCTTGAAAAATGCCATACACTCGGTCAAAATGTTGCACATCAATACTAATACCTGTACCTAAACTAGGAGTAACGAATACGGTACTATATTCGGTAATTTTTTGGTTAATATCTGCCACAAAATCGACTGCTGCATGACCGGGAGTATTAGTTGTATGACTATTAATTACTAGCGTTTTTGGAAACTGATATCGCAATTTTTCTAAGCGTTCTTTGAGGTAACGTTCAATTGTTTCGCAGCTATAACGTCCAGAACGGCTATCAGTAGTTACATAACATTTACGTCCTGCTAGTAAATCTAATTCTAATTGCTGAATTAAGGGAATCGGGTTAGGGGAATCATAAAAAGTTACTTCCCAACCTCGTTGTGGCTTCCATTGATTCACTACTATCCAAGGTGTTAATTTACAGCCTGATAAACTTTGTAAATATTCTAAGGAGACATCTGATAAGTCTGCATCTTGGGCAATTACTAAGCCACCTGTGGATAAAACTAAGGAGATTAATTGCTGAAATATTTTTAAGATTTTGACGCGCTTATGTTTGCAAGTATTACTATTTAGTAGATGCCATAAAGACTGCTCAACTTCATCTAAAATGATGATTGCTCCTCGCCAGTCTTCAGGACGTAGTTTCCAGATAGAATCAACACATAAACCTAAAGATTGGGTATTTATTGTTCTTATCCAATCGCTATTTTTAGTTAAGGGTTGTGCTTGATTAAATCCCCATTTAATTCCAATTTTTTCACATAAAAAACGCCCTAGCTGAATCCTGTGGGTAATTAATAATACAGGTCTATTTATACTTTTTGCTTGACGAACAACAGCTTGTAATGATGTAGTTTTACCTGTACCTTTTGCTGATTTGACACCAACTAATCCAGAGGTGGGAAAATCTATTTCTCCCAAATATGGACGATTAACTGTAAGAGTAGGTGAAATTGTTAATTGAGTATGAGGTTTGATTTGAGCTAAATAAATTTCTAAATCTACACTCTGGCGATAAATTTTTTCAAAAATAGTTGCGCCTTTTGCAACTATTAACTCATCTACGCCCTTTTCTAACCCTGGAAGTTCTATAACTTTTACAGGGCATTTTTTAGCTTGGAATAAACAACCAAGTTGGGCAATAGCATTACTAACAGCAGCTATTGTTTTTGCTTGAGTTTCATAATCAAAACATATATAAAAAATGCGCTTTGTCAATGCAAATACCGCCAAATCAGGAATTAGCTGGCGACTGATGACTTTGCCAAACTTATCTTTCACAACTCTGTAGCCACTGGTAATCCCAGGAATAGCGATCGCTGCATATCCTTGAGATAATAATGTTGCGGCTTTCTTGGCTCCTTCGCAAATGATGACGGGTATGTTGCGTTCCATCACCCATTGCCAAAAGCCTTTCACTTCACCTTGGGAATTAATGGTGATATCTTCGGGTATGGGGAAATTGTAACGCTGGGAGACTTGTTGCCATATCCCCAATGTCACCCGCAGGCAGAATATGCGCGTTGCTGTGCTGGGTGGATGTTCATATTTTATCGACTTGCCATTTTGATTTGTTCGCGGTTGGTTTGGCTTAAAGCATCCCCATTCCATAGCTTGCCAATTGCTCAGAGGATCTAACCCAGAACACCACCAACCACCAGCCGTAACATGGCTATAACGTTGTAACCATCCACTTTTTACCATACCAGTGTTGGTACGGGGTAGGTGTTCGGAAATTAATAGATGCTCATAGGCAGTGACGCCTTGGAGAGACCTAAAATTAAGTTGTGCTAAGTGTAATTCTATACCACTACCCTTGACTAGTTCTTCCAGGTGTTGTGGGTGTAAATCTAGCAGACGCATGGGAAAAACCGCGAACGGAATGAGGATGAATTTAAAACTTAGCACGCCTTGACTAGTTTGTTATGGAAGAAAATATTATAAATACGGAATATTTTTATTACATAGTCTTGTGAAATACATCGGTATAGGTGACAGCGACTGATTTTGTCAGATCCCATAGCTAAAGTAATAAGTTTGTATTGTGATATTTAATGCCATTGAGATTTATATTTCAGTAATTCTTGCAAGCTGATTAAATAGCATAGACTTGTAAGCTTTGTCAATTAAAAGTTTGTCAGCAATCTTAGATTTAGAATATTTTTCCAAAAATTATTTTATAATACAAAAAAATAAAGTCTTATACTGATGTGATCAAACAAAACTCTGCTTGGGTTACTTGAAAAAATTATTTATCCCTAAGTATGCGCTTTGATATTACGTAAGTTATTTTACGAGAATTAGATTGCAAGCTGTATAATATCCCAGTAATTTGATTGATAGCGCTACAGCATCCGCATAATGAAAAGCTTCAGAAAACGTAGGTTGTATAAGGGGCTAAAAACTACCGTAATTACCCTTGTCGTGCTGAGTATATTATTGGCGGGATTTTTATCTTATACTGTACGGCGTTCTTTTCCGCTAGAAAATGGAGCGATCGCTTTACCTTCAATTCAATCTGAAGTTACCATCAAACGCGACCAATGGGGTATTCCCCATATCTATGCAAGCAATTCCCATGATTTATTCATGGCTCAGGGTTATATTCATGCTCAAGACCGCTTTTGGCAAATGGACTTCTGGCGGCACATTGGTTCTGGACAACTGGCAGAAATGTTTGGTGCATCCCAGTTAGACACTGATAAATATCTGCGAACAATGGGCTGGGCTAGGGTAGCACAGCAAGAAATTCAGCAAATGGATGTAGAGATGAAGGCGAACTTACAAGCCTATGCTGATGGTGTCAACGCCTATCTGCAAGAGCATCAAGGCAGCGCTCTAAGTTTAGAATATGCCGTATTGCAATTACTCAATCCTGGTTACAAACCTGAACCTTGGCAAATATTGCATTCCCTGACTTGGGGTAAGGTGATGGCTTACGATTTGGGGAGAAATTTCCAAAATGAAATTGAACGGACAATTCTCCTGAAGACTCTTACCCCTGCTCAAGTAGAGGAACTTTTTCCACCCTATCCTCAAAATTTGCCCGTTATTTTGCCAGAAACGCCAGAGCAAGAAAAAACTTTGGCAAAGACACAAATCATCGCATCCGCAATTAAAGAAGTTAGTGAAATTACCCCGGTCTTACAATCCATTAACTCACCAATCAAGGCATTGGAAAAACTCATCGGTCAGACAGGAGCGGGAATTGGTTCAAATAACTGGGTAATATCTGGTCAGCGTACAGCCACAGGCAAGCCGATATTGGCAAATGACCCCCATCTAGCGGTACAAATGCCTTCTATTTGGTATGAGGTGGCGCTACATTGTATAAAAAAAACTGCTGAATGTCCATACAACGTGAACGGCTTTTCCTTTCCTGGGGTGCTGGGTGTGATTGTGGGACATAGCGATCGCATTGCTTGGGGTGTGACAAATACCCAAGGCGATGTAATGGATTTATACATCGAAAAAATTAACCCCAATAACCCCAACCAATATGAAGTCAATGGTAAATGGGTTGATATGCAGCTTGTACCAGAGACAATCAAAGTTGCGGGGAATCAGTCTATTGTGCAGACAGTACGTTATACCAGACACGGGCCAATTCTTTCGGATGTTGCACCAAATTTAAAACAGTTTCATCAAAAATCAACTGGAAATTTACCAAAAAACTATGCTGTGGCTTTGCGCTGGACAGCTTTAGAACCATCACAATTAGTTTACTCAATTACGCAAATAAATCGCGCCCAAAATTGGCAAGATTTCCGCACTGCTGCTAGTAAATTTGATATCGCTGCTCAAAACTTAGTCTACGCTGATGTTGAAGGGAATATCGGCTATCAAATGCCAGGAAAATATCCACTTAGAGCTAAGGGAAATGGACGTTATCCTGTTCCTGGTTGGACGGATGAATATGAATGGCAAAAGTATATTGATTTTGAAAAATTACCTCGAAGTTTTAATCCATCATCAGGTTACATTGTTACCGCTAATAATTTAGTGGCAAATCAATATCCTGACGTAATTACTACAGATTGGGTTTATGGCTATCGGGCAAAGCGGATTGTAGACATGATTTCCCAGCAAAATAAACCGATTTCCAGGGAATATGTACGACAAATACAAGGTGATAATTTAAATTTAAATGCACAAAATATCGTGCCTGTAATGCAAAAAATATCATTTAATAATTCTCGGTTGCAAGCAGCACAAAAAATATTACAAAATTGGAACTTACAGTTAGAGACACAATCACCTGCGGCTGCTTTATTTGAGGTATTTTGGAAGCATTTGTTAAAAGATACCTTTCATGATCAATTACCAAAAGAATACTTTCCTGATGGCGGCGATCGCTGGTATGCTGTCATCCAAAATATTATCCAACAACCTAACAGTAATTGGTGGGATAATCGTCAAACTAGTAAAGTAGAAAACCGCGACCAAATATTTCGTCAAGCTTTCACAGAAGCAGTAGAAGAACTAGAACTCCTCCAAGGCAAAAATCCCCAATCTTGGAATTGGGGAAAACTGCACACAATCACTTTTCGTAACGCCACCTTGGGTAAATCTGGATTTGCACCCATCGAAGCTTTATTTAACCGTGGTTCTTTCCCTACTTCTGGTAACGGAGAAACCGTAAACGCCAACCGTTGGCGAGCAAACCAATCCTTTGAAGTCACAGATATTCCTTCACTACGGATGATTGTAGATTTAGAAAATCTCGATAACTCAATAGCTATTCACGCGCCTGGACAGTCAGGTCATACTTTCCATCAACACTATGCTGACATGATTGACCCTTGGCGCAAACTCGAATATCATCTAATGCTTTGGGAACAGCAGGTGGTAACAGCTAACACGGCTGCAAAATTGCAGTTAATTCCTAAATGAGCAAATAGTGCCTAGAGTCCAGAAAAGAAATATTTTTCTCTTTTTATTGGTGTATATTGCATCAAATCTATCCATAGAGCAATGCAAAAAACGTATCAACTATTAAATAAACAGCCTATGTTAATATTTTCTTGAACTTAGCACCCCAAAACCAGTCTATAGGAGGACATACAACATAATTGTTCGTCAAGTGTATCCTCCCTTTGTAGCAATCTATGTATAATTATTTTCCATCGCTCTTGGAAATCTAAATCTAGTCAGTACGGTATTTATATGGCACGTACTCGTTCTAAATCTGACCTGCCCACAAAAATATGTCCGGTATGTCAACGTCCCTTTACATGGCGGAAAAAATGGGAAGATTGCTGGGACGAGGTGAAATATTGCTCAGAACGTTGTCGCCGTCGTCGTTCTGAGGCTAAAAGCTAAAGGCAGTAGTGAATAGGCTGTAGGGGAAGATGACGAAGTAAGGGACTTCTGAGCCTGACCTTTATTGCCTAGTAACCAGTCCCCAATATCTAAACTAAGACGCAAATAGCGCAGGGTATAAATGAAGTCACAGGTGCAACCAAAATTAATTATTCATGGGGGAGCAGGTAGTTCTCTCCACGGCAAAGGAGGATTAGAAGCAGTACGCAAAACACTCCACGCAGTAGTAGAGGAAGTCTACGCTCTATTGTTGTCAGGAGTGAATGCTTCTGTAGCAGTGGTGCGGGGTTGTCAATTGTTGGAAGATGAACCCCGTTTCAATGCTGGTACTGGTTCGGTGCTGCAATCTGATGGGCAAATCCGCATGAGTGCTTCTATTATGGATGGTGCATTAGGACGCTTTAGCGGTGTTATTAATATTTCACGAGTCAAAAATCCGATTGAGTTGGCACAGTTTTTACAAAATTCTCCAGACCGAGTACTGTCAGATTATGGCTCGGCTGAATTAGCCAGGGAAATGCAGATTCCTAGCTACAATGCTCTAACTGAGTTGCGATTACAAGAATGGATGCAGGAACGGCAAGATAATTTTAAAAGAACAATGGCCGGGGTGATAGCAGAACCAGAACTATTGGAAACCAGTAATGCTGGACGCGGCACAATTGGCGTAGTAGCCTTAGATACCTATGGTAAATTAGCAGTCGGTACTTCTACAGGCGGTAAAGGTTTTGAGCGTATTGGGCGCGTCAGTGATTCTGCTATGCCCGCAGGTAATTATGCTACTAATTATGCTGCCGTTAGCTGTACTGGCATTGGCGAAGATATTATTGATGAGTGCCTAGCCCCGAAGATTGTCATCCGTGTCACTGATGGATTATCTCTCAAAGAGTCCATGCAGCGCTCTTTTGCCGAAGCACACGAAAACAAAAGAGATTTCGGTGCGATCGCCTTAGATGCAACTGGAGCGATTTCTTGGGGTAAAACTTGCGATGTCATCCTCGCCGCTTTCCATGATGGCGAAAAGATTGGCGATACATTAGAACTGGCGGGTGGTACGCAGGTCGGCTGTATAAGTTAGTGTCGGGGTCTGGGGATTGGGTAAAATTTTTCGGGAGCAACGCTCTAACAGTGAGATGGGTAAGCAGGGGAGGCTTTCTTAGGCAAGGGAGGCAGGGGAAGAGAAAGAAATAAGTGTATAACTAATTTGTTTCGGTAGCAAAAAGTACTAATATATCTCTTTACTCCCCCTGCTCCCCCTGCCCCCCTGCTTATTTCACGAGGATCTCACTTTTTCGCGTTGCTCCCAATGTTTTCTCCCTTTCTCCCTGTTCCCTGCCCCCTCAAGCCTGCTCAGCATTCCGCGCTCTTCTTTCTCCATCCAGATTTTACCACCTGACGAGTCCGAGCAATTACCAAGGAATCATTAGGTACATCTTCGGTGATAGTTGAACCGGCTGCTACATAGACATCATCGCCCAAGGCGATTGGGGCAACTAATACACTATTGGAGCCAGTTTTAGTGCGATCGCCTATTTTTGTCCGATGTTTTTTCACGCCGTCGTAATTAGCCGTAATTGTCCCTGCGCCAATATTTACCTGAGTTCCCGCAGTAGCATCACCCAAATAGGATAAATGGGCTACATTTGTGCGATCGCCTAACTCTGTGTTTTTCAACTCTACGAAATTACCTATACGGCAATTAACACCGACTTGGGCATGACCGCGTAAATGAGCGTAGGGGCCAATTCTGGTTCCGTCTTGGATAATACTATCTGTCACCACAGAATACTTGACTGTCACATTTGCACCCAACTGGCTGTTTTCAATTAAACTTCCCGGCCCGATGCGGCTCCCTGTTTGAATTACCGTATTGCCTCGGAGGTGGGTTTGGGGTTCAATAATCACATCCGATTGTAATTCTACGGTGTCATCAATTGTGATGCTATTAGGGTCTATGAGCGTGACACCAGCCATCATCCATTGTTCTTTGACTCGCCTTTGCAAAATTTCGTAGGCTGTAGCTAATTGTAGGCGATCATTAATACCCAAAATTTCTTGATAATCTTCTACGTCTACCGCCATCACCTGACCAACCTGAGTAACAGCATCCGTTAGATAATATTCTTTTTGGGCGTTGTTTGCTTGCAAATGAGGCAGTACTTGGGCTAAATTCTCCCAACGGAAGCAATAAATTCCGGCGTTAATCCGATGATTTTGCCTTTGGGCGGGAGAACAATCTTTATCTTCAACAATTTGCTGGACAATATTGTTACCATTACAAAAAACCCGCCCATATCCTTTGGGATGAGGTAGGTGCGCTGTCAGGATGGTGGCAGCGTTTTGATTTGTTTGGTGTGTTTGTAATAGCTGTTCTAAGGTTTGAGTGCGTAACAAAGGCACATCACCATTAAGTACTAGCAAATCCCCTGTATAACCATCAAGGTAGGGGAGTAATTGTTGGATGGCGTGACCTGTTCCCAACTGTACAGATTGTTCCACAAACTCCAAAATGGGAGACTGAAGACCTGATTTAACTTGTTCAGCTTGATAACCGACAATGACAAGCCGCCGTGAAGGTGAAAGCGGTTCTACACTGGCAATAACTCTTTCGACTAGCGATCGCCCACCCAAAGAATGTAAAACTTTGGGTAAGTCCGATTTCATTCTTGTGCCGCGTCCTGCTGCTAGTATTGCTACAACTACCATAATTAGCTATTAGCTTTCAATAAATAGCGCTCTTGCGCTTGGTACTTTGAGATTTAGGCTCAAATCATACCAGCTAATGAGGGAGATGAGGGGGATGAGGGAAAATCATATTTCTTCGTTACTAAACTCGCATATCTTTCTTCCTCATCTCTTTACGCCTCACTCTCCACTCCCTTCTGGCGTGAAAGAATAAACTCTGCAAACTGCTGCATGAGTTTGGGATTACGCCATCCCGATTCTGTTTCATCAAGCATGATACATAATGCTTCTTCTGGGGTAAAAGCTCTTTTGTAGGGGCGTTCGCTAGTCAATGCGTCATATATATCAATGATTTGGAATACCTGTGCTAGGTAGGGAATTTCATCTTCCTTGAGTCCATCAGGATAACCTGAACCGTCCCAACGTTCATGGTGATGGCGAATGATGGGAATTACACCCTGCATACTCCGTAGAGGTTGACAGATTTTTTCCCCGATTAAAACGTGTTGCTTCATAATTACCCAATCTTCAGGGGTAAGTTTGCCTGTTTTCAGAAGCACTGCATCAGGAATCCCTACCTTACCAATATCGTGAAGATAACCACCCCACATCAAATCTCGAATTTGGTAACGTGAGAGATTCAGGTATTCACCAAAAGCTTGTCCTAAGCTAACTAAGCGTTCACAATGGTCTCCAGTATTAGGATCACGGCTTTCAATGGCACTAGCTATAGAAAATAGTACTTGTGCTGCATGGTCTAAATCTTCATTCAACCGCTTTTGTTGTACCAAAGATTTCACACGGGCTACTAATTCCACACGGTCAAATGGTTTGCTTAAGAAATCATCTGCTCCTACTTCAATACCACGGATGCGCGATCGCCTATCATTTAAAGCTGTAATAAAGATTACGGGAATCAATCGAGTCTGTTCATCTTGCTTGAGTAATTGGCAAACTTCAAACCCATCCATTCCCGGCATCATCACATCCAACAAAATTAGATCGGGTTGTTGTTGTCTTACCAATTTTATCGCCGCAGCACCACTATCTGCCTCAATCACTGCGTAGCCTTCCATACCTAAAAGGGCAACAGCAGTCATCCGACTAGCACTGTGGTCATCAACTACTAAAATTTTCGGCGATTCTGCATCAAAGCCGTTCACTTGGGAAATTTGGGCTTGTATTGTTCCAGAGATTAGAGAGTCGTAATCAGAATTAATACTAGGTATCAGCCAAGCGGTAGTTTGCTTGCTTTCCGCAATCATAAAATTGTCTTTAGATAATCCCAAGGAATTATCTTTGGTTTCATGTAATCCCAGGATGTGATTTGAATTAATACTATTTAATTTGTTTGAGGGGTCTGAAGCACTAACATTATGTTCAGTAGAGCCTGTACGATCACTACTCCTTTTAATCACAAAAATACCCCAATCATTTAAAAAATTTAATAATGTCTGACTTTACATCGAATTCAGTAGACGATTATATTCAACTGACTCTTTACAAGTTTTATACACTCTCTAAGACCGATTATTTAGTTAACACACCAGAATTTTTATGTGAGATGAAAAAGCAAGAATTATGGTGAAAATAATTCTTCTCTCAACTTCACTGCTTCTTGCTCCAGTATGATGAATTTTCACAAATGTTAAATCAGGTTTTTTACGGAGATTTCTTAACATAATAGCGCCAGAAAAAATCATGATTGTTCAATCCATATATAGGTTGGGAGGTTGGAGTTTTTCTCTTCTGATTTTGCTGACACAGAATAAGTATTTATTTTTTTTCTGAACTTAAGTCAATCATCATAGAGCTTTAATTGACAGTATTTTTAGTATATTACAACACATAAATTATACAAAGTTAACATTCACACTTCAAGTTGTTTAAGAAAATTTGGAAATTTTGTTAAAACTTTTACATCTATCTTTCAATAAAACTTTGCAAACTACACTTACCTAAGTATAATTACTGTTTTTACGTTCTCAGAAATCGATGCTACTACGTATAGTCTCTGGTAAGGTTTTACATAAGACTCAGTACTGATGAGGTAAATACCGTTTCCGCCAACGGGATGTAGGTTCTAGTGAACTCGCTTGTTGTTCTTGTTGTCGGCGCTGCACTATGACATGAGCTTGATCATTCAGTTGCGGATCGCGGTAAGGAATGGCTGCACGAGTCAATAAATGTTCCTTCTCAGCTTGAGAAAGAGGGGGAAGTGCTATGTGTGTGTTGAGTTCAGAGTTTTGCGGATGAGCCGCTACTGTACCAGGCGATCGCCTACCGACTGGTGGAGTTGAGCCTATGTGTAATCCTGCTGTCAAAAGTGCTGCACGTACCGCAGCCGCACAAGAATAAGTTGCAAGTAAGCCATCCTCGTGTAAACACAGTGCTACTTTTTGCATAAATTCAACAGTCCATAATTGGGGACACTGAGGCGGTGAAAAGGGGTCTAAAAAAATAGCATCCGCCAGAAAACCTAACTGATGTACTCTACCAATGGCTTTTCTAGCGTCACCAATTAAAAGTTTTGCCTTGAGGCGATCTGTTTGCACTTGTTCCTCAAAAGCTAATTTATTCAAAATAGCTGTATATTCGTATTTCCAATTGTCGAATAACTTATGCTCAATAGCTGCTTGCGGTACAGATAGATTCAGTTCTAAGCCCATTAATTCGACATAACAATTGGGATTCACAGCCCAAATTGTCTCTAAAGCGGCAGCTGTGTTGTATCCTAGACCATAACAAATATCTAATAAGCGCAAAACTGGTTTATGAGCAGCCATAGCCAGTTGAGTCGGACTAACAAACTTGAAAAAACTTTCCTGCTTGGCTCCAAAATGACTGTGAAAATCTTCATTAAATTCTTGGGAGAAAAAGGTAAAAGAACCATCTGCTGTTGCTTTTGGTACAAAGTTTTCAAATTTTGCCATGAGTTAGATGAGTATAAATACTTGTAGTTGAAATGAAGCAGGGAAACAAGGGAAGAAATTATTGAATGTTGATTTTTGAATTGTTATGGCTAATATTCAATTTGTTGTTTCACCAAGTTGGCTTTTGCAACACCTGCAAAATCCGCAAGTTGTCATTGTCGATTGTCGCTTTTCCCTAGCCAATCCACAGCTTGGAAAACAGCAGTACCAAACAAGTCATATAGAAGGAGCTTATTACTTAGATTTAAATTTGGATCTTTCTAGTCCAGTTGGTGAGCATGGTGGAAGACATCCTTTACCTAACCCTAATGACCTAGCTAAGAAGTTAGCAGCTATTGGGGTCGAGTTCCAAAAAACTCTGGTTGTTGCTTATGATGACTCTCGCTTTGCTTTTGCATCTCGTCTTTGGTGGTTACTACGCTATTTCGGACATGAAAAAGTTGCAGTGCTAAATGGCGGCTTTAGCCAATGGCAACAAGCAGGCTATCCTATTACTGATATCATTCCTCAACCCAGAACAGCTAACTTTGTTCCGCAAATACAAACACAAATGTTAGTAGATATTGAAGCTGTAAAAAATCGTAAAGATTTACCAAAAGTAGTTTTGGTAGATTCTAGAGAAAGCGATCGCTACCGGGGTGAACGAGAACCAATTGATAAAGTAGCAGGTCATATCCCTGGAGCGGTAAACTATCCTTGGATGGAATTAACAGATACTAATGGCAACTCAATTTCACCAAAAGAAAACCGCCAACGATGGGAAGGTCTAGACAAGGCTGAAGAAATTTTAGTTTATTGTGGTTCTGGTGTGACAGCCTGTGTCAATTTGCTCTCTTTAGAGTTAGCCGGTATTCATACAGGTAAACTTTATGCAGGTAGTTGGAGCGATTGGATTAGTTATTAGTCCTTGGTCATTAGTCCATAGTCCAGAATCTTTCTATTAAGCTTTCAACTATTGACTGTTGACTATTACCTAAATCTAAAACTCACCTAGTTTTAAACTATAGTTAATATTCAAAAACCAGCTTTCAAAATCAATGTTACTGGCTGTCGAATCGCCAAAACTAAAGCCAGTCTGAAGATTCATTGTACTAGAATTAGATAAACGGTAAATTACGCTTCCATATAAGCGATGATACTGGTCATTGCGATGGGTTACGCCCCACCCTGGGTGATCGCGTTCTGTAAAGTCTGACAAATTCAACTGGTAGTTTAAACCAACCTGTAGAGGTTTTTGTAGGTAGTAACTTAAAGATAACCAGAAAGAATTAATTATCCGACTGCGATTATCTGGGTCAGCTAATTTCCAACTCAACTGGTAAAAACTATCTAGCATTAGTTTGTCAGTGAGAGGATCTCTTCTCCCTAAAGATAAGTGTAAAGAGTTTTCATTGAGGAAGCGATCGCCTGCTTGGAAGACATCACTATTTTTAGCATAAAACAACTGTTGATTACTCCAACCAAGTTCACCATACATCCGCTTGGATAACTGTTGATAAATTCCTAGATTAAATACTAATTGGTTGTAATTGTATTTTGATTGATCCACATAACGAATCAAATTACCATCAATAGATCCATTTAAATAAGTCTGCCCTCCTAAAGGAAAATATGCTGAGACTAGCCTCAGTCCATAAAAAAATAAGCCATCCTCTATACGTGAAATATCAGATGAAAAAATGTTATCTGAGTGAAAATAGCCTACATAAGCTTGCAGAGAACCTATGGGTTTGAACTTAGCTTTAGGTTCCTCTACTGGTGGCTGTGGTGGTTGTTTAATTGGCGGTGGTAAAGCTCTTTCTCTTACCCGCAGCCCTAATTCTCGATAACTTTCTGCTTCTGAATTTGGCTGTTTTGTTTCTCGCAATCTCCGCCTGAGTCTCTCTAGCCTTTCGTTGTTATTTACTGGAGGTGAATCTAACAACTTCTCTATCGGTTTTTGATTGGGTGGAGGAAAACTGTTAGGTTGTCCTTCTAACGGTAGAGGCTCATTATTGTCTTGACTAACACTTTGGCTATCGATGGATGTGGAAGTATTTTCAGTAATAGGAATAGCTTGAACAGTTAGCGTTTTTGTTTCTATGTTATTTAATGGCATCTCTTGTATAGATACCATGTCAAACATATCCAACCGTGGCAATTGATAATTATCTGCTTCTATATTACTAGTTGAGGATATTACATGATTTTTCTTGGTAATATCAACATTAATTTCTTTTTTGCCTAACTTATTTGGAGAATATAATCTATCAGAGTATTTAACCGATACTGCATTTGCGCTAATACAATAGCTGCTTGCACTGCTAGAAACTACCAAAATCGTCAAGAAAAAACTTTTCCAGCCTTGAAAATACATCTTGATGGATGGATTTAAATATTAGTCTTCATATTATACTTAAATGTATCCAATCTTATATTCTGTTTAATAAAGGAAAATCCAGATAGATTTTTACTGTAAATAAACTAAAACTAAAGCATAAAATTGATAACAAAAGAATTATCAAACTGACAGTGCTTTACATCTGGACAAGATACATTACCTGAGCCTGTAGCTCCCAGCCTCTAGCTTCTCTATCCTATAAAAATGTAGTGCAAATAATCGAGAAAAGCTGTAAATTGCTTTTTCTGGCTTAATCTCAGTTAAATTTTGCTGAATTCACAACTATGCGTTTGAACCTGTTCCCATTATTCTCCATTGGATTGTGCGGGGTGATGGTATTAATCTCGCAGAATCAGGTAAATGCCAATACACCTTTGACTCGTGCTGAGATTCAGAGTGTTCGTAACTTTGTGCAATTGATTCAAAGAACCTCTAAGAATAAGCGTCCAGCACAACAAGCAGATGCCATTATTCCAGGAGATGGATTATCTACTGGTCGCGCTTCTTTGGCAGATTTGCGTTTTAACGATGGCTCTTTGGCACGGGTTGGTGAACAAGCTGTGTTCCAATTTATGCCAAGGACTCGGAATTTTAGATTATCTAATGGAACAGTATTACTGCTCATTCCACCAGGAAGGGGACAAACACGTATCCAAACACCAAGTGCAACAGCCGCCATTCGTGGCTCTGCATTATTCATTCGTTATGACCAAAAAACCGATACGACAATTATCGGTGCGTTGACAAATAGTGGCATAGCAGTTTCTAACAAGGATACATCTCAAACTCAACCACTACAAGCAGGACAACTTGTAGTCCTTGCCAAAGGTGAAATTAAGGGTTTATACGATTTTGATCTAAAAAATTTTTATGAAACAAGTGATTTGACTGAGGGTTTAAATTTAACCGGATCAGATGCTTCTGCAACAATAGATCCAGCTATACAAGCGGAAATAACCTCCGCTTTGGCAACACAACAGCGTGTTGTAGGTCAAGGGGTGATGGAAAACCCTGCTTTTTTAGACCTAAGTACTAGTTCCTCTGATGTCCTAGCTGAAGACATTGACAAAAATGATTCAATGGCAGATAGTTTGCTGGTCGATTCGTTAGTAGAAACAGGAGAGATTCTGTTCAACAATGCTCAACAATTTGGGAATGATGTTGATGAGAATATAAATACAGACCCGCCACCACCGAGAGACCCAGACCCACCACCACCCAGAGAACCAGACCCACCACCACCCAGAGAACCAGACCCACCACCACCACCCAGAGACCCAGACCCACCACCACCCAGAGACCCAGACCCACCACCACCCAGAGACCCAGACCCACCACCACCCAGAGACCCAGACCCACCACCACAGCCACCACCACCACCATAAAACCTTAAATTCTGAGTGCTGAGTACTCTCTATTATTTTCAGAAGGGTTTCAGCACTCATAACCTATTTGAATTTTTTAGCTTGCTTTACTACACAGGCGTAAGCCTACCCGTAGAGTATTTTGAATTTTGAATTGGTATCAGTAATTTAATCTCTAGCTGCTATTCTCCTGGTGTTCGCATATAAATTACTTGATCTTGAGCATTGTAGATAAACAAAGGCAAGTTGGCATTTTCGCTAATGACGGTTAAAGCGCCTTGTAAGCTTTGCCAATGATTAGCAACACCAACCGCAGAACTGGAATCTTGAGCATTGCTTTCAGAAATACTACTTTGCAATACTTGTTCGTATTCAGGAGTAATTTTGATGCTGATTCCTTTATCGTCTATGGTAAAGTCACAGATTTTAAGTTCACTAGAACAAGTTTTGTTTAAATCAGCACGGGTTTGTTGCCAACTGTTATTTAACAGTAGTTTCTCTTGTGCTTGCTGGAGAGAGGCTGAATATGGCGCGATTAAACTTTGAGCTTGATTGTAATACAAGCTATTGTTGGAAATTTGTTTAGCAGTCTGTAAAGCTTGCTGCCAATAGATAACTGCTGCTTGCCATTCTTGTTTTTGTTCGTAGGCTTTGGCTTGGCTGGCTATACCAAGAAGTTGTTGGTAGCTTCTGGCTGCTAATTGTTCTATGGTGACGCGATCGCGCGCTCTTGCTAGTTTTGGTTTATATTCTAGTAAAAGTTGTTGTGCTTCTGGAGATGCGGGACTCGACGGAGGGATGATATTCAAAGCATTGACTACTACTTGCCAAGTAGACTGCACCTTTTGCCAATCTTGCAAAGTTTTGGCTGTGGTTTCCCACTTATTAGCTACACTGGCTACACCTTTAGCATCCGCTAATTTTTTCACCCATTTTTCTTGAGTGATTAATTGCTGATTGATAGTCTGCAAATGAATACGATATTTGAGTAACTTAGGCTGTACTAGTCTATATAGTTCATTATTCGGGCTGATTGCTTCCAATGGCGTTATCGCTTGTCGCCAAAGTTGTTGTCTCTCTTGTAATTCTGCTTGACTACTAGCGGGCGTTTGCATCTTCTGCTCTGCGACTGAAGCCCCCTGCAAAGCTTTGATGACTTGGTTAATTTTTTCTGAATGTCCAGACAGACTGGTTTTGAGTTCTGCTGCTTGCTGGGAATAAGACGACCAACCAGGAATTACGGCTAAGGCTGTACTGGTTGTTTCTAGTTGGGTTTGTACTCCTGCTAATTCCTTTTCAGACTTAGCACGACTTACCAATTGTCTAAACTGAGTATTAAGTTGTTGAGCTGCTTGGAACTCTTGACACACAGACATTACACAAGGACGAGTTATTAGGTAAGCACCACCACTACCTAAGACAGCGATTCCCCCCAAAGTACCTAAAATAATTGGTTTCAGTGGGCGTTTATGAGGGGTTGTTAATAAATCTGGCGTACCCGCTAAGGGATCAAATACTTCTTCTTCATCTTCGACTGCATCAGTTGATGATGAATAACCCAGAGGAAATGCTAAGGATGAAAAAGATGCTGCTTCTTCATCTTCTACATCTTTGTGAATGACTGGGTTTTCCCACAGTCCATGTCCCTTCATAGTCAGGGAACGTTTAGCATAAGGGAGTTTTTCCCCCGATATTCTCAGAAAACATTGGACTTGCTGATCCCGATAAGGTGGTAAGGATTGTAGTGCTTCTTCAAGTACTGCAAAAATTTGTTCAGTATGAGCTTTGACACTAACTGGATGTTGAGCCAAAATCATTAACTCGTCTTTGTTTACCGCACACTTAATTTGGAAAAATTCACCAGAGGGAACTTCGGCAAGAAATTGTTCTTGCAAAGTTCTGCTTAATAGCTGTAAATCTTCCTGCTGGACTGCCACTTTCATAGAGCTTTCCTGCTGGTCTTCTATATTATTTCTTGTATCAGTGAGAGCAGAAAAAGAAGGCTGTTCGTTTGTTGAATACAGATGCACTGTGTAACCAACCATAACCGTAAAATCTGATAGACCAACTTTTTAACACAACTTCTGAGTTTTCACCAAAAGAAAAATAATCAAACATGATTAGTTGTATTAGTGTTTCAGAATGTTGATTATTAAATTTTATAATCTCACCTGTAGTAGAAATTACAATTTTAAAATGGGCATAATAGATTTTCTGAGTGTGGAGAAAAAAGGGTAGGGGTTGGAGGATAGAGCTTAGGGCTGAGAGATTAGAGGCTAAGATTATGTTTATATAGCACTTTTTATCAAAAGCTAATTATGGAAAAACATCACTATTTAACACGAAAGTCTCTCTTATTTACCCACTAGCCCCTAGTCCCTAAGTTCCGCACCTCTTTTTTCCAACAGTTGTTGTACAACTGTATATTTACTGATAGTATTGATAACTTCATCTGAATACAAACTCAGGAGTTAATCTCAAAAATTAATTTGCTTCATTTAGGGAATCCGATAAAATTGATACGTGAAAAATAAGTTTTAATAGTGGTAGAAAGCTTGATTATGCGATGAAGGTGCGATAACAAAATAGGAAATAGCACCATAGAAATTCTCTGGAAGTATAAATATTATAAGGTGCATAACAATGGATTTATTAGAGTATCAAGTTAAAGAATGGTTTGGGAAAATAGGCATTCCTGTATTGCCATCCCAAAGAATCGACCATCCTACAGATATAAAACGCCTGAAGATTCGCTATCCGATTGTGCTGAAATCGCAAGTCCATGCAGGGGAAAGGGAAAAGGTCGGTGGTGTGAGAATGGTAGAAACCACAATCGATGCGATCGCAGCTGCTCAAACTATATTTAATTTGTCCATCTGGGGGCAGTTACCAGAGGTTTTATTGGCAGAATCTAAATATGATGCTCACCAAGAATTTTATTTAGCTGTAGTTTTAGATACTGCTGTCTGTCGTCCAGTGCTTCTAGGTTCCACAGAAGCGGATATTGATTTGGAATTAGCTGACCAAAAAATGCAGTATGTGGTGGTCGAGCAAGAATTTTCACCTTTTTATGCTCGCAGACTGGCTTTAAAAATGGGTCTGCAAGGTACGCTGATGCAGTCGGTCAGCACAGTTTTAGAAAAAATGTATCAGTTATTTGTGCAGAAAGACCTGGACTTGGTAGAAATTAACCCTCTGGGTGTCAACCTTTCTGGTGAAGTGATGGCTCTCAATGGTAAAGTCAGAGTCAACGAACGGGCGATTGGCAGGCATCCAGAAATTGCTGCAATGGCAGCCAAAATAGTCCATCATCATTATGAAAGAAGTTCCAACAATGGGCGGTTGGGTGACTGGAATAGTGTAGAAAAGCATGGCAGAATCGGCATTTTAGGCAATGGTACTGGTTCCATCATGGCAACTTATGATTTAGTAGTTGATGGTGGCGGTAAACCAGGAATTTGTTTGAATCTGCGACACGCGACAGTTACTGATTCGTTACCAACTACATTTTGCGATCGCCTAGCAAAAGGCCTCAACACCTTGGCGGCGGATAAAAATACTCAGGTGATCCTGATTAACCTACTAGGAAGTATTCCTCAACCTGAAGAAACGGCACAAGCGATCGTCAAATTTGTACAGAACAATAAAGGTGAATCCCCGGCTTTGGTCACAACTGCCAATGGTAGCAAGAACCGTCGTCAGCCCCAGTCACCGCAATTAGTTATCCGTCTAGCCGGTTCTGAGTTAAATGCAGCCAAAGATATTTTAGCTACCTTACAAACTCATGACGATGGACTGATATTAGTAGAAGATTTAGACTCAGCAGTAGCAACAGCAGTCCGGTTGACTAAAGCACCCGCTTATAAAAAAGTTTCTTGAAATTTGAGATTGTTCAATTCAAAATCTAAAATTCTTCAGTTCCCGACTTTATGAACTTAACGCCAGATAGTAAAGTTATTATTCAAGGCTTCGGTGAATTCATTTCAGCGAGTCATATTGCCCAGATGAAAGCTTATGGTACAAATTTGGTTGCTGGTGTTCAGCCTGGAAGTGGTGGACAGCAACTTGATCATCTGCCAGTTTTTGATTTGGTAGAAGAGGTGGTAGGGCAATTTGGCAGCATTGACACGACAATTATTTGTGTACACCCCTATCAAGTGCTAGATGCGGCCTTAGAAGCGATCGCTTCCCACATCCGTCAGATTATCATTATTTCTGCTGGTGTGCCGCCTTTGGATATGGTGGAATTACTCCGCAAAGCTGAAGCCGATGAAACTTTAGTTGTCGGGCCGAATAGTCCGGGGATTATTGTCCCAGGGAAAATCCTCTTAGGCACTCAGCCCAGTGAATTTTATACACCTGGAGTAGTAGGTATTGTCAGCCGTAGCAGCACCCTCACTTATGAAGTGGCGCGAGAATTAACAAAAGCCGGTTTGGGGCAATCAATTAGTGTCAGTATTGGGAGTGATGCGATCGTTGGTTCGTCGTTTCTGCAATGGTTGCAAATTCTCGATGAAGATGACAGTACTGAGGCGATCGTATTAGTAGGACAACCAGGAGGGGGTAGCGAAGAAGCAGCCGCACGGTACATTGCTGAAGCCATTGATAAACCAGTAATTGCCTATATCGCCGGAAGACAAGCACCACCGGGAAAAACTTGGCGACAAACTGGGACTTTAGCAACCGTTGTTGGTCGTCCGCCTAATTTCGGCACAGCCCAAAGTAAAATTGCAGCATTTGAAGCAGCAGAAGTTCCAGTGGCTGAACGTCCTTCTCTGATTCCTGAATTATTGAAAAAAGCAATACCCTAAGCTGGGGAAATTGAAAGGAGTTGCTTTGCGGTGAACAGCATGGCAATTCCTTTTTCGTAGTAAGCAGCCTCGTTAATAAAAATCGGGTAAACGGTTGATGTGCCTTCGTAGGCGATCGCTCTACCATCTAATGTTAAGAATAGAGGATCACCAGGATTTAGCGGCTCATAATCTTGATATTGAATATCAGGGTGAATCATTGCTTGAATTTCACCATTTTCATTTCTTGGGTAATCTACAAAACTCATAAATTTATACAGAGTTAGGGGATTATTGATTTCTGGAATATCGCCGTGATTATATCTTTCTAAATAATCCAAAATTGTATAAATCAGTTGCTCAGTTTTTTGGAATAAATCTGCATTTAATACACCTTGAGCTACAGGCCCTACCTCAATCACAAAACCTAATTCACTAAGAGAACGTAGAAAATTACTGCCTTCTTCTGGGATAGTATGGCAAACCTTTACTAAAGGATTAATTGCACTTAGATAAGCCGATAATTTTAATAAGAATGGATGTTGATTACCTAAAATAATACTCAAACCCATGTTGGCAGTTGTACTATGTAAATCAACAATTACATCTACTGCGGCTTGATTGTTGTCTCCTAAAATTTCAGCTATTTCTTTCGCTCGCATATCTTCATAGCTTGCAAGAGTAGTGTTTTGTAAATTTTCACTTAGAAAGCGCCGATTTAAATCTTTGTCAATATAACGTCTACCTGCTTTAAAAGCTTTGGGGTTACCTAAAATAGTCAAAATTTCAAAGTTGAATTTTTTAATTAAATCAGGAAAATATTCAAACTTTTTAACCAGGAATGCACCTGTAAATTCATTTCCATGAGTACCACCAACAATAGCAACACGATTGATTTTTTGCATGGATGACTCCTCTAATGTAGAAAGGTTTACTAGTAAATTATTATTTTTATAATCGATTATTTATGCTATTAAATTGTTATCGTATTAGCACCATAGCTAATATTGATACTATGTGCAATAGCGATTTGGTTACTAGAATTATATGTAAAAAATATAGTTATGCCAGTAATGATTGAAATTCGACATTTGCGGTACTTTATTGCTGTGGCGGAAGAACTAAATTTTAGTCGTGCGGCGGAACGCTTAAGTATTGCCCAGCCACCTCTAAGCCAGCAAATTCAAGCACTAGAAGCGGAATTAAGATTGCAACTGTTTGAGCGTAATAAGCGACCATTGCGCTTAACTGTGGCGGGAACAGTATTTTTAGAAGAAGCACGTTTAGTTTTGACAACTTTGGAGCAAGCAATTATCTCTGCACGTCAAGCTAGTTTGGGAGAAATTGGGCGCTTGGTAGTGGCGGTGAATAGTTCCATCGCTAATAGTGTTTTACCAAATATTCTGCGAATATTCCGCGATCGCTATCCACGTGTACAATTAGTATTATGTGAGGTGATGTCTTCACAACAAGCACAACAATTGCGCGATCGGCAAATTGATCTTGGTTTTGATTGCTGACTCAATGGTAACGATGCTGGATTGAGTTTTATGCCGATTTTGCAAGAGTCAATCGTCATTGCTTTACCAGAAAATCATCCTCTAGCAAATCAAACAAAAATTCCTCTCAAAGCATTAGTAGATGAACCATTTGTACTACCTTCACCAGATGTAGTACTTTCCTATAGTCAAATTATTGAGCTTTATCAACAAGAAGTCGGTTTTCCACCAAAAGTAGTCCAAGAAGCAACTTGGATGATTACAGTACTTAGTTTAGTTGCTGGGGGCGTAGGTTTAGCATTACTTCCAGCCAACGCTCAGAACTTACAACGAGCCGGAGTTGTATATAGGTCAATACAAGGAAAAAGCCTAACTAGACCAATAGCTGCTGTTTGGC
The DNA here is from genome assembly GCF_014697105.1 of Anabaena subtropica FACHB-260. Taxonomy (GTDB): domain Bacteria; phylum Cyanobacteriota; class Cyanobacteriia; order Cyanobacteriales; family Nostocaceae; genus Trichormus; species Trichormus subtropicus. The sequence continues at coordinate 7,476 of NZ_JACJRF010000036.1, read as the reverse complement.
GTAGTGATGATTCATCCTTCATTTTGCAGAATTTTTTGCAAGCTACAAAGGATGTGGTGGAAATGGAGAATTGCTAATTTTATAAAAATTTTCTGCTCCTTGGATTTAAGGAGCAGAGAAGAAATTGCTTTTCCGGTAAATCAACCACCCGCAACAGCAGGGACGATACTTACTTCATCACCGTCTTTCAGAGGTGTAGCTGTCCCATCTAAAAAGCGGATGTCTTCGCTATTAACATACAAATTCAAAAAGCGTCGTGGCTGTCCGTTGTCATCGCACAATCGTGATTTAATACCAGGAAAGCTCTTTTCTAAAGAATCTAAGAGTTCCGCAATACTGCTACCACTAGATTCTAAAGCAGCTTGATTATTTGTGAAATTTTGTAGAGCAGTAGGGACTAAAACTTTTACAGCCATAGTTAATTAATAGTGGTCAGTTGTGAGTTGTCATTTTTCAGTTGCTAATGAATAATGACTAAACAAGAACTTGTTGCCATTCTAAGCGATCGAGGGTACGAGAACGCTCTAAGGCACGTTCAAAACTATCGAGTTTAGCATCAATTGTCAAAGGTTCGCCAACGTAGCCTTGTACTGCTTCTTGGGTTTTCAAACCATTGCCAGTAATGTAAACCACGGTAGTTTCATCTGGATCAATTTTGCCAGCTTCCACCAATTTTTTCAGCACAGCAACGGTTGTACCACCAGCTGTTTCTGTGAAGATGCCTTCAGTTTCTGCTAGTAGCTTGATGCCTTCGATAATTTCTGCATCATTTACTGATTCAATATTACCGCCTGTTTTCTTGGCAATCTCAACAGCATAAACACCATCTGCTGGGTTGCCGATCGCAATTGATTTAGCAATTGTATTCGGTTTAACTGGTTTAATAAAGTCTCTATCTTCTCTAAATGCTTGGGCGATGGGTGAACAACCTTCAGCCTGTGCGCCACTGAAGCGGACTTTCTTCCCTTCCACCAAGCCAACTTCGACGAACTCTTGGAAGCCTTTATAAATCTTGGTGAACAGTGAACCAGAAGCCAAAGGTGCAACTATATGATCTGGTAGTTCCCAACCTAGTTGTTCTGCAACTTCAAAGCCCAATGTCTTGGAACCTTCAGAATAGTAGGGGCGTAAATTGATGTTGACAAAACCCCAGCCATGTGTATTAGCAACTTCCGAACAAAGACGATTTACTTGGTCGTAGTTGCCTTTCACAGCCATGAGGGTAGGACTATAGATTAAGCTGCCCAGGATTTTACCGGCTTCTAAATCTGAGGGGATGAACACGCAACAATCTAAACCGGCATGAGCTGCGATCGCGGCTGTAGAATTGGCTAAGTTACCTGTGCTAGCGCAAGAAACTGTAGTGAAGCCCAACTCCCTAGCACGAGAAAGGGCGACGGACACCACCCGATCCTTAAAGCTGAGGGTGGGCATATTCACCGCATCATTTTTAATGTAAAGCTTGTTTAGACCCAGGCGACGGGCGAGACGATGGGAACGAACCAGGGGAGTCATACCTGTTCCCACATCTATTACATTGTCAGTTGTGACGGGCAGAAAAGGACGGTAGCGCCAAATTGAATTTGGCCCGGCTTGGATTTTTTCGCGGGTGACAGAGAGACGCAAGGCATTGTAGTCATATTTCACTTCCAAAGGCCCAAAGCAAAGCTCACAGACATGAGTAGCTTTCAGTTCATATTCTGCGCCACATTCCTTACACTTCAAGGCTGAGAGGATGGCGTTGGTTGTTTGGATAGGTGTGGATGTTGCCTGCGTCATAAAACTAGCGTTCCCTGTTTGTCCGTCAACTGCGATTGATAGTAACACGGGCAAAAATACTAGTCAAACATACCCGACTATTTTTGTCGGGATTACTTTAATCTTTACATAGACTACTTCTGGGGTTTTTGACTGGTAAAAACACAGAAATTACTTAGATAAAATATAAAGTTTATTTTTTGTCATAAGTAACGTAGCCGTATTTTTAAGTTAAATTACTGATTTTTTTAGGGAATAAAGATTCTAATAACCGTGTTTAGACCGTTTTTAGATCCGATGTCTGTGAATTAAGGTTCTATTGTTGAGCGATCGCTCTGTGACAATTAATTACTTTAGTGTCAGTACATAAAACTGAATCAAACAAGCATTAGTTACAGATAGCTTATTACAGAAAATCACCGCTAAGGTAAAGCCTTATTTCCAGCAACTCAGGTTGCATTGGAGTTAGTTCCTAATACCAAGGCGAAACTCGTACCACATTTACCAAGCTATTACACCAAGCGAATGAATAATCTTAATGGTAAGACTAAGAAGTATGGATTCTATCGGGCTTTGGTCGCTACAGCATTCTTGGCTAACGGCATTTTCCCATTATTGACTACGCCTGTACTGGCTGAGGGAACTACAGCTGGTACAACTATCACCAACGAAGCCACAGCTACCTACGAAGACCCCAACAATCCAAACACACCAATTAATACAACTTCCAATACCGTAACTGTAACTGTCGCGGAAGTAGCAGGTATTACGGTTCAATATACGGGTTTAGTAGATGATAACGGTGGTAATGTCGGAGTTGGTGATTTATTAATCTTTAACTATACCGTAACCAACGTAGGTAACGACCCCACCCAATTCCGCATACCCAACCTAGCCAGAACAACTGGGCCAGCCACGGTTTCCGGCACATTACCCAACGGCGGTACACCCAACAATCTGCAATATAGTATAGATAATGGTGCAAACTGGATTACCATTACTGGCTCGGAGGCCATAGTACCAAACATTGTGGTTGGAGGTCAGGTATTAGTCAGAGTTCCAGTTACCGTACAGCCAGGCGCTCAAAATGGTGACACTATTACCGTTAGCTTAGGTAATACCCCTGGTAATGCTCAAAACGTCTTGCGTAGTCCTGACGGTGGTGACGTTTACACTGTAGATAATCCTGATGGTAGTGTTACTGGTGAAGTTGCTGGCGAACCTGTCAATGGAACCAGAGAAGCGAGTGATACTTCTATCAATGTTCAAGTTGGTGGTCTGGTTAAGACATACTCTTTAGCTACCATTCTTAAGACTCGGACTGGTTACAACAATGCAGGAACGACTAACTCAATTACAGACGATACACTTACATACGGCTTAAGCCTGCGAGTTGAAGGGAGCGACCCTACAGGACAAGGTATCACTCCAGCCGCCTTGGAAGGTAGAGGTATTAACCTTGACGGTACGCCTAATGTGCAGCGTATCTTGATTTCCGATGCTATCCCTACAGGCACAGATTTAGCATCAGTAACAGCCCCCAGTGGATGGATACCAGTCTATACAATATCTTCAATTGCCACAAATGCTGATACTGCTGCGTGGACAACAACAGCACCAGCCAACCTAGCTACAGTCACCCGTGTTGGTTTCATCAATGACTCTAATGTCATTACATCTGTTGCACCTAATCAAACAGTAACTGGTTTTTCCATTCAATTAGCGGTGGAATCTAGTGCAACCTCACCATTAAATGTTGCCAACATTGCCCAAGTCTTTGGTCAAACTCCAGGCAATAACTTCCCTGTTTATGATGAGTCTGGTGACCAAAACCCCAGTAACTTCAATGGTCAATTTGGGAATATGACACCAAATCTACCTGGTCTTACAGATATCAATGGTGATGGTGTCCCTGATAGTTTACCCCCCAATGCTGTTGATGATGGTTTTATTAATGATCCAGCTATTCCAGAGACAGGTGTTGATGGCAATAACGATAACACTGGTGTAGGCGACGGTGGTGAAGCCAACATCTTCACGATAGAAACCCCTGTAGCCTCAGCAGTAATTAATGGCCCGGTGAATGCACCCAACGCCATTGGCCCATCTGGTGGGACAAACGATGACTTTACGAACAAATCTTCTTTAGTCCCAGCAGGTACAGCACCACTTTCTACACTCAACCCACAACCAGTAGGCTTCACCAACACCATTAGGAATACTGGTAGTGATCCTAGTAACTACTCTTTAGTACCTATTCCACCTGCAAGTAATTCACCCGCAGGAAACAATGCTGATTTACCAGTGGGTACTTTAGTAACCATTACTTATGGTTCTGAATCTAGATCATACTATTGGACTGGATCTGAGTTCCTATTTGACCTTGATCGCAACCCTGACACCACAAATGATCAATCGGCGATCGATGCCACAACTAAATACATCACTATTCCTAACGTACCAGCCGGCACAAATGTTAACTACGGTGTAGAAATTGACCTACCAAATGGTACACCGTTATCTACAGATATTGACCGGGGTTTCCCAGTTCCCATTACTGCCTTTGTCGATGATGCTACTCCTGGCTTAGGTGCAGAAACAGTTCGTAATACAACTATTGACCGTGTATATACTGGTTTCTTGAAACTGCGGAAACTGTCGAGAATCTTAGACCAGAATGGGCAACCTGTAGCCGGTGCGGATGGTCAACTCAGTGATACTGATAAGCGTCCTGTGCCTGGAAACATTATTGAATACCAGATTCAGTACAGCAACATTTCCGAGCCACAATCTGGTAACGGTAACATCATCTTGAATGCCAGCAATGTAATCATCAATGAAAATGGTGTGACTAGTCCTAATAACTGGGCATTGGACAATGATAATAATGGTCAGATTGATACCAGCAACATTATCGGTTCAGCTACTGACCCCAATGGCACTATCCAATTCTTCAATGGTAATCCTGCTAATACCTCCGGTAGTGACCAGACTGGAACTACTGTAAATACTGATGTGACCAGATATGTCAACAGTGTCACAGGTCAGGTAGCACCAGGTCAACAAAGAACGTTTACCTTCCGACGCAGAGTTAATTAAGTTTTGGCAAAACTGGTAGTTAGGACTTGAGGACTAAAGTCCTGACTACAAACATGGGAATCATATCTAAATAAACTTTTGAGGTTAGTTATCATGAAAGGCGTTTTTATCGCGGGTATAGGTGCATTTGCGTTGATTGCTACTGTACCTTTTATCAATTATGTTCCAGCAAGTGTGGTTGCTCAGAGTGTTCAAAATCAATCACAGTTGCAATTGCGTTTAGAAGCGGAAAAGCAAGTTATCACCAAGGATCAGCAGGGTAAACAAAAGGTTGTATGGCAAGCATTACAAGGTAAAGCTGTAGTGCAACCTGGTGATGTATTACGTTATACATTGAATGGCGAAAATAGAAGCGATCGCCCAATCAAAAATTTGACTCTCAATCAACCAATTCCCAAAGGAATGGTATACGTGCTGAAATCTGTGGACATTACCAACAAAGAAACCAAAGTTACCTACAGCATTGATGGCGGGCGTAGTTTTGTTGAGAATCCGACAGTAAAAATCACCCTCCCCAACGGCAAAGTTGAAATCAAACCAGCACCAGCTACTGCTTATACAAACATCCGTTTGCAACTTCCATCTGTAGCGGCAAAAACTACAGTCAAAGCCACTTATTTAACACAAGTACGTTAATAATTCGTAATTCATAATTGAGAAAATTAAAATATTTCAACATGGAAATTCCATCTGAAGTTTCATTTTCTGAATTTTGAATTTTCATTACAACCTTTACTCAACAGTTAGCCATTGTTCATTGCGATGAAGATGGCTCATATTTATATAAATAAATGGCTTTATTCATAAATAACAGGGCGCTTCAAAGGAGATGAATTCAGTGATTCGTCCTCATAAAAAAAAGTTCATTAACTTTAGCAGTAACTGGTATCAGAAGTTGACTGCAACTCTTCTTCTTGGAAGCTTATTGCATACTACCGTACCTACACCTGTGACGGCTCAAGATACTCGTATTGTCAATCTTACAAACCAAGCTAATTATACTTATCAAGATACTGCTAGCAATAATCAATATCAAGGATTAACTATTAAAACTAATATCAATCCTGGCCCTTTAGTTGACCCATTAGGAAGAATTTTGGGTTGTGCAGGTACATTATTACCTGACTATACAGGTTTTTCTGTTGGTGTATATGAACCTAATCCAAGTGATCCAACTGGTACAGAATTAGGACAATTAGTTTCTTTAACTCGAACAGAATTGCCTGATCTTCCTAGTAATAATATTCCAGGGGGTAAAAGTCCAAATATTGAAAATAGTAACCCATACTTTATTACTAATAATCCGGCTGGTGTCTATAACTTTCTTCTCGACCCTAATAGGGGTCAAACTGATCCTGGTAGAAATTACATTTTTGTAGTCAATCCTCCACCTAATTCTATTTATCAACAACGACGAATCAAAATTGAAATTCTTAATCGCACAGGCGCAGTAAATAACGGTGTTGTCAGCTATCTAGCTACTTCTTTAGATGGTCAACCAATCAGTTTGACAGGGGAAACAAGGGTAGAAGGTACAGTGATTTTAGTTCCCAATGCCGAAGTAGTAGGACTGGACTTATTAGCCTTTGAATTTACTACCAATCTATGTCAAGCGAATCAGGTGCAGATCATCAAAACAGGCGATCGCGCTGCGGCTGAACCAGGTGATACTGTGATTTATCGCTTATCAGTCAAAAATTTATCAGATGTCCCGCTAAATAATGTAGTAATTACGGATAGTTTACCTTTAGGCTTTAACTTTATTCTTAAATCTGTACGGGGTGAAATAGACGGTACATCAGTGACAGTTACCCCTATTAATAATGGCAGTACAGTTACCCTCCGCACAGATGCCAATATTCCCGTTGGGAAAGTAATTAATATTGCTTACGCTGCCCAACTCACAGCCGATTCCCTACGTGGTACAGGTCGTAATAGTGCGATCGTTAATGCCCAACGCGCTGACAACAGATTTAGTATCAAAGATGGCCCCGCAACACATCAACTGAGGATTCGCCCAGGAATAGTGGCTGATTGCGGTACTATCATCGGTCGAGTATTTGAGGATAAAAACTTTGATGGCGAACAGCAACCAGGGGAAGCAGGAATTCCTAACGCCGTAATTTTCCTCCAAGACGGTAACCGCATCACTACAGACCCCAATGGTTTGTTCTCCTTAGCCAATGTCTTACCCGGAAGCCACGCCGGAGTTTTAGACCTAAGTAGCATTCCTGGTTACAAACTAGCACCCAACGAAAAATTCCGTGAACGCAATAGCCAATCCCGTCTGGTGCGTCTAGAACCTGGTGGCTTAGTCAGGATGAACTTTGCAGTTACTCCCATCTCAGAGGAGGTAGTTAAGCCATGAAACCTGTAAATATGCTCAATTTGAGGTTAACGGGAGCAATGGCTGGGGCTTTAAGCTTGGTCTTGTATCCGGCAATAGTTCATGCTGAAATGCAGGATAACCCGGAATTTTCACAGGATTTGGAAAATCCTTCCTCTATAAAGAGCTACGGTGTACACACAAGTCCAAGTAAAGTAATAACAGAAGGAGTTGTGGGGAGTAAAAGGTGGTGGAAAATCCAATCAGAATACACGCGCAAGCAGTAGGGGGAA
>NZ_JACJRF010000035.1 GCF_014697105.1 Anabaena subtropica FACHB-260 | reverse complement strand
GTTCTTCTTCGCTCTCTGCGATTTCAATCTTAAAAGTGCGGCTCATGGTTATTTTAATTTATCGAGTTTGTTTCCTCTATTATATGCACCTTCATATTAAACTGGTATTAGAAATATTAGATTCTCCCACAACATTATCAGGAGAAGATATATTACCAGGGCTAACTTTAAGTCTACAAATAGTTTGGTAAAGCAATAATAACTATTCACTGATGAATAGGAATCTCAATCACAAATTCCGCTCCTTGTCCAGGTGTTGATTTACAAGATAATTTTCCATTGTGTCTATCCACAACAATTTGATAACTAATAGATAAGCCTAGTCCAGTTCCCTTACCCACAGATTTAGTAGTAAAAAATGGGTCAAATAGTTTTGATAATATTGCTGGGGGAATTCCAACACCATTATCTGCAATAATAATACGTATCCAGTTACTATTAACAGCTTCAGTCTGAATAGAAATTGAGGGTGTAGCAACTGACAGATTACCACTGACCAATGACTCTTCCAAAGCATCAATAGCATTACTTATAAGATTCATAAATACCTGATTTAATTGACCAGGATAGCAATCAATTAATGGTAAATTACTATAATCTTTTACTATCACAATTTCTGGATGATCTGATTTAGCTTTCAGACGATTGTGTAAAATCATCAAAGTACTATCAATACCTTCATGAATATCTACTTGCTTAAATTCAGCTTCATCAAGGCGAGAAAAATTGCGGAGTGATAGGACAATTTCCCGAATGCGTTGGGTTCCTACCCGCATAGACTGAAGGAGTTTAACCAAGTCTTCCTTCAGGAAATCGAGGTCAATATCTATAATAGCTTCTTGAATTTCTTCTGGTGGATAGGGAAAATGGAGTTGATAAAGTTCCACTAGCCGTAATAAATCTTGAGCATATTCACTAGCTGGAATCAGATTACCATGAATAAAGTTAACTGGATTATTGATTTCATGGGCAACACCTGCAACCATATTCCCAATAGAAGACATTTTCTCGCTATGGATAAGTTGAGTTTGGGTACGTTGCAATTCACGCAGAGTATGTTCTAAGTTTTCGGCTTGTTGTTGCAACTGAATTTCAGCGTATTTACGCTGTGTAATATCTAAAGTTGTGCCTACCAGACGATAAATTCTACCTTCACTGTTTTTCAAGGGTGTGATTTTGGTCAGCCACCAAGTTTCTTGATTATGGAAAGTTAAACACTCTTCATAGGAAATACTAGTACCAGCTTCTACACAGTTTTTATATCGTTGACGAACGGCTGCACCTTTAACACTACCCTGCAAATCTTCAGGAGTTTTACCAATAGCATCAGCTTGACTAATTCCTGTGGATTTTTCTGCTGAGGAGTTCCAACCAGCAAAACGAAACTCAAAGTTCTCTAAAACATCAACCACAAAGATAATTTGATCAACACCATCATAAATATTACGTAAAAACTGCTCTTGTTCTTGTAGCAAGGCTTCTACTTGTTTGCGTTCTCGAATATCACGAGTAACTGTTGCCAAACACAAAGGCTTACCAGTTTCTGAACTCTTGACAGTAAACATATTAAAATCTACTGGTATTGCTTCGTGAGTCTGATAGTTGCGAAAATGATATTCACCTTGCCACAAACCAAGTTCATTAACAATAGGCAAGATTCGTTGCTGTATATCCTCTCTATCTTCTGGTAAAATAAAATCAGTAATATGTAGTGTTTTGGCAGTTTCTAAACTATCAATATCAACTAATTTAAGTCCAGCTTCATTAACAAATAAAGGTTTTCCTGCTAAGGTGGAAAAACCAATAAAATCACTGCTATTTTCAACCAAAGAGACGAACATTTGCCGTTCTTGTTCAGCCTGTTTGCGTTCTGTAATATCCGTTGCTGTCACTACGAGTTGAGAAATACACGAATTGCTATCACCAAGAGGTGTAACATTGATCAGCCACCAAGTTTCTTTGTCATTAGCTAAAAAACTATCCTCAAAGAATAGGCTTTTTTTGGATTGGATACATTCCCTATACCGTTGGCAATAAAAGTCTACCATTTGGGGTGGTAGTGCTTCTGCTGTTGTTTTTCCTATGAAATTTTCAAGAGGTATGGGGCTAATTCGGAGCATGGCGGGATTGAATTTAACGTAACGAAACTCAGTACCATCATCCACAACATCTAAGACAAAAATACAGTAATCTACACCTTCCCAAATACCTTGTAAAAACTGTGCTTGCTGTTGGAGTTGTTGCTCTGCTTTTTTGTGTTCGCTTATATCAAGTAGATAGCCATACCAGGCAATTTCTCCTTCCCTGAGGCTTTCTGTTCTGGAGGCTGCTTTGACCCATTTTTGCTGCCCGTATTGAGTTATAAGTCGCCACTCATATTCAAAGTTTTGCAGAGTTTGGGCAGAGTGAGCGATCGCCTCTCGTACCCCCATCACATCCGCAGGATGAATATCTGCAAAGATGAGTGCAGCATCATTTTGTAAATCTTGGGGTTTTCGTTCCATCAGTTCTCGACACCCAGAAGAAACATAAGGGAAAAACATTGTGCCATCGGGTTTGAGGCGAAATTCATAAAGCATCCCTGGCATATTATCAGTTAGTCGCTGCAACCGTGCTTCTGTCTGCTGCAAAGCTGCTGTACGTTCCTCAACTCTGGCTTCTAACTCTTCATTTAATCTTTGAAGTTCTGCTTCTGTTTGCTTACGCTCAGTAACATCTATCATGACTCCACAAAAGATTATTTCTCCAGTTTGAGTCCTTGTAGGAGTTGAGTCTCCTTGCCACCAGCGAATTTCACCGTTAGACTTCACCAAACGTCCCTCATAGTGCCAAGGAGTAGAATTTTCTACTGCTTCCACTACTGAAGCAATGTAGCTGTCCCAATCGTCTGGATGGACAAGCGCAAAAAAACAACTTAAATCTGTCATCATTTCTGCGGGAGTGACACCTGCCAGTTGCCAGATAAAATCACTGATATAGTCTACTTGCCAGTTACCGTTGCAATTTGTGAACTGGAAGATGACACCAGGCATATTTGCTGCAATATCTCTTAAACGCCTTTCACTATTGACTAGAGCCATTTCTGCCTGTTTGCGTGCAGTAATTACCTCAGAGAAAATAGCTAAACCACCCACCTCACCTGATTCTTCATACCAAGGATTTATTTCCCATTTCACCCAGTCGATGGTACCATCGCTACGAACGAGAGTGTCTTCTTCGCATTTTTCCCTAGTTCCCGCCAAACAACGCTGATAAATTGTTTGCCAACCTAAAGAACTCTCTGGACAAACATCATCATGTGAACAACCAATAATATTCTCATCAACTAAGTTATAGTCCTCACGCCAGCGACGGCTAGCCAGCAAGTAACGCATCTGGTGGTCGAATATAGCGATCGCCGCAGGCGTATATTCAATATATAAATCTGATTTTAAAGTCGTTGCCACTGCCTGACGCAGTTCTATCAGTTCTTGTTGAAGAGAATCATAAGTATTTTTATGTATAGTAATGAGATGGTCAGTCATAGGTATACTATTTACCAAGGATTTGAAGTTAACTTCAGTATCTATTCTGCCCAATCTCAATGCCGCAATATCAATATTGCACATACATTTTGGCAAAATAAATTTAACTCAGTAATTCACCCAATTGATGTTGTACTAATAAACTTTTAAGTGTGGCGTTTTCAGCTTTGAGAGCTAGATTTTCAGCTTCTAATTCATTGATTCTTTCTTTCATTGCCTCCTTTGTCGTACCTTGTTTGTGAATAACTACCTCTTTATAAATCGCTAAATTAGTGTCCTCATTCATCCATCTTTGATAAGTTTTAGTATGCTCTTGGACAGTATGTCCCATATAATCCGCCATAGTCTTTATAGGCATTCGTAAACGATGACCACGTATAGCATAGGCATGACGTAAATCATAGGGTCTAAAGCCTATTTCTGCATTTCTAAATCTGGTTTGCAGCTTTGCTGTTTTATTGTTCAACTTACCTTCGTTATAAGGCAGGCGAATATTTTTCAACTTAAATAAATCTACCCAATGAGGATACAGTGGTGGAATACCACAACTCCGTTCACCAGTTTTAGTCCCTTCTGTCAAACTAGGATTTAAACTTACTAAATGAAAAGTATTACTAGGATTAATAAAAGCTTCGATATCTACCGCAAATAATTCATGAGGTCTTAAACCATAGGTAGCCAACATTCCATAAACCCATTGCCATTGTTCTGGTTGTGTAGTGTTATCTTTGCTAGTGTAGGTTGATAAAGGCATACCAATCTTATCGAAACCTTGGACAATTTCCTCATCTGAAGGAACCTTACGGATAGTTGGATGAGGCTTAGGAGTCGCATAAGCATAAATTGTTTTAAAATCATCAATTCCACAAAACTCGCAGAACTTCTTTAATTGCCATACCATAAAAAACCTAGCCGATGTATTAGGCTTAGTCTTTTCTAAAGCTATTTCTAATGCTTTGGCAGATATTGGTAAATCTTGAGGCAGTTTTTTTAGATGTCTCATGTAATGAGTTTCCCATGTCCGAATCCCTCGTCTATTTGACTCATGAGTTTTCCAAAAATCATGCTCATATTCTTGAATTAATTCACTAATCAATTTTCCCGAAGTTTTTTCAATTGATAATTCTATTTTTTGTGCCTGTTTACCTAGTAATTCTGGTGTCCATTGAAATTGTTTCGTAATTAACAATAAATCTAATTCTCGTGCTTTCAAAACAGCCATTTTTACGCCAGAATCATTAGCCGTAAAGCCGCAAGAAATAGTATATTGTTTGTTAGGACTACCCTTTTTACCAACATCACCAGGTCTACACGGAAAAGTACCTTGTAGACCTATAGTTTTAGAGCTAGTCAGTTTAAGTTTAATTTTAACCCTATCTAAATTTAATGCCGTGTTAGCCTGCTGAATCGCGTATTTAATGCGGAGATATTCCCGTTCCATTTTGGCTTGTTCATCGGCTTGTTTAGCCTTCCATTGCTTCCATTTAGAAGGCTCCCATTCCTCGATTGGTGTACCGTCCCATTGTGATTTATGTGGGACAAAATTATTTGATTCTTTCTGAGACATAGAGGCTAGAAATGAGGGGTTAGGGGTTAGAGACTAGTTTCGCAAGGCGGAAGTTAAAATAACCTAAGGCTATATTTGCGCCAACAAAATTCAAACTGCAAAATTAATATAGCGTAAGCGTTGCGTCAATTTGAAATGGCTGGGTTTAGCCAATGACAGTAAAAAAGTGAAGCTTAATTGGTTTTATACGGAATTGATACCAGCAATACTGAAGTTAAGAGAAAGATATACAAGCAATATTATGAAAATGAACAATAGATATTTTTTACCATTTATGGTTGTAGCGATCGCCAGCCTCAGCAGTTGTAGTTCTAAGCCTACCAGTACAACTAATACAATATCTCCAACCCCAGCCCCAAGCATGGCTCAACTGCGAGCGAAACCCAATAACACCAAATCTCAAGCTGTATCGGGTAAAACAGTAAATGTTACTTTATATACTAGCGATATTCAATGCCAAGAACTTGTACCGCAAAATGTCGCCGTACCAGCAACCGAACCTGTAACCAATGCTGTAGGTAAAATTATACAAGGACAAGACACAGCTGACTTTAGCTTATCTGGTTATCGCATCAGAGTCAAAAATGGGGTTGCTACAGTTGATTTAAGACTCTCACCACAGTCAAAACGACAATTCGTCTCCTTATCTAGTTGTGAACAATTTGCCCTGTTTGGTAGTCTCCGTAAAACCTTAACCAGTAATACCCAATGGAAGATTAAAGAAGTTCGCTTCACCGAAAAAGGCGAAGATATTGTGCTTTAGCCATTAGTCATTAGTTTTCTCCTCCTGCTCTCCTGCTTCTTTCCCTATTCTCGAAAGCCACTGCTCAACCAGTTCCGTCACAATATCGCTCATTTGACGCTCTTGAAAGGCTGCTGCTGCTTTAAGTTGTCGATGTAATTGCTTTGGTAAATAGATAGTTGTACGGGTATAAGCTGGGTCAGTGCTTTTGCTTTGGGAACTGAGTTTGTCTTCCGTTGACTGTGGCTGATCTCGTTGTTGACGACTGCGAGCAGCATCAATTAAATCATCAAAGCGGCTGGTTTTTTTCTTATTATCCAAGGAACTCCACTCAATTAAGAATTACGAATTAGTTTAATATTTCCTTACCAACCTCGGCGTAACATCGCCAAGCAATTTGGGCGTAAGGGTCTTTGACCGCATTAACTGGAATACCTTCTAAAGCAGCACGTTGAAACACAGCTAAGCGGCGAATTCCTGATTTGAATACGGGTAGTTCTGCATTTAAGAGAGTTGTTCTTGCTTCCTCTCCTGCTTTATTAGGATTTGGGGGAATGATAGTAAGTAAAATTTTATACTTACTTTTATTTTTTTTCAGCAGATCAACCATGTGCAACGTAGCAGCTAAAGCGATCGCATCTGGAGTTGTTGGTATTACTAACAAATCACATCCTTTCGCTAGAGTTTTGAGTTCTTCCGCATCTGGACGGGCTGGTGTATCGATGACTATATGTTCATAAAGTTTTGCCAGATTAACTCCCTGCTGTTCATCAGCTACTTTAAAGGGCAAACAGCCCCGATTTGACCAATCTAAAGCACTGCGGTTTAAATCGCCATCTACTAACAGTGTGTCAGCTTTTTTCTGGAGGTAAGTAGCTAGGTGCAGTGCAGTCGTAGATTTACCGACACCGCCTTTGAAGGCCGCTACAGTAATAATCATTTTTCTTACATACGCAAATCATCCCAAGATTGTACTCCATATCTAAACATCTGGACATTTTATTTAAATTTAAATGTTTAAGCATTTATAAATTCAAACATTTAAATGTTAAGTATATCAATATTTTAAGTACGTATTATTCGATAGTTGATATTAAGTAAACAAAATATCACTGCATTACAAAAGTAGTAGTGTGTAAATCTGAGAATTCTTCCATCCTTGGCAGCTTCTTGGTACAACCAGAGCCAGAACCTACTATTACTTACCAAAAACAGGCTCAACAGCAGTACCAGAGAGACATCCTGCTATGCTATTTGGATTAGGCGATCGCTTTTACTTTCAGTACAAAATTTGGGTATTAATTGAGTGAGGACTCAAGGTGAAAAGTCATTTGTTATGAGTTAGCCTGATCATCCTTGTATCCTCATTCGTACCTTCTACTTAACAGTCTTAAACCACTCAGTTACCCCTTCAGCCAAAACCTTGGCTAACTTTTTCTGCTCTTGGGGATTGGTCACCCATTCAAATTCATTGGGATTGCTCATAAAACCCAACTCTAATAATACCGAGGGTGCTGCGGCTGGGCGTGTCAGTGCAAGGTTATTCCAAAATACACCGTAGGAAGGTCTACGGAGTTTATTTACTAAATAATTGTGCATAAACACGGCGAGGTTATGAGCTTGGGGATGATACCAAAACATACCCACACCCTGAGTATTTTCCGCATCACCAGCATCGGGGAGAGCGTTGTAATGGATGGAAAGTGCGATCGCTGGATTTTCTCGATTGATAATTGCTTGACGCTCTACCAGTGAGACATCGCGATCATCGTCCCTAGTCATCACCACATTTGCCCCTAATTTGAGCAATTTATCGCGCAATAACTTAGATACCACCAAATTTACGTCTTTTTCTGGATATCCAGTAGGCCCAACTGCACCAGATTCTTTGCCACCGTGACCAGGATCGAGTAAAATCTTGATACCAGAAAGCGGCTTTTGCCTATTTTGCTTGACAACAGGCGCATGGCGTAAAGCTAAAACCAGGGTTGTACCGTCGTATCTCAGCTTATATCCCCACTGTTGAGCTTTTTTGAGGTTAAAGGTGTATTTTACCTCTCCTGATGCCATCTGCTGCCAATCTAGACGAGAAATTAAAGGGTCATCATCCAAGCGAATAATATCTGTTTGGGCAGTGGTGTTGTGGAGTGTGAGGGTGAAAGTTTTTTCTCCTTGCTGCACACTCACAGGTACAGGAGTTTGCAGAGGGAAAAGCATTTCTGTTGCACCAAGAACTCTTCGATATCCGACACTGCGAATAATTGTGCGTGGCGGAACGGCTCCTGGAAGAATGCGGGTTTCCTGACTATTAAGCCAAGCGCCATAGTCTAGGCGCAACCATTCACCTTCTTTTCCTGTGACAGTAGCTCGTGTTCCCTTAGGCAGTGGTGTAAGTCGAGAAAAATCGGTACTAGGGCCAGTCCGGGCAACTCCTGCGTCTGCTACCACCTCAGCTACAGGTAACTGCGCGGGTGAGAGGATTGTAATTTTGCCATTCCCTGGTTGATTTATCGTCTTACCGTTCAACGTCAGTTGAAATTGAGGTTGTCCCAAATCAGCTGCGGCTGTTACTGTTGTGCAACCCTCATACTTTCCTGGGATAGACTGGGTAGTGGGTTGGTTTTGCCCAGTGAGAGCAGACAAATTACTTGGTAGTCTTACCTGTTTTTGTTGAGGCAGAAGTGCCACAGTTTGATTTGCCAGTTTCACCGAGACATTGGCGTTAGGAGGTGCAACAGCACTAAAACAAATTAGTTCTCCTGGTAGTCTGGCGATATCGGCGGTTGGTGTGAGAGAACCTTTAGCAAAAGCTAAACCTTGTGGTATCTCTGGCTGAGTACTCAGCCTTGTGACCTTAATCTGAAGCTCTTGATTTTGGTGACGTACTGTAAAGATATTCTCTCCTAACTGTAGGGGAAAACTTGGTGCAAAATGACCAGAGCGACTACGGTTAATTGGCTTACCATTGATGAGAACTTGTCCATTTACTGGTGCTGTACCAATAAAAAAAATTTTTTCTGCACTAGTCTGGTGGTTTGTCGGCGGATAAACAACTTTCAGAGGTGAGGAAGCCAAGGCAACTGAGGAGGTGACAAGGAAGCTTAATATTACTGGGATGATAACTTTTTTCACAGCAGGATCACAGAAGTATTCACTATGTGACTGTGGCACAATGACGGGATGTGTTTTGGATGGTATTGTTAGCAGTTGATAAAAATTCAAACTACTATGACTAAGTTTATCTTTGTAACTGGAGGTGTCGTTTCCAGTATTGGCAAAGGCATTGTAGCAGCAAGTCTGGGCCGTTTACTCAAATCACGAGATTATTCGGTGTCGATTTTAAAACTCGACCCTTATATTAATATTGATCCGGGTACAATGAGTCCCTTTCAACACGGTGAAGTGTTTGTTACCCAAGATGGCGCAGAAACAGACTTAGACTTGGGGCATTACGAACGCTTTACCGACACTTCGATGTCAAGACTCAACAGCGTTACCACTGGTTCAATTTACCAAGCGGTAATCATGCGTGAGCGTCGTGGTGACTACAATGGTGGCACAGTCCAGGTAATTCCTCATATTACCAATGAAATTAAAGAACGGATTTTGTCGGTTGCTAAGGAAACGAATCCCTCGGTAGTGATTACCGAAATTGGTGGGACGGTGGGTGATATTGAATCACTGCCATTTTTAGAAGCTATTCGCCAGCTACGCAAAGAGGTAGGAAGGCAAAATGTGCTGTATATGCACGTTACCTTATTACCTTACATTGCTTCGGCAGGGGAAATGAAAACTAAGCCGACACAGCATTCAGTAAAAGAACTCAGATCCATTGGCATTCAACCAGATATTTTAGTATGCCGGAGCGATCGCCCCATACCTAGAGGACTAAAGCAAAAGATGTCGGAATTTTGCGATGTTCCTGTAGAGTGCGTGATCACTGCCCAAGATGCCAGAAGTATCTACGAAGTACCCTTAATTTTAGAAGGTGAAGGACTCGCAGAACAAGCCCTAGATTTGTTGCAAATGGAACAACGCCAACCAAATCTAGAAAAATGGCAAGCGATGGTGCAAGGCTTATATAGTCCCAAACACACAGTAGAAATTGCCATTGTTGGTAAATATGTCAGATTAAGTGATGCGTATTTATCTGTAGTAGAAGCATTGCGCCACGCAGCAATTGCTACTCATGGAGATTTACGCTTGCGGTGGGTAAACTCCGAAGATTTGGAAACCCAACCAGCAGAAACCTATCTTGCAGGTGTAGATGGCATAGTTGTGCCAGGGGGATTTGGGACTCGTGGGGTTGATGGCAAAATTGCTGCCATTAAATACGCACGCGATCGCCAAATTCCCTTCTTGGGTTTATGCTTGGGAATGCAATGTTCCGTGATTGAATGGGCGAGAAATCTCGGCGGGTTAAGTGGTGCTAATAGCGCCGAATTTGATTCATCCACTCAATATCCAGTTATTAACCTACTACCAGAACAACAAGATGTAGTAGATTTGGGTGGAACAATGCGCTTAGGCGTGTATTCTTGTCATATAGCCCCGAATACTCTAGCCTCTAAGCTTTATCAAGCAGAAGTAGTTCAAGAACGACATCGCCATCGGTATGAGTTTAACAACGATTACCGTCAGCTATTATTAGATTCAGGTTATGTGATTAGTGGCACATCTCCCGATGGGCGCTTAGTGGAAATTGTGGAATATCCCCAACATCCATTTTTTATCTCTTGCCAGTTTCATCCAGAATTTCAATCGCGTCCCAGTAACCCCCATCCTTTATTTAAAGGTTTTGTGCAAGCTGCGATCGCATTAAATAATCCTACCGCTAATTTCCAGACACCAGTAGAAGTGTCTTAACAATTCAAAATTAGTCTGGGAAAGTTGCTCATCTTGGGCTTTGCCCAAGACCGCACTTTCCGCCAAATTCAAAATAAATTTTTGGATTTTGCATTAACATTTTGTAACATCAACCGAGAACGTCAACAGATTTCATAACATACAGGGTAAGCATCATTCATGAATTTCGGACTTGAGGAGCTGTTGTGGCGTACTGGGTGAAAATTCTATATGAGAGGAAAGAATATGTAATCAATTTTGACCGCGTAAATGCTTTTTGTTACGAAAAGAACGGCAGGGTAACATTTTGGTTGCCCGATAGTGCCATTCCGATTGTGATTAATCCCCAAACCAACTTAGAAGACTATCACAAAATTCTGGAATATCTAGAACAAGTGACAAACGTGGCAGTAGAAAATGCCCATTGGGTAAAAATCATTTACGAAAGAAATGAATATGTAATCAACCTCAATTGTATTAGTTCTTTTTGCCAAGAAACCAATGGCAGAATAACCTTTTGGCTACCCGATGGTACTATCCCCATCATCATCAATCCTGTGAGTAATCCAGAGTCTTATAAAAAAGTTTGGCAATACGTTCAAAAGACTACGGGGTATTCTTTTTCTTAGTCCATAGTCATTAGTTCTTAGTTACGAATTATTTTCTGCCATGCTAATCTTGCCGCGCCTACCATTCCGGCTGAGTTCCCTAATTGTGCTGGGAGGATTTGTAAACCTGCGCGAGATGTTGGCATGACTCGCTGGTTAATCTCTGCCTTGAGAGTTGGTGAGAAAAATTCAAAGCTGGCACTAACACCACCACCAAGGACGATCGCTTCTGGTGTTAAAACGTAAATTAAACTAGCTAAACCTATACCTAAATCCTTACCATATTCTCGCCAAAATGTTAAGGCTTCTGCATCTCCAGCTTGAGCAAGTACACCTAATTGTGCAGGTTCTTTACCAGTACGACGACGAATAGCTTTGATTGAGGTGTGTTGTTCTAAAGAGCCTTGATTACCACTTTGACACATTGGGCCATCGGGTTGGAGTGTAATTAATCCTAGTTCTCCAGCCGCACCTCGTTGTCCGACAAATAATTTGCCATCTAAAAAAATAGCCCCACCGACACCAGTTCCCAAGGTTAACATCATAAAATTTTTGAAGTGGCGACCAGCTCCCAACCATGCTTCCGCGATTCCAGCACAATTGGCATCATTTTCAATCACGGTAGGCTTGCTAGTTTTTGCCTCTAACCAATCAGCCAAAGGCACATTTACCCATTGCGGTAAGTTAATAGCGATTTGGGCAATGCGTCCTGTAGCATCAGCAGGGCCGGGAGTACCCACACCTATAGCTATAGTTTGATTATCTGGGTCAATTTGCGTGATCGCATCCACCATTACCAACAAAACCGCTTCTGGTGTCGCCGGTTGGGGAGTCGCCACAGTCAAAGATTGTAAACAAGTACCATCTTGACTAAATCTCCCCAATTTTATGGCTGTTCCCCCCAAGTCAATGCCAATTACTTGAAAATTCCCCACGTTCAATTCCTCACACCAAGCCACCACAGCAGAAATTATCAGCGTTGACTCTGGGAATTTTAGATTTTAAATTACCAATTTTGGATGAGAAGATAATCTAAAATCTAAAATTGTTTGACTAAGCTGACAATAATTCCCCATTTGGAGTATTTCACAAAAGCATATTAGCTTTTTGGTGTTTCTGAGCCAAAAAATTCTAAGTTATCGTTTTTTTTGTTGGTGACTCTTAAATCTGTAACCATACTGGAATGAAAACTAGATATTTCATGCCAAGCTGTGACTGGCGCACCTCTTAAAATCCCAGCCAACGCCACAGAAAGCATAAACCCACCAGCAGCAGCAGCTATTAAAGAAATGTTATCTTTCACTCTAATCTCTCAGTAATTAATAAGAAAATTGTTGTCAGTTGTCAGTTGTTAGTTGTCAGTTGTTAGTTGTCCATAATCCAATAACCAATGACTATTTCCGATTTTCTCCCCGTAATCGCGGATTGACAAACTCATTCAACCCTTCTCCGAGTAGTGATAACCCTACTACCATCAATGTCATTGCTAAACCAGGGAAAAGTGTAGTCCACCAAATACCTGTTGGTAGTGCTTCTAGGGCTTGTTTTAAATCATGTCCCCATTCTGGTACTTCTTCCGGTAATCCTAGCCCTAAAAAGCCCAAACCGCCTAGTACTAAAATTGCATCGGCTGAGTTGAGAGTGAAAAGTACAGGTACACTTTGAATAACATTGAAAAAGAGATATCGAGAAAGCACAACCCAAGTAGAAGCGCCCATTGCTTGAGCTGCTTCAATAAATACTTCGGTTTTGACACTGACGGTGTGGTTACGCACTACGCGGTAGTATTGAGGAATGTATGCAATACTAATAGCGATCGCTGCATTTAATATCCCCCTTCCTACAACAAACGCCAGTGTTACTGACAGTAGCAATCCTGGCAACGTATAAATACTATCCATTAAAAACAGCAGCGCCTTATCTAACCTACCCCCTAGATAGCCACTCAGCATCCCCAAAGGCACGCCAATTACCATACTCAGCGCTGTAGCCAAAATCACTACTTGCAACGCAGCTTGAGCGCCAAACAATGTGCGAGAGAAAACATCATGCCCCAGACGACTGGTTCCAAACCAATGTTTAGCAGATGGTGCTTCTTGAATCGGGTTAGAAAGAAACTCTTTAGGGTTTTGTAGCCATCCCCAACTTTGAATTACAGGGGCAAAGAATGCCAAGAAGATGAAAAACAGGGTAATAGCTAACCCAATCAGCATTAATTTTTGGGAAAGACTGGGATTTTTGACAAAAAGCCCCAATTTAGGCATTTGACGTTTAGTGATGGTCATGAGCGATCGCCTGCATAGCGCAAGATACGCTGACCATTTTACATATCAAACTAGGGATTGGGGACTGGGCAAAACTATATATTGTGTTTTAAAAGTACTAGCGGCGTAAACTCCGAGGGTCAAGGGCATCTCTTAGCCCATCGCCGAGTAAATTAAAAGCTAACACTGTCAGAATAATTAACACGGCTGGCGGCCAAATTAACCAAGGTTGTAACACTAATATAGAAGCGTTGCTGGCTAGAGATAGCATATTACCCCAAGACGGGTCTGGTTGTTGAATACCTAAACCAATAAGACTGAGTATGGCTTCTGAACCAATAAAGCTAGGAACCGCCAAGGTAGCAGAGATGATGACATAAGTCGCAGTTTGCGGCAAAACGTGGCGCAGAATAATATATATTGGCTTACCACCCATAGCTCTTGCGGCTTGGACAAATTCTCGTTCTTTAATTGACAATACTTGTCCACGAATTACCCTTGCTAAACCAGCCCAGCTAATGACAGAAGTAATTAACACAATTAGCAAAAATCTCTGGCTACTACTTAAACCAGTTGGTAAAACTGCCCCTAAGGTAACTAGGAGATAAATACTGGGGAAAGTCATCAGAACTTCTGCTACACGCATAATGATGCTGTCCGTCCAACCGCCGAAATAACCAGAAATACCACCAATCAGCAAACCAAGGGGAAAGGTAATTGCCACCCCAATAAGGCCGATAAACATACTAATACGTCCACCATGCAACAAACGGCTGAATTGGTCGCGTCCTTGTTCGTCCGTACCTAAAATATTTAGTCTAGCCTCGCCATCTGCGCCAAATAAATGCCAGTTTAAGGGGATACCAGGGATAATAGTAGTCTCTTCCCACTTGGGCGGTAGCGGTAAACTTAGCTGAAATACCCGGTACTCTGGTCCAGAAACAAACAAGCGCACTGGTGAAGGCTGTTTAAAGTCTACAATGAGTTGGCGATCGCCTGTTTCTAAGTCAGTGTTGCCTTGGGTTGTCGGATAAATATGGGGGCCTATAAACTGACCAGATGTTTTTGAAATCCAATAAATTTTCGTTGGTGGTAACAGCGAACTGTTTGGTGGCAAATCACATCGACCACTAGATATATCGGCAGAGTCACAAGGTCGATAGGGGGCGACAAAGTCAGCACCAATCACTGCTACATAGAAAATTATCAGCAGAATTGCCCCAAATCTCGCCAAAGGATTATTCTGAAGTCTTCGCCACCAATTCATAGTTTATTTGCCTTTTGTCAGTTGTGAGCCAGTGCGGTCTTGGGGAGCCAGTCCGTTGCGGTGAATCCAGCCCTATAGGCGGGTTTCCCGCGCCCTGGGGACTGGTTAATCCGGAGGGAGGTTCCCTCCGTTGTACGAACTGGCGTGGTTTCCCCCATGAGCAACTGGCGTTAGCGCAGCGTCTCGTAGAGAGGAACGAGCGTCACCCGTTGGCGCAGCCTCTCGTTCGCGTTAGCGTCTCCGAAGCAGAAGAGAAGGGTAAGTTGTCAGTTGTCAGTCGTCATTGGCTGGTTACTAATGACTAGTGACCAATGACTAATATCTAAGCATGGAGTTGCTCAACTAGGTAGAGATGTTCTTCTTGAGTTTTTTCATGTTCTACGACAAACACATTTGAATAAAGATTAGCCAGAATTTGTTTGCCTTGCTGTGTCAGAGACAAATAGCGCAGTCCATCTTTAATATAGGGATGAACGCCATTCCAGTAAAACTTGGCATAGTTCTTGCGTAAGTCGGCTGGTGTTTCGTAGCCTAAAACTTTATTGATACCAGTTTCCTCAAACTCATAGAATAAAGATGTGATTTTTTTCAAATAACGCGGGTCGCTTAATTGCCCAATCAAATCAGCAGCACGAACTAACCCAGCAAAGTTAGTTGTCTCTTGATGGTCTTCTGCTGTTGGTACAGGAAAACGAGTCCATTCAATATTACTTTTAATTACCTCAGCGTCTATCAGCTTATGTCCGCCAAAACGCTCATCAATAAATAGTTTAGCTCTGTCAACATGATAAGGCGTCAGACTGGCATCAGAAGCCCCAGGGGCTAGAGAAATCATTCTGCCATTACTTCCAGTCGCATATAAACCGGCCTGTTCTTGGTCTTGTCGGCAGACTCCTTTCACATAACCAATATCATGACAGACCAAAGAAATAATAAAGTGCAACCAATCTTCGCTAGAAACTCCACCTTCGCGGATGTGCTTACCGCGTAAAATTTCTTGCCCTACAAGAGTAACTAATATAGAGTGTTCAACATTGTGATAGAGAGCATCACTATTGGCAATGTTTTCCAAAGCCATACTACCAGCCCAAGCGATGATGTCTTGGTAATCATTCTTTAAGCAGCCATAAGTCCGACTGTAACCTTCTCGAATTTGGTTAACAAAAGCATCAATTAAAATTTCTGTGGCGTTGAACATATCAGTTACTCAAGTAGAATGGCAATTCTCACTTTGTTGTTTACAAAAATACATAATCAGGAAAGACCCAATTAGAATGTAAGACAATTCAGATTTATCCTTTTTAACTCAGGTATTGGTGTTGTGCTAACTAGATTTCTGTTTTAGGTGGAAAATAGGCTATGCAATCATGACTATCTATGTTCCATAACTTTTCACAGTGTGGCGGTGATCTAAATACAACAACTGTGTGATGCAAATATGAGCGATCGCCTATGGTTAGAGAAACACCAAGGCATCGTATAAGTATAAATACTTTGCTTTGAATCAGTGCAACAATAGTGTTACAGTATTCTTTATATTATGTGCGGGTGTAATTCAGTGGTAGAATGTCACCTTCCCAAGGTGAACGTCGTGGGTTCGAGTCCCATCGCCCGCTTTTGTTGTTGTACATTCGCACGTTATATGTCGCAATTCGCAAATTAATGTCGTTTTTCTAGCTTGAGTCTTTGTTCTCCTGACAGTCTGAATTCTGAGTCCTCTAAGTATCTCTGATCCAAAAACTCAACTAATTTGTCTTCTGCTACAGAGTTTCTATCATCACTCAATGACTCAACTTCAATTGAAAAATCGAGTATGTCTGCATCCTCACCATCCAAAAGGAAGTCAACTTCATCTTCCAGTTCAAACTGGTTATCTACATCTAAATAACTCATATTGCTAACGATGTAAAATTGGCATTACAAATAACCCCCATGCCAAACCTGTAATTAACCCAAAG
Organism: Anabaena subtropica FACHB-260; assembly: GCF_014697105.1. Classification (GTDB taxonomy): domain Bacteria; phylum Cyanobacteriota; class Cyanobacteriia; order Cyanobacteriales; family Nostocaceae; genus Trichormus; species Trichormus subtropicus. The sequence goes on along the minus strand of NZ_JACJRF010000035.1, from coordinate 41,162 downwards.
GGTGTGACTAAATAATTATTAAAATCCCACAAACCAAAAATTTGCGCTGCTAATTCCAAAGGATAAGCCATCATCAACACACTGGCTAAGGCTGCACCATTCCAACCATACTGACTGAGCCAGTAAACGCCTTTACCACCGGTTACAGCATAAAGTAGGCGAGTGATTAGCAATCCTGTAACGGTACCATAACAACGCATACAAACAGCCATGAGAAATGGGGATGCTAAATCTAAACCCATATCTGGTTGGGGACATACATGATTACCCATGAAGTAAATAATGTCCGCAATACCCCCAAGCAACCATACACCAGACGCAGCGAGAAAGGGAGCTATGGGAGGGCCGAAGACCATTCCCACTAGCATGAAGTCAGCAATGAAACTAACTAATTTAATATTCTTGAAACGCTGTAACTGATTTGTGGAAACAGTTTGTTGCATAAAAGTTACTTTTCTATCTTTTCCTATTTTTTGGTATTGTCAGGTACTGGTTTCATGTTCACATTCAATATTATTGTTTATCATGCTTGTTTTTCACAAGCTAATTCCTATTGAGACTGCTTTGTTTAGCTATTCTTAATACTTGATTGAGGTAATATTATGAAATTTAACTACCTTAAAATGGGTATTCATTTTAAGCATCTTAACATTCAACACTTCTGATTTCCCACATCTAAACTAATAATTAAACGAATTAATCTCGAAAGCAGTAGGGTGGACATTGTCCACCCTACTGTTATCTTTTTTGTGCTGTTTCTTTGCGTGAAACTTTTCCTAACCTACCACTGCACGATAAGGACTTGTCAACTTATCAAGCTGTTGAATCAACAAACTGAGGAATAATCCCACGTCTGTGACTACGCCTACTGATTCAACTGAACCGCGATCGCTCAATTTTGTCACAACAGCTGGGTTAATATCTACACAGACCATTTTCACGCCTGCGGGGGTCATATTCCCCACACCAATCGAGTGCAGCATTGATGACAGCATCAGAATCATCTCCGCGCCTTCCAGGTTTTTGGCGTATTCCTCCTGTGCTTTAATTAAGTCCATTTGGGTATCTGGTAAAGGCCCATCATCCCGAATCGAACCAGCCAGGACAAAGGGAACTTGATTGTGGACGCATTCATACATGACACCGCTAGGAATTATCCCTGCTTCCACAGCTTTGGCTATACTGCCATAACGGCGGATGGTATTAATTACCTTCAGGTGATGGCGGTGTCCACCACGGACGGCGACACCACGCTTCATGTCCACACCAAGGGATGTACCCATCATATTTTGTTCGATGTCGTGGACAGCGATCGCATTTCCCCCAAGTAACGCTTGTACGTAACCTTCCCGAATCAGTTGAGATAGGTGTTCGCCACCACCAGTATGAATTACCACAGGCCCGGCTGTAACAACTACTTTACCGCCAGCATCCCGAATTTTTCGCAATTCCCAAGCAACTTGCTCAACAACTAATTCCACCCGCCTTTCGCTGGAAACTCCAGAGGACATAAAGCTAAATTCTTGGGTATTGCGTTGTTCCCGTGATTCTGTTTTGCGGATGGTGCGGATACCTAGCACGTCTACAACTACCCGTTCGCCTACTTCTAAGTCACGTAAGATTTTACACCTTGCTACTAGACCATTGGCGGTTTGGGTAATAGCGATCGCGCCGTCCATGCGTTGATTTTCTACTTTGATCCACTGCCCATCAATTCGGACTTCGGTAGGATAAATCGTACTCACATAGAAATCATCAGGGGCTACACCATTCTGCACTACAGGCTCTAGTTTGGCATCACGCTCATCTTGGGGCAAGTCTACAGCACCCAAATCAATCAACAGAGAGATGATTTCTTCCATTACCTCGTGGGAAGGTGCGGAAACCTTCACCTCGGCGGCGGATGTGCTTTGGCGTTGTTCTCCCAAGTTGAAATTCAATACTTGGAAACTACCGCCAGTATCGACAATCATATCCAAGGCGCGATTAATCAAACCAGAATCTAGTAAATGCCCTTCTAGACGAATAATTCGGCTTTCAACTGATACGTTAGCGTGAACTTCTGATCTGACGGGTTCTGTCACCCGCAAGGTAAGACATTTGGCCGCACCGCCTGCTTTGAGAAATTCGGTGAGTGGCGTTTCCAACACACGGAAATCCAAATCGGCCAAGCGCTGCTTTAACGCATTACTGGCTTTGTTCATAATGACGATGCTTTCCACATTCACCGTATTACAGGCAAAATTCACAGCATCGGCTTCAGAAATTGCTATGCGCTTTTCGGCTGCTACTCGCATCTCAATTAAGCGATTTGAGTAGGAATCAAATGCACCAGGATAGTAGAGTAAATAGCCGTTAGCTAAGGGACAAAAACAGGTATCTAAATGATAGAAACGCTCATCAATTAATCGCAGTGATAATACTTCAATATCCAGCCATTTAGCCAAATATGGATGAGAATCTAATTCGGAACGGAAACCATAACCCGCCCATAACCAACGCCCTTCTCGATCTAGAAGCGCATCGCCTGCGCCCTCAAATGGTAAGTCTTTAGGTAGTTCATAAACTGTGTAACCATTGCTTTCAAACCATTCTTTGAAGTATGGTTCTTCTCCCTGACGCTCTTTGTGTAAAAAGCGACTCAATACCACATTGTTACCCAAGACTAAACCAGCATTGGCTGTAAAAACTAAATCAGGCCAACCCTTTTGAGGTGTAACTAAATCTACAATGGCGTGTTCTTTAAGGATTTGGTGTAATCCCTGCCACTGTTCCACGGCGCGATCGCGTGATGATTTGTGAATATTCCCTTCCATCCAAGGGTTAATCACATAGTCCACATCATAGTGGTCAGGAGGACACATCAAAAAACGAATCCGAGAAGTCATAAAAATATTACAAATGCTACAGAATTATTTCCGACACCAGTATTTTATTTTCCAGGTAAGTACAATCCGTCACACCGACCCTATCTTAAGATAGTCGCCACATTTACAACAGTTTCGCTCCCATTCTAGTTACTGGAAAATACAAAGTAATGGGAACAAAGCTATAAAATACTCAAATGATAACGGGTAAGTAGCATAGCATTAAAGTAACAGTTTCGTGTTGATGAGTGATAAGTCCTGAGTTATTTTTGAATTTTGTGGGCGCAGCCTTTGCTAGGCAGGCGTAAGTCTACCCATAGGGTATTTTGAATTTTGATTAATTTACTTCCTCATCTCCCTTCCGCTATGGTCAACCTTAGTACTTGTGCAACTTGTTTTTGGCTCATCCCCATTTCCAGTACTTGAGGTATGGACTTGACGTGATTAAAGAGACGAAGCACAAGAGTGTAATCTTGTTTCGAGAAATCCTTTTAATATCCGTTTGAGAGAACTTTTCTTAATCAACTTGATAGCTAGAGTTGCATCTAGCCAACGTCGATATCTAGTACTTGCTTCTGGATAACTATTACTTACTATTTCCACTGGTAATAAATACATTTTAACTCGGTAAATCTTACCTCGTTTACGATACTTATAAGTACCCAGTTCATTAACATCTACTTGCCCAATTACTCCGGCCTCTTCCCAAGCTTCCTTGGCGGCTGACGCAGGAGGAGTCATACCATTGACGATCCCACCTTTGGGAATTACCCAAGTTTGGCGATCGCGCGTTGTAATCAACAATATCTCAATTCTGCCATTTCTCTCTCTGTAAGGAATGACCCCAGACTGGTTTAAGACTTTGTTCATTTTTCGTCTCATGGAATTTGCCTCTGCTTGGTTACGGCTTTGGTGTGCGGTTTGTAATTTAACAAAATGAATTTTCGTAAACTTATATTCTGCTTTATTAACATTTATTATTCACATAAAATGTTGTGAATTTTCTCAACAAAAAATCTGCACAACATAAAATCAGCGAATCATGGGAAAAGCCCACAATCAAACAGAAAAAAGGTTTCTTCCCACACCTCCCTATACCCTTCTTCAAGCAAGCAGCAGTTTTCGGAAAGTTTCCCAGTTAACACACCTGTAAAACCACCACTCCAAGATAGATACTCACAGGTGATTATTCATATAAAAGTATTAAAAATCACTTTTCTCTAGTCCTTAGCCTGGTTTTTGATCCAAACGAGTTGCTTGTTCAAGAGCCGCTTTTTCCTTAGCCCTGTGGGCGTAGAGTTGTAACTGAGTGCGATCGCAAGCTGTGATGATGCTTAAATTTTCTAGACTCATCCCCCGCATTAACATTTCTACACGCCAGGTATGTTGTGCTTGGTTGATTTCCGGTAGTTTTCCCTGGGGAGTTAATAAGGCTTGAGTCCATGCTTGCCAATATGCTAAAACTTCAGATTCAGAAATTGGCTCACCTGCTGTATTGATAAACATGGCAGCATAATTATCTTTACGACTTTTCAGCCATTTAGTTAAAGGATTGTCGGTGTAAGAACCATAGCGTTTACCCAAAATCCACTGATTGACGGGGACTTGGCGGACAAATCTGGGGATGATAATTTGTAGAAAGTGTCCGTGAGAGTCGTAGATTTGCTGATTGCGTTGTAAATTAACTATTTCTGTCGCAGATAAACCAGCAGCAAATAAAACGTATGCAATTGCATAATCTTGTACTCCTGACTTTCTAGCTTGTCGGAGGATTTCGTGAACTAATGCAGCAGGTAAATCAGCTACTTCTTGAGTAATAACTTTTCTTTCTATATTGGTTGCGGGTGACATCGCCCCGTGCAGAAATAACTCCACCAAATTTTCCAGAAAATCATCCCTACTTTCCCACAATTGATGAAATTCGCTGGTGAATTCGATGACGGCATATCCCAAAATCATCCCATTGAGTAAACTAGCTAATTTTTCTGCGGGTAGATAGGTGTTTAAGTCTCCCTGTTGAATTACAGTGGCCAGATATTGGGCTACATAGCGGTTAGCTTCCGTTAGTCCCCGTCCCAAAGCACGGCGATTCTCTGCCGGAAATTGGTCGGCTTCACCGACTACAGACCTAACTAACTCTGGCACTCTTTCCAAAGCCTGTAAGCTATCACTTGCATAGTCTTTTAAGGCTTGGTAAACATTGCCTGGAGGTGTTGCCCGTTGTACGAGAGATTCACCTAAATTTGTAAAAGCGGCTGATTCTTCTAAAACAGCCAAAAGCAGTCCATGTTTATTACCAAAATTGCGGAACAAGGTCACTTCATTAACTGCTGCTTTTTCAGCAATTTGGCGGGTGGTAGTGGCACTGACTCCCTGAGCAGTAAATAACTCTAATGCAGCTTGAATCAAGCGTTTGCGAGTTGAAAGAGGTTGAGTGGCCATAGACAAAATGCAAGTGCTACTTGCATAGAAAAAAGAGAAGTGCTAGGATATCAAATGTAAGTGATACTTGCTCTAATTTACTGTAACGCATAGGTCTATATGAGTCATATCAATTCTGCAAAATCAAGCACCAGAAGCAAAACCAGCAATCCTGATTAAATCTGATGCCCGATAATTTTGTAGCTTGCTTCCCGCAGGGTATTTTGAATTGGTATGATGCACCAGGTACAAGAGCAAATCGCAACCTGATCTATTAATTAGGAATTTTTATGACCGTAAAACATCTGGCAATTGCCCCTGAGGGGAAGAAGTCATTGCGCCTCAGCTGGTCAAATGTGGCGTTTTTTACAACCGTTCACGCTCTAGCTTTGTTGGCTCCTTGGTTTTTTTCCTGGTTAGCATTGGGTTTGCTGTTGTTTCTCCACTGGTTGTTTGGCAGCATTGGCATTTGCCTTGGGTATCACAGATTACTTAGTCACAAGAGTTTTCAAGTACCCAAATGGTTGGAATATGCGATCGCCATTATCGGAGCATTAGCTATGCAAGGAGGGCCGATTTTTTGGATTGGGGGACACCGCCAGCATCACGCTTACACCGAAGATGTCAATCTAGATCCTTATTCTTCCAAGCGGGGATTTTGGTGGAGCCATATGCAGTGGATTCTATATCCCCGGTCTGAATTTTTTGACTATGAAATCTATCAAAAGTATGCGCCTGATTTAGCAAGACAACCTTTCTATCGTTGGTTAGATCGTTACTTCCTGTTGATGCAAATTCCTTTAGCATTGCTGCTTTACGCCGTGGGAGGATGGTCTTTTGTGATTTATGGTGTAATTCTGAGAGCAGTGTTACTATGGCACTCCACTTGGTTTGTCAACTCTGCAACCCATATGTGGGGTTATCGCACCTTTGATGCTGACGATGATGCTCGTAATTTGTGGTGGGTATCTATCGTTACTTACGGCGAAGGTTGGCACAACAACCATCATACTTACCCCAATGTAGCAAAAGCTGGGTTCCAATGGTGGGAAATTGATGTCACTTGGTGGAGTATTAAACTGTTGCAAACTTTGGGTTTAGCGAAGAAAGTAGTTTTACCACCATCGCAAAGAATGAATCAAGGATGAATTAACACCATTCTTAAGTGAATTTGCCAAGCCGACAGCAGATAAGCAGTCGGCTTATTAATTTTTTTTGCTAGCTCGGTATGATTTTGCGCCCCAAGGGTTGCTCCTATTTCAACTTTTGCTGCCTAATCTCTCAGTATCCAATATTTATAATTTTCTCACTTGATAACGTATTAATTTTCTGACATCTTCCGAAGATAAATTTAATATCTGAGCAGCCAATGTTTCTACCATACTTATCTCAGTGACTGGAAACACAAAATTCAACTTTTTCAGCGAGTTATTAGCAGTTATTACTTCAACAAATGTTAAACCTTGTTCTTTTTCAATTTCAGCTTTAATCACTTTCAATGTTACAGGAATTGTTACTTGTATTGGTTGATTAGGTTCTAATTTTTTTAGTTGAGGATATAATCCAAATGTTTTAGCGATCGCCACTTCTGGAACATTAGCATCAGGAAATTCCAATTCTATTCTTTTAAGCACAGAATCACCGATTTTAATATTAACTTGAGTAAATTTTTGCTCTTGCTGTATTTGCGTATCAATCACCGTAAAATTCATATTTATTAGCACTTGTGTTAGTTGATCAGCTTGTAATTTATCTACCGTCCTGTAAGATAGAGCTAATAACTGTTTTGTCAACAAATCACTACCAGCCCAAAAGGAAATTCCGACTAGCAACAGGGAGAGAATAATTAGTAAAATTTGTGGACGTAAATCAGGCATAGTGGAGAATTGCTGCGTTTATTGATAATACTCACTGGTCTTATCCCTGCAATTTTGGCAGTCCTAAAAACTATCTCTTGGCAGATACATAATATGTCTCATGGTCGAATACTTCAAAATCTTAAATTGAGATAGTAATGATGACAGACACAAAAATAGATTAGCTTTTTCTGATCGAGAAAGGTCTGCCTATTTTACCCCAAAAAATTTTATGCGGATCTTACTAGTAGAAGACGACATTGAACAATTAGAGCCATTACAAGGTATCCTATCGGAAGCTGGCTATATTGTAGATGCGGCGGAAGATGGGGAAATTGCAGAGTGGTTGATTTCCCAAAAAGATTACGATCTATTGATTTTGGACTGGATGTTACCGACAATGAGCGGTTTAAGTCTATGTCGCCAGTATCGTTGCTCTGGTAAAACCGCCCCTGTATTGATGCTAACTGCTAAAGATACCACTCATGATAAAGTCATGGGCTTAGATGCAGGCGCAGATGATTATATCGTCAAACCCGCAGACTTAGTGGAACTCTTGGCGCGGGTACGTGCTTTAGGAAGGAGAGTTCCCAATTGGCAAGGGGAGAGCTTGCGTGTTGCAGATTTACAATTGCATCTAGCATATTTAACTGTAGAACGAGAACAAGTCAAAGTAGAACTATCTCCGCGTGAAGCACGACTACTAGAATACCTGATGCGTCACCCCAATCAGGTTTTATCTCGCAACCAGATAGAAGAAGCCCTATGGGAGTGGGGTATGGAACCAGAAAGCAATGCTTTAACTGTACTAATACGCAAATTAAGGCAGCGTTTACAGCAAATAGATGCAGGGGATTGGATTAGGACAGTATATGGCATGGGCTATCGCTTAAATCCACAATATTAAATATTCTCAAGAAATGGGATAATTACGTAAAAGATCGGGACTGGGTACTAAGTGAAACTGGGAAAAAGACTCATACCCCTTACCCAATCCTCGTTACCCAATACTTATTCCCATGACGACAAAAGCGATCGCAGTATTTGATATAGATGGAGTTATCCGCGATGTTGGCAATTCTTATCGTCGGGCGCTGGCAGATACGGTAGAGTACTTTACAAACAACGCCTATCGTCCCACCTCTATAGAAATTGACCAACTAAAATCTGAAGGTATTTGGAATAACGATTGGGAAGCTTCTCAGGAATTAATTTACCGCTACTTTGTGGCTCAAGGAAAGTCTCCTGAACAATTGCAACTAGACTACAAAACTATTGTGACCTTTTTTCAATCCCGTTATCGCGGCCCAGACCCAGACAATTGGACGGGATATATCTGTGATGAACCGTTATTATTACAACCAAGTTATTTAGACGAACTTACACAAGCAGGTATTGCTTGGGGATTTTTTAGTGGTGCTACTCGTGGTTCTGCTAACTATGTTTTAACACAACGCTTAGGTTTATCTTCTCCAGTATTGATTGCAATGGAAGATGCGCCAGGTAAACCAGATCCCACCGGGCTTTTCGCCACTGTTAGCCAGTTAGAAAATGGTGTAGAAGGGACATCAGTAGTTCTCTACGTCGGGGATACTGTGGCGGATATGTATACAGTCAGCAAGGCTAGAGAACTCAAGCCTCACCGCACTTGGATTGGGGTAGGTATCTTACCGCCTCATGTCCAAGAAACAGCAGCCCGTCAAGAAGATTATGCACAAACACTAATAACAGCAGGTGCAGCAGTAGTGTTGAGTAATGTGGAACAATTACATTCAGACCAAATACAAGAATTATTGCAGTAATAGCATTCCCCATCATGAAGTTATGGGAACACCAAAAGATAGAGATAAAAATAATTAAGTAGATTGACATAATTATTTGTCGAATGTACAAAGCGATCGCGTAGCCGTAGTGTTCCGCAGAAAAGTGTAGACTGACATTTCTTCACTTAACTGTCGCGTGACATTTGGCAGACCAAAAATACCAATGAATTCTGCATTTTTTAGCTGCCTGTAAAGCTTTTCTATGTTATCTTGACCGTGCCAATTTTAGATTTTTTTTAGTACTCCTGCGGTGAAACAAACAAACTATATGCCTCAACGCTAAGAGCGAATAAGTCCGCAGAACAGCCCAACGCAGTGACTCCTCCTTGTTGGTGAAACAAATTCAAAATTCGTTGATTGCTTTACCATTCTGTTATCACGCAATTCATAACTTTCTCTTAATTTATTCTTAATACCAAGATTTTAAAATTTTAACAATTTGTCCAGCAAACTAACAAGAGAGATAAAGAGATAAGTAGGTAAGTGGCAATAATTAAAGGTTTGTATTGTGCTTCTGCGGAGAGATCAGCTACGCGGAGTATCTCATTGGCACGTGTAACTGCGTTTGACAAACCAAGCATTAATTGATTGCTTTTATTTCATGTCATCGAGAAAATATGATCAACAAATTTACTGTAGTTATATGCACCTATAATGGCGCAGAACGCCTTCCCCATGTTCTCAATCGACTGCAAAATCAAGTCGGGACAGAAGATATTTATTGGGAAGTGCTTGTAGTTGATAACAACAGTACGGATGAAACGAAACAAGTAATTCAGCAGTATCGAAATGCTTGGTTTAATCAAAGGGAATTACGGTATAGTTTTGAACCAGAACAAGGATTAGCGATCGCTCGTCAACACGCTGTTACAGAAGCTAGGGGAGAGTTAATTGGCTTTTTAGATGATGACAACATTCCCTGTCAAACATGGGTTGCTAGTGCATATTTATTCGCTCAAACTCATCCCCGCGCAGGTGCTTATGGTAGCCAAATTCATGGTGAATTTGAGATTCCACCTCCAGATAATTTCCAACGCATAGCTTCTCTATTAGCGCTAACAGATCAAGGATCGAAAGTGCTTCTCTATGAACCCAAAAAAAAGGTACTTCCCCCTGGCGCTGGGTTAGTGGTGCGAAAGCAAGCTTGGTTAGAGAATGTCCCGAAACGATGTTTTCTCCAAGGTCGAGTTCGTGAACCCTATTTACCTGGTGAAGACTTAGAAGCACTGTTACATATACAACGAGGCGGATGGGAAATTTGGTATAATCCACAGATGCAAATAGCTCACCAAATCCCTCATTGGCGGTTAAACAAAGATTATTTAATTAATCTATCTCGCGGTATTGGATTGAGTCGTTATCATACACGGATGTTGAGTGTTAAGCTTTGGCAAGCGCCTCTAATGTTTTGGTTGTATGTTTTGAATGATATGCGTAAAATTGTCGTTCATTTATACAGATATCGGGGGAAGGTCAAGAGTGATCTGATTGCAGCCTGTGAACTAGAACTATTCATTGGTAGTCTACTAAGTCCTTCTTACATCTGGGCGGAATATATCAAGGAGTATTTTCGTAAACAGCAGCGTTCCCAGAAAAACCTCTCGACTCGTTAAAATCTGTACTAATTACTATGGTTGAACAATCTGAAATCGGCTCCATAGACTTTAGTGTAGCAATCTGTACATACAACGGGGCGGATCGTCTACCTGCTGTTCTTGATTGTTTGCAGTGTCAAATCCTGACAGGTATTAAATGGGAAGTTTTGGTAGTCGATAACAACAGTAACGACAACACTAAAGATGTAGTGATGGATTATGCCCAGCATTGGCGACAAGATTGCCAACTACGGTATGTGTTTGAGGGTAGACAGGGAACTACCTATGCTCGGCAAAAAGCCGTGCAGATGGCTCAAAGTCAAGACCTGATAGGGTTCTTAGATGATGATAATTTACCCTCACAAACGTGGGTATTTGCAGCTTACCAATTTGGTCAAGAACATCCCCAGGCGGGTGCTTATGGGGGGATCATTCACGCTCGTTTAGATGAGCCACCACCTGATTATTTTGATAGCATCAAAATTATGTTAGCTATCCTCAATCGGGGTAATCAAGCCTTCCAATATCACCGTTCAGCCAAGCCTCGTAAAGTTCCCATCGCTCCAGGTTGTGTAATTCGCCAGCAAGCTTGGCAAGATTGTATCCCTGAGCAATTGTTATTAGCGGGTAGGGATGAAGCAGGTAAAACAATGTTAGGAGCCTGTGAAGATTTAGAGATGATGTACTATATCCAAAATAGTGATTGGGAAGTTTGGCATAATCCCCAAATGGAAATATGGCATCATATCCCCTCCCGACGTTTAGAACGCAACTATTTATTAAAAGTTGCCCGCACATCTGGTCTATCAAACCATGCCTTAAGAATAGCGAGATTGCAAAATTCACAACGACATTTAATATTTATTTTACTGCCATTTTATGTAATATCTGATGGATATAAAGCCTTAATTTATTATCTCAAATATCGCCAACAATTTGCAGATGATATTGCTAAAGCCTGTGAATTTGAATCACGATTGGGCAGATTTATCAGTCCGTTTATCGGGCTTTTTTAATATTTATGAAAATTACTTATATTACAGATTTTGATATTTTAAATCCGACGGAACGGAACAGCCATCATCCCAAAGCCGTAGGGCATCGGGGGCGATGTTTTTATGCTGCTAAGTCGCTGGTAGATGAGCAAACAACGGTGCAGTACCTTTGTCCTTTATCTCGAAAATCAGCCCTCATCTCTAAATTGAAATGGCGATTTTATCGTTATATTTTACAGCAGAGATACATTGCCTGGGCAGAACCATCAGTGAGTCAGAATTATGCTGCTCAAATCAAACAGCGCCTATCTAATGTAAAATCAGATGTGGTGATGGCTCCAGAAATTAATTTACTAGCTTATTTGGAGTGCGATCGCCCCCTAGTCCTTTGGACAGATACCCCCTACGCTGGGCTATTTGATGGTTACACCGATTTTAGCCACTTGTGTAGAGAAACAATCAACCATCTCACCACAATGGATCGGTTGACACTGCATAAATGTCAGTTAGTCATTTTCCCATCAAAATGGGCAGCAGATATTGCCATCAAAAACTACCAAGTTGATCCAGCTAAGGTGGAGGTAGTGCCTTTTGGCGCAAATATCGAATGCGATCGCACCCTTGCAGACATTCAATCACTAGTCAATGCACGCTCCCAACAAACCTGTAAACTCCTATTCATTGGCGTTGATTGGGTGAGGAAAGGTGGAACCATTGCTCTAAATGTTGCCAAGCAACTCCAAGAAAATGGCTTGGATGTGGAATTAATTATAGTAGGTTGTCAGCCCCCAGAAAACGAATATCCACTCCCTGATTTTGTCAAACCCCTGGGTTTCATTAATAAATCAACACCAGCCGGACTAGCTAAATTTAACAGCTTGATTGCCGAATCTCACTTTTTAATTGTGCCGTCCCAAGCAGAAACCTATGGCAATGTTTTTTGTGAAGCCAATTCCTTTGGTGTTCCCTGTCTCGCTACCAATGCAGGGGGAATTGCTACCATCATCCGCGATGGGATAAATGGCAAAACCTTCTCACCTGATGCTAACCCGCAAGAATACTGCACCTACATTGAAGATATATTTTCCCACTATTCCACATACAAATCTTTAGCATTATCAGCTTTTCACGAATATCAAACACGATTTGATTGGTCAGCCGCCGGTCAATCGGTGAGAAATTTATTGTCCAACATAGTCTAAGGAGGATCAAACTAATATTATGGTTGCAATCGAAAATACCATCAAACCAAACACCGACACCAAAGAACCCAACGTGACAATTGTGGTGGTTCCCAGAGAACGGTTTAGCTACGCCCAAAAATCATTAGAAAGTATTTATGAATACACCACCTGTCCCTTTAAACTGGTGTACGTTGATGGGGGTTCACCAACCAAAATTCGCCGTTATTTGGAAGCACAATCCCAAGCAAAAGGGTTTAAACTGATTCGCACTGAGGAATACCTGTCGCCAAATCTGGCCAGAAACATTGGTGTGAGTCAGGTTGACACTGAATACACCGTATTTGTAGATAATGATGTAATTGTGTCACCCCAGTGGTTAGAAAAATTGTTGGAGTGTGCCGATGATACCAAAGCAGCCATCGTCGGCCCCTTAACTTGTATTAGTTTGCCCTTACATAGTAAAGTCCACTGTGCCGGGGGATTGGCTCACATTCTGGAATCTCAAAAAGATGGACAAGTAAAGCGGCGGATTCGGGAAAAGCAATATTACGCTGAGAAGAAGCTAGAAAACGTGCGCGATCGCCTCCATCGGATGCAGACAGGACTAGCAGAATTTCACTGTATGTTAGCTCGCACCGATGTGTTTGCACAAGTGGGGCTTTTGGATGAAGGATTACTTAATACCCGTGAACACATCGATTTTTGTATGTTGGTGACACAGGTCGGTGGCACAATTTATTTTGAACCTGATTCAGTTGTCACTTATGTACCAGGGCCACCGATGGAAGTATATGACATTCCTTATTACCTGCTGCGGTGGAGTGATGGCTGGGAAATGGATAGCCTGACTCATTTGCAGGAAAAATGGAATTTAAGCGATGACTCAGCTTTTTTCAAAATGCGCCGGAATCGCTTGGGTTGGCGGCGACATATTTGGGTGGTGAAGCCAATTGTACGCCGTTTGAACTTTGGCAAACCTAACCCTTGGTTAGAAAAAGTGTTGGAAAAAGCAGACCGCATCTTTAACCGCTATTGGAGCGATCGCTACACCCGTCAACGCGCCAAAATGCAATTACCTGAGCCAATTAATACCCACATCAAATCCATATCCCAATGAAAGTTGCATTTATCGTCAATCAGTTTCCCATGTTATCGGAAACTTTTATTCTCAATCAGGCAACTGGATTGATTGATCTAGGGCATGAAGTAGACATTTTTACCACCTACAGTCCTGACCCGAAAAATACTGAGAAGATGCACTCGGATGTGACTAAATACCACCTCCTAGAACATACCTTCTATGCCCAAACCCCCCCCACAAATCGCATCTGGCGGATTGTTTTAGGACTGTGGTTATTACTCACCAATTTTTATAAAGCACCCTTAACATTGATGCGATCGCTCAATGGTTTTAAGTATGGGTGGCAAGCCACATCCTTAAAACTGCTTTATGCGGTGATTCCCTTGTTGGATAAGGGTTCCTATGATGTGATTCACTGTCAATTTGCCACCTTAACCTTTATTGGAGCCGTCGCCCTGCCTAAAGTGGGAACAGCCAATGCCAAACTAGTAGTATCATGTCGGGGACACGACATCAGTGCTTACATGGAAGAGGTGAGTGAGTCCATTCATCGTCAGATATTTGCCGATGGAGATCAATTCTTACCCAACTGCGATTTTTTCCGCGATCGCTTGTTAAAGTTGGGATGTCCTCCAGAGAAAATCACCGTTTTACGTTCAGGTATTGATGGCGATCGCTTTATCTTCAAACCACGCCATCCCATAGCAGGAGAACCGATTCGCATTGTCACCACAGGAAGGTTAACCGAAAAGAAAGGGGTAGAATATGGGATTCGGGCGATCGCTAAATTAATTGCGGCTGGAGCCTCCGTTGAATATTATGTAGTAGGTGATGGCCCCCTCCACAAAAATCTTCAACAACTCATTGACTCATTAAACGTAGACAAATCAGTCAAGCTTTTGGGTTGGATGCAGCAACAAGAATTGATTAACATACTTGATCGTTCCCATATCTTTCTATCACCAAACGTCACAGCCGCAGATGGCAACCAAGATGCACCAGTAAACACCATCAAAGAAGCCGCAGCAATGGGTTTACCTGTAGTCAGTACATTCCACGGAGGCATTCCGGAAGTGGTAGAAGATGGCATATCCGGCTTTCTAGTAGCAGAACGAGATGCTGATGCCTTGGCAGAAAAACTACAATACTTGATTGATCATCCCTCAATCTGGCAAGCAATGGGAGAAGCTGGACGAAAGTATGTGGAAACCCACTATGACATTCATACCTTGAATAATGATCTGGTGAAAATATACAAGAGTAATGAGTAATGAGTAAGGAGTAATGAGTGAGTAATGAGTAAGGAGTAAATATTTTTGGTTCTTCAGTTCATTTTATAGAACAGAATAATAAATAAAACATAAAGATAGACTCAATTTATTGCTGTAACTAGGTTTTAAGTTTTTGAGCCTTTCTATAAAACTGCTATTTTAATCCTCCACCATAAAACCAACGCAAGAACTATATTTCTTACTCATTACTCCTCAACAGTTGCTTACACCCATGAAATAAGGCAAAATTAATAGCACTAATTGGTTGCCAAAATGCGTGTTCCAATAGTTGGGTTTTTACTTATAGGGCTGTTCGTAAATGGACAACATCAGCCAGTGCTGGCGAACACTGCATCTGATGGTGTGGTGATCGATGGATACGCCAAATATGGCAATTATGTAGGTGTTCCCGAAACAGATGAATTTTCCCAAAAAATTGTTCAGGATATCCAAATTCGGTTTATTAATGACAACAATCAGTCAGTTGATAACCAGGGACAACCGATTAGAGGACGCACTCAAAAAGATTTTATTCTGGGTTTGTTAAAGTTACAGCCTGGGCAAATATTCCGCGATGAAGCACTACAAGCGGATTTGCGGAGGTTGGAAAAATTAGAGTCTTTCAATTATGTCAGGGCTTACCGTGAGGAAAATCCTTTTGGTGTCAGTATTGTTTATGACATTAACGAACGTCGCTTTCCTACTTGGAATTATGGCGTAGGTAGTAATAGTGATATCGGTTTATATGGTCAGGTACGTTACGGGGATAGCAACATTAGTGGTTTGAATGACCAACTAGCTACAACCGTGCAACTTAGTGGTAAAGATATTCAATTTAATAGCCGATTTACTAGTCCTTATCGTTTAGGAGAACCAGAACGCCTGGGTTACAGAGTTACGGCTTTCCGCGATCGCCAAATATCCCGTACATTTGATGATGAGATTAGACTAGCCAACGGTGACAGAACCAGGGAAGGTAGATTTGGCGGTTCTGTGGCGTTATTACGTTCCTTTGAGGAATGGGACGCAGCTTTAGCCCTTAACTATGCCAGGATTAGTTTACGTAACAAAGACTATAACGTTGTCCAGGTTGATGAATTAGGTAATCCCCTTTCTGTGAGTGGTCAGGGAATTGATGACCTATATACATTATCCTTGTCTGTGACTAGAGATTTACGAGACAGTCGCTTCAATCCCACTCAAGGATCAATTCTCACTCTCAGCACTGAACAAGCCATACCCTTAGGACTGGGCAATATTTTCAGTCATCGCCTCCAAGGAAACTATATTCAGTATCTACCAGTCACCTGGATAGGTAATCCAAATCTTACAGATAATCCAGAAATGTTGGCTGTAAATTTACAACTTGGCACAATTTTTGGAGATTTTCCCCCAGCTGATGCGTTTAATCTAGGTGGTTTAAATTCTGTTCGTGGTTACGGTTCCGGAAAACTCGCCAGTGGTCGCAGTTATGGTTTAGCTTCTGTGGAGTATCGCTTTCCCATTGTCGAGTCAATTGGCGGAGTTTTATTTACCGATTTCGCCTCAGATTTCGGGTCTGGTAAAACAGTCATCGGGGAACCAGGCGTAGTCAGAGACAAACCCGGAAGCGGTTTTGGTTACGGCTTGGGAGTCCGCCTGAACTCTCCTTTCGGGTTATTTCGCGGCGACTTGGGAGTTAGTGACCAAGGAGAAGTCAGATTTGAAATTACCACTGGTCAAAGGTTTTAAGTTGTTAGTTGCTAATAGACTTCCAGAAAATAAAATATTCAATGGGTGAGAGCAAATATTAGGAACTTCCAGAGAATAAATTATCCAATTTACTCAGATAATATTTGTTGTCTTCCCCTGCTCCCTGCTCCCTGCTCCCCTACTTCCTCTCCCTGCTTCTTAATTATGAAATATTGGCGTGAAACGATCGCTGTTAGCAAACGTATTTTAATTGAACTGTTACGCCGTAGACGCAGTTTAATCTTTTGGTGTATCTTCCCGATTTCTGTGCTAATTCTAAGCGGATTTATCTTAGCAGAACGGGCGGAACTACCAATGGATGATGCTTTTTCCTATGCAGCACCTTCAACGTTAGTGGGTGCTGCACTATTTTTTAGTTGCTTGGGTGGTACTGTGTCCACTGTGGTAGCGGAAAGAGAACAAAAAACCCTCAAACGCCTTTTTCTTTCTCCCTTGAGTGGTACGTCTTATTTTTTGGGAATTTTCCTGGCGCATAGTTGCATTGGTATTGGTCAGACTTTATTAATTTATGCGATCGCTGCTTTTTGGGGGGCGACTTTCAAGGGTGCAATTTTATTAGGATTAAGCATTATTTTTCTGAGTATTGCGGCTTATGTTGGTTTGGGTTTTATTTTAGGTACACAATTAGCTAGACGTATTGAAGATGTCAATTCTTTGGTGGCGGCTTTTGGAGTTCCTTTGTTAATTCTAGGTGGGGCATTTTTACCAACTGCATTGTTTCCTAAAACATTGATAAATATAGCTAGATTTAATCCCATATATCACATGAATGAGGCGCTTGTTGCTGTGTCATCTAGAGGAGAATCTATTGATAAAATAAGCTCAAATTTTAATTTTTTATTAATTTTTGCTGTAGTTATGGTGATAGGTGGTTGGTTAGCTTATCAAAGAATGTTAGTTGTGGAAAGAAGATTATAAAATGCTAAATATTAAGAACTTAAATAAATCTTACGGTAAGCGACAAGTATTGCAAGATTTAAACCTCAATGTTGATAGTGGGGAAATTTACGGTTTATTGGGTGCAAATGGAGCCGGGAAAACTACAACAATTAATATTATTTGTAATTTATTGAAAGCCGATATTGGTGATATTAAAATCAATAATCAGCTTATTTCCGAGTCAACTAAGAAAATAATTGGGATTGCACCTCAAGAAAATATCTTATATAAAACTTTGACTTGTGAAGAGAATTTACAATTTTTTGCGGAAATTTATGGTTTAAATAGAGCCACTGTTCAAAAACAAATTAAAGAAATTCTCGCGGCTGTAAACTTATTAGATAGAGCCAAAAATCCAGTAGAAACTTTGAGTGGAGGTATGCAACGGCGATTAAATATTGCAGTGGCTTTAGTACATCAGCCAAAATTAGTCATTCTTGATGAACCAACTACAGGCTTAGATATTGAAGCGCGTTATGAAATTTGGGAATTAATTCGACAATTGAAACATCAGGGAATAACCGTTTTACTCACAACCCATTTACTCGATGAAGCAGAACGGCTTTGTCAAAAAATTGGTATTCTTAAAGATGGGCGAATTTTAGTTGAAGGTAGTTTAGCTGAGTTAAGAAATTTAATTCCAGCACAAGAAATTTTAACAATTAAAACGACACAAGAAAAAGAAGCGATCGCTTGCGTCCAAAAATATGGTTTTACCCATAGATATTATGACAATGAATTAGCTTTTTGGTTACCAGAATCTTGGGATTTGAAAGAAATTATTTCTCAATTTGAAGGGATATCGATTGATGCAATTTCCCGTCAACCAGTGCGATTAGAACATATTTATTTAGAAGTAACACAAAAATATAGCAGTCCTAAATCATTTTAAACCAAAAGATTCCCGACTTCTTAAAGAAGTCGGGAATCTGAGCCTCTCATTTTGAATTGATTTATGGTTTTGTGTTAACTTGTGTAATATACCAACAAATTATGCGTAAGTATAACTATGAAGAATAAGCGCTCATACCTGGAATGGGTAATTATTTTTTCAATATTAACAATTAGTAGTCTTGCTTACTTAAGTAACCAATTTCTATTTAGGAATATAGGAAAAAAGCAATTAGAAGTAGCGCAAGAAAACTGGTTGAAACAAGGAATATCACATTATCGATTAACTCTTCATTATTCATCTCCGGATAGATGTCAAAAACAGGTAGAAATCAAAGACGAAAAAGTAATTGCTGTCACAGAAAATACTTGCACAACTCTATCGCCATTAACTATCACTGAGTTGTTTCAAGAAATTGAACCTATTGCGAAAGGTAAAAAATGCGGGCCGAATGGATGTGCTTGTGATGGAACGATAGGCTTAGATGCTAGTTATGATCCTCAATTTGGATACCCGCGCCGAGTTGCAATTAAATTACAGCCTGAAAGACGTTGGTTACATTTCAATTCTTTGAGTGATATATATCCAGGGAAAAACTGCACATTAGTTGGGTTTATCAACAGAAGAATTGCTGTGCGTGATTTCACTCCTCTTTAGTATTTTGATGGTTGGTAGTAAGTACTTTAGTTCTTAGAATCATCAGGACTAAAGTCCTTACTACAAACTTGCTTACGAAATTGATAGAGTGTTAGCTTTCGGAAGTTTCCTGAGCAAACTTCTTATGAATTGTTTTCTTTTGTTGTCCACTACTTACCGTGATTAGATAGTCTAGTAAATCTTGTGAGAAAGGGACACGTAAGTGAAAAGTTCCATCGGATTTTAGGGTGATGGGCTTACCTGCAATAGTTACAGTTGCACTGGGATCTGTGGCTCCGTGGATAATTAATTCAGTATCCGCGACAAACCAGAAATCTTCTTGAGGACTATTGAAGACACGAACAGTAGCGGAACGGGCTATAGTTACCCAATCCCCTGCTGTGGTAAGATAACCAACCTCTGCCATATAGTCACGATCGCTATTGGGAATTAACACATAACGATCGCGGGTGATTTCATCAAATTCATATTGCTGAACTAATTGGGGATTTTGGTAACTCAGGTCAACATTGGTGGCATCATAAAGCCTGAGTGCTAGTTGTGAAATCCCATGATCCTTAAGTAATTGCTGATGATCATCGGCAATATCCCAACTTACATAAGCCCACTTGGGAGTACGAGAATTAAAAGTAACAGTACTTTTTTCGTCTAATGCTGGCGAATTTGCCAACAAAGACTCTATTTGCGGACTATCAAAGACACGGACAATAGGGGAACGAGCGATAGTAGTCCACTGTTCGCCTACGGTAACATAGCCAATGTCTATCATATAATCGCGATCGCTCGCCGGAATAGAGATATAGCGATCGCTTGTTCCTGGCTCACATTTATCCTGCTGTATGGCTTGGGGACTTTGGTAACTCAGATCAATGTCAGTGACATCATAAAGTTGCAATGCTAATTCTGAGATCCCTTGCTCCTGCAACCTTTGCTGGTCAGTAAGAGAAACATACCAAGAAACGTAAGCCCACTCAGAATTACGGGGTTTGAGGATGATGCTACTTTCTTCTTCTTCATCTTCTAACTCAGCAGTTGTGGCTAAGATTGCGGGTAAGTTTTCTTCACTAGTGTTATTTGCTGGTACTGGCGATGGACTACTCTCCTCAATCTCATTGCTACTAGCCCAAACTTCCGTCCCTGCGGCTGCTAAGGCTGCACCACTAGCTAAAGTTCCTAAACTGGATGGAGTTAAATATTCTGTATCTTCCAGTGTTTCACTTTCATTAAATTCGGCTGCATCAGCTACCAAATTTAGCGCATCTTCGGGAATATCAGAAAATTTTGGCAGAGAGGTTGTTACTTCTGATGTTATTTCGGCTTCAGGTAACTCAGCCGGGATGACAACTTCTGTGGTGTCATTCATCTCTTCATGAATATCGGAAATACTCGTTTGTTCTTCTGCTGGTGCTTCAGCGATCGCCGTATCTTCATCAGCAAAAATAGCATAAAAATCTGGCAAATCAGGGAGCGAATCTACTATCTCTAAAGTATCTTCGCTAGTTGTAGGTGGTGCTAATTCCTCTTCTTGGGTATCTTCTGTAGTTTCTGGCGAATTTTCTGTTGGTTCCTGATAACTTTCCTCAGCAGATGGAACTTGGGAAATCTCGTTAGTAATATCTGCTGTTTGTTGTTCTCCATAAGTAGGAGTTTTCCCTGCTTCCATCATTTGGGGATAGGAAGTGTTGACAACAGCTGCTGGCGCTTCCATGTCCCAAGGTGATTGCTCAAGCTCAGGAGGAATTGCGACTTGATAACCACCGGAATTATGGTTATTTTCCGACTCTTGAGCAGCAACAGGCTTTGTACTTATTGTTTGCAATACAGTCGGGTTGGTATCTGCAACTGGGATAGGTGTAGTGTGGTCTCGGATTTCCACTAATGGCTCAGTTACAGGTGCAGCCGTGTCCATCTCGTCAGGAGTAGATTCACTCTCTAAGGCTTTGGCTGTAGATGGGCGTTTGACAAACCACAACAATAATCCACCAATAGCACCTACAGGCAACAATAGCCACCACAACAAAGAACGATCCAATTTAGGTGTTTCTGGGGGAGCAACAATAGCCGGCTGAGTGACATTGGTAGTAGTACCTTCAGCATTAGGAAAAATATTCGTTGCTGGTGTAGTTTCCGCCGTAGGGTTAATAATTTGTGTGGTTCCCTCAATTGGAGAACTGTTAGCTTCTGGTGTACCTGTAGGATTAGCCGTGGTTAACAGTAATTGAGATTCACCTTTAGCGATCGCTTCAGCCTCATTGACTCTCGCTGTCTCTATCGCCTTCTGTCCTGGTGATGCTAAGGCGAAACCGAGAAATGAGGCGATCGCAGGGTTAGGAGTTTTTTTATAAACGTAAACTAGCGGCTGGGAGAAAGGATATTTAGGGTCATCCGGTAAGGTGTCATGTAACTGAAGCACCCGCACACCAGGCAGTTTTGATACTTGATTGGCTCTAGCATAACTGATACCGTCCTTACCTAGTTGTTTGGCAATTTCGGTGGTGTTGTCTTCTGTCACCTGAGTAGCAGTGGAACCTGTGGCAAATCTAGCAGCCTTAAACACTGGATAGTTATTTAATGCTTCACGAGTATCACTAGTTTCAGGACGGTCTAAGACCCGAATTTTTGCAGATGGCGCTCCTAGTTGCGACCAATTAGTAATGCGTCCCCGAAAAATTCTAGCAAATTGTCTATCTGTCAAACTACCCTTGAAAGGGTTTTCTTCCCCAACAATAATGGCAATTTTTTCCCGGTGTAACCTGACCTGTTCTAAACCTTGGGCTTTTTCTTCCGGTGTGAGTCCCCGACCAATAGCCGCCACATCAATGCTTCCATCTAATACAGCTTTGAGTGCAGCTTCTGTTCCGTTATTAGCCACGTCCACTCTTGTACCCGTGAACTGTTGTTCAAAACTCTGTTTCAGGCTTTGATTCACCGCTACCAAAGTACTTGAGCCATCGATTCGTACTGTAGTTCCAGTTTCCACCGTTTCTGGTAGCTCAAAACTGGGTGTGTCCGCTTCCGATTGTGCCAGCATCGGATCTGACAATAACAGATTTGTAGCGATCGGCGTGGTCGTTAAGGCAAACAATAACGCCAGATTCACTATCCCACTATCTTTTTTTTGTTTTTGCCTCATACGCTCCTATCTCAGGTACAGGGAACAGAAAACCAATAAGTTTTAAATTTATCTTGTTATATCAACAGAAGACGGGCTAATTATACATCTGGTGTCAATATTTATTCTCAGATTGTTTATTTACTGGGTTTGATTAGATACTTATTCTTTTGTGAGTCTGTAGAATCAGAGGTAAATAAACATTTTTGCGCTTCTTGATTACGTAGCAGTGGGAAATTCCTATATACCTGACTTTTCACGTTATGTGGAAAAGCTAACGTAAAACCTAACCCCCTAACCCCCTTCCCTGCGTTCGCGCAGCGTGTCGGAGACAGGGAAGGGGGAAAAATTAAAGCCTCTCTCCTTGTAGGGGAGAGGTTTGGAGAGGGGTTTTCCAGATCCCGTGAAAAGTCAGCCTATATACAGCTATGAGTTTACGCCGAATTACCATATTTACTTTAATAGTTGTTATTTTTACGTTGCTGGTTTGGGTCTTAACTCCAGCAACTATCATACCCCCTACTAATCCTCAGGGAGCGATCGCCGCCTACGTAATTATACTGGATTTACATCCCGAACTAGTTTTACCTCATCCCCAAGGGGGATTGATGATGTATGCTTACGGTGATTGGAATTATTTTGCGCTCAATCAGCGAAACATCAACAATGGTTTAGCAGCTCTTTTCATCCCCACTTCTGGGACTTTAGGAAAACGCACCTTAAGTAATGTTGAGGAGTTGCAGCAGATAGTAAAACAGCAAAATGCTAATTTATTAAATATAAAAATAGCCAAAGTCAACGCTTTTAAGTTAGCTCAATCTTTAGATAAACGCTTTGAAAGAAACATTGCCACGCGCATTCAAAATTCACAAACTGAATTATTTTTAGTCAAAGATAAGCAAAATTATACAATATTGCACAATAGTAACCATGAATTAGTTGTGTGGTTAGAACAGTTAGATTGTCAAGTTAAAGGTTTTGTGATGTGGGCTAATTTTCGGTTAAAAAGTTAATTAGTTTAGAAATTTATAAATAAAAAAATATCTAAAGTGTAGGGTGCGCTACTTGCGAGAAACCTAGCTGTAGCAGCGCACCCTAATAAGTTCAGGAGTTTGATGAAGCAGAGGCAAAGAACTTGTATCAGAACTTAAACTTATTCTTGAATCCAAACTGATACTGAACCACCTAAGCAATGAAAATTCCCCCAACCCCACTCATTGGTGTAGACAGGTTCTTTGATATGTTCTGTTAAATCAATAAACTTAGTATTGGGTTTACCAACTTCCATCCATTTATTACCTTCTGACCCATCACTTAAAATTACAGCCATTGCTTTGGGATGATCTTCATCACCTAAACGTGTCCAACCAATCGTATTCCAATGGTCAAAATAATCGTATTGTGAACCATAAGCATAATGCTGACGTGCATCAAGTAGTTTATCAATAATCCAACGGTGCGACGGCATGGAAATATTGTAACGATTGCCATCTTTCCCCCAGTCTTCATACTCTGCGCCATAGTAGTCAGCATGAAAGACGCAAGGATAACCTTCTTGTCGTAACAAAATAATTGCATACGCTAGAGGTTTAAACCAAGGTTCAACTACGGATTCCAATGCTTGTAACGGTTGAGAATCATGATTTTCCACAAATGTCACAGCATGGGTAGGACGTTGTTGCATCATTGTGCTATCTAAAATCCGGCGCATATCATAATTGCCTCCAGATTTACTAGCTTGGTGAAAATTGTAATGTAGTGGTACGTCAAAAACTGACATTTTGCCACGAACAGCATCAACATACCAAAGCAGAGTATTAATATCATTATACCAATACTCTCCTACCATAAATAAATCTTTACCAGCATGGTGTTCTAGTTCATCTATCCATTGGGGAAAGAACCAAGAAGAAATATGCTTAATCGCATCAATGCGAAAACCATCTACCTTAGTGGTGTCAAGATACCACCTACCCCAGTAAGTAATTTCACTACGTACCCAATCATTTTGGAAATCGACATCGCAACCCATCAAGTAAGCAAAGTTGCCTTTTTCTAAGGCTACGTAGTCGTCAAACTTTTTACCTTCTAATAAATAGAGTGTGCTGCGATCGCCACTATTATATTCGTTATAATCAACAGCATCAAAATGCCACCAATGCCACTCAAAGTTAGAATATTTGCCTTGTCTTCCAGGAAAATTATAATGAGTGTATGTTTTAATCTCTTGCAACCCGCCTTTTGGATTTAGACGGTCATCTTGATGGAAAGGCGTTGCTTTTGGTGTTTCTACTTGATCACCACCCATTTTATGATTTAACACCGCATCCGCATAAACTTGTAAACCATGCTTTTGCAGAGATTGAATTGCATCAAGATATTGCTGACGTGTACCGTATTTTGTCCGAGTGGAGCCTTTTTGCTCAAACTCACCTAAATCAAATAAGTCATAAACACCATATCCCACATCATAAGACCCGGCAAAGCCCTTGTATGCTGGTGGTAGCCACAAGGCTGTAAAACCTGCATCTGCTAATTCTGCTGCTGAAGTTTCAACTTTGCTCCACAAGTTCCCATCATTAGGGATGTACCAGTGGAAATATTGCATCATTGTACCGTTAATCTCTGCCATGTCTCGTTGTGTTTGTAGATATTGACAAGAGATACAGTTGAGATTGATAGGAATTCGGAATTTTAATCTAAAAATCTGAAAGAAATAATTAAGAAAATGACAATCAAAAACTAGCTATATTAAATAAAAATGCTCAAGAAAATAAAATTTCGTGGTTGGATCTAAAGATTCTGGTGTGTTACGGTTAAGTCTAGCACACTCTACATATACTTAGATTTTTTTCAAAAATTAAATTGGATTCCTATATTTAATTGTCTTCACCTACTTAGTTTAATCTGAATCTGATTTTTTATTTTTAGTTTCCATCGATGAATTATTAGCACCATTTCCCGTATCTTTTTGCAACTGACTTTTTAATAAAGTAATTAAACTTTCAGAAAGTTGTGATAAGGAATTTTCTAATTGGGGTGAAAGTTCCAAAGGTAAGCTACCAGTACGCAAATGTAGAGAACGTTGGGGAAAGGGAATATGAATATTGTTTTGTCTGAAGATTTCATCAATCTGAAAATATAAATCGCTCTTAATTTGAAACTGCTTACGGGGTTTAGAAATCCAAACTAATAACTGAAAATTTAAAAAATCCTCACCATACCCTTGAAACCAAACAGTAGGATTTGGTTTTTTTAAAATATCAGCATTTGTCTGCGCTACTTCTAGTAATGCAGTGCGGATAGTATTGATACTCCCACCATAAGCAACCCGCACAGGTAAAACTAACCGAGATGCTGAAGCACGATGGTTCCAATTAACTACTTCTGTATCTAATAAACGAGAATTTGGCACAATTACCACAATGTCATCTAAAGTGCGGAGGTGAGTACTGCGTGCATTTAAACGCTCTACAGTTCCCATAAAATCCCCAACTTTTACAAAGTCACCAATTTCAATAGCACGTTCAAAGGTAATCACAAAACCGCTTACCAATTCTTTAGCAACTCCCTGCAAACCAAAGCCGATCGCCACACCAAAAACACTGGCGACTATTGTTAAAGAACTAATGTCTAAACCCCAAATTTGCAGTAGTAAAACTGTGCCGATAAAAATTAAACTGTAGTGAATAGCAATAGCAATAGATTCTTGCACACCACGGTTAACATTTGTCAGACGTAATACACGCGATCGCAGCAAATTAGTTAAGGTTCCAGCTATTGCTAAAATCCCAAAAAATAAGCTAATAAAGATAATTATATTAATGACTGAATAAGAGCTTTCCCCAATAGTAATTACTGGTGAAGTTAAACTCATCCAAAGAATAGTAGCAAAATTTCTGCTCCATTCTCGCGTTAGGGGGAATAAATCGGTAATGTAAATAGCGATTCCTATCCAGAGGAGCGATCGCACTATAACCAGCGTCAATTGTAAAATTAACTCAATTCCCTTGGGTTGCGCTCCCGTTTCTGGGTGATTTACTCCTCTAGGAACCAGTCGCCGTAACCAATAGCGCCAAACCCAACCTAAAAGTAAATGGAGAGCGATCGCGCCTAATACAGATAAAATTACTAATAATATAGCCCGCCAAAAATAATTTAATCTGCGTTCTGCTTGGCCTTGTGCAACTGCTTCCGTAATTCGTTGCACCCAAATTTTTGCTTGTTCCTGTTTTGTTCTTCCAGTAGGAGTATCCTCTTGAGTCACCGTTAATAAATGCCGATTATTTACCAAAATCACAGGTAATTGATTAGTTTCTACAATCTCTACCTTGACACCATCTGGAGAACGGACTGCTTCTCTTAAAATTAAGTTGGCATCAGCAACACGATTTTCTGCGCTAAATTGTCCAGCTTCCGACACCTCAAATAACTGACGACCATCTACTGTAATGTAAGCAATTGGTCTAGATTGAGCTTGCACCATCATTTCAGTAGTAAATAGCCATCCTATTGTCATAGTTAAAACAATTACTAAGATGACAATTGCCTTCCGAAAGCGATGAAAGCTGCTCATGGTATCATTTCTTGTTAAGAGCTTGATTTGATATGAAGAAGACTATAATTTTAATTATTACAAAATTTCAACTATCATAAGTACTGAATGATGTAGGCGATCGCATTCTCCTCAGCTTAACTGATCGCCTTACAAAATTAAAAAAAGCCAGTGCGTTAAGTAGGTTTCCCGACTTGTAGCAACTGGCGTTCAAAAAATTATATGTTGGGTTGTTGCGCTATTGAGAATAGTGTGTTCCCCTCGCCAAATTTAGGAAACACCAAAAAATAAATTATTCCCAATTGACGGTTAGTAAGGTGCGTCAGTATGAATAATTTCTTGGTACAGCTAGGTTTTCTTGCACTGACGCACCCTACCTACTTGGATATTTTTTATCTGGAAGTCCCTTACGCTTATTTACGCCGCGTTGTACTAGCTTGTCACTACTCGTTTGTTGCCATTTTCGTTACCGTCTACATTGACAACAAATGATGGTTGCTGTGAACTAAAAATTGGTGACTCACCTCGCAGTCCCTTGCGTCGTTGATTCTTCGGAACTCCTCCCGCCATGCCATATTCTACACTGCTTTTACCATATAAAACACCCACTCCCATCAGCATATGCTCTGTCATATCTCCTAACTCACGCTCTGTTTCGAGCATTTCACGGTACAACTTATCCAAGTTAGAAAGAGCGCTATTGTATGCGTTTTCTTTAGCTTGCATTGTCTCAATTAAAATTGAAAAAGCAGGTAAAGTAAGTCCATTACCCACATCTAACTTGGGATTAATTGAGTTTATACCAGCTGCACGACGTACTGCTTTCTTTAGCACTGGAGAGCTTCTTTTTCTACGCATAATACGCACTTTGTCAAATATTACTGTTAATATATTTACCTTAAATAATATCCGTATCGATCAGCCTGAGCGAATTTTGGCAAATCTGTAACAACTTTTGCTACAAGCAATAATTGTCATAAATGCGTGAACTACCGAAATGAGCAAACAAACTCCGGTTTGCTTGCGGAAAATACTAAAATGAGCGATCATTTCAGCCAAATGAGCAAACAAACTCCGGTTTGCTTGCGGAAAATACCAAAATTAGCAAGCATTTCAGCCAAATGAGCAAACAAACTCCGGTTTGCTTGCGGAAAATACCAAAATTAGCAAGCATTTCAGCCAAATGAGCAAACAAACTCCGGTTTGCTAACTAAATTTACTGAAGTGAGAAAGTAATTAAAGATTTAAAAAAATACTGCGATAAATAAAGCTTTATCCTTTGGTGATCGCACCTGCGGAATCTGAGTTAACGTAAGTTCGACGAACTCAAGTTGGGTTAATATCAGCGATCGCCCAGTTCTTCTAAGGAAAAGCTATCTCCAACATTTTCATCAAACTCGGCTTGAATCTTAGCTGCTTAAAATCTATCCCAGTCTTTTAAGGTCAAGATTACACCTCGATTACGTCGAGCTTTTTGTTGTTGCATTGGCTTTACCTGTCTCTAACTCCCCACTCACTTTTCAATCACATTTATTTTCGATGATAAAAACCAATACAAGTTGTCATCAGTAGCTATTCATGGTTGCAAACAAGAGGAATAATTATGGCAGGCATCATACTTACCTGGTTAGTCACTGCTGTGAGTTTTTTGATCATTGCTAGACTACCATTTTTAGGAATTGAAGTAGACGGTTTTGGTAAAGCATTAATTTCTGCGATCGTTTTTGGCATTTTAAATGCTGTCTTGTTGCCAGTTCTGACGTTTTTTACCTTACCACTGATTATTCTTTCCATAGGTTTATTTTTCTTTGTCTTAAATGCCATCATCTTTGGCTTATCTGCGGCGATCGTGCCTGGATTTAGACTACGTTATGGCATTTGGAGTGCCTTATTAGGCTCAATTTCTCTAGCAATTATTAATTCCGTGCTATTAAGAATTTTGGCTTCAATTACATAAATACAGCAGAATATGTCTCAATTTTAAGCATCAGTAGGAGAAAATACGATGAAATCATCTCGATGGCAACAATTTATCTGCTTTTGCATGGGAATTTTCTTGATATCTACCCTTTATGCTTGTCAACCTCAAGAGGTAGCTGAGTCGTCCACAAGTCCTGTAGCAACTCCGGTGCAAAAAACTGCACCCACAACAGACACACGCCCGATAGCCTTTCTCGACCGCCAACTGAGTACAAACCCCGCCGAGTTACCACCGTTACCTTACGGTTATAACGCCCTGGAAAAAGCCATTGATGCAGAAACAATGAAACTGCACCATGATAGACACCATGCAGCTTACGTTAATAACCTCAATAATGCCTTGAAAAAGCATACAGAACTGCAAAACAGGAGTGTAGAAGCTTTACTGCGTGACTTGAACAGTGTACCTGAAGATATTCGCACGACAGTACGCAACAATGGTGGCGGACATCTCAACCATACGATTTTCTGGCAAATCATGAGTCCTGAAGGTGGCGGACAACCCACAGGAGAAATTGCCCAAGAAATCAACCAAACCTTCGGTAGTTTTGAGGAATTTAGAAAACAGTTTAACCAAGCAGGAGGCGATCGCTTCGGTAGTGGTTGGGTTTGGTTGGTGCGTAATCCCCAAGGACAGTTGCAAATAGTCAGCACTCCCAATCAAGATAGCCCTATCATGGAAGGTTCATACCCAATCATGGGTAATGATGTCTGGGAACACGCCTATTACCTGAGATATCAAAATCGCCGGGCTGACTATCTAAATAACTGGTGGGATGTAGTCAACTGGACAGAAATTAATAGACGCGCCCAAGCTTCACAACAAAATAATTCGTAATTCATATAAGAATCCGATTTGATTCTTGAAAAATTTGAGTATCTGTAGGGTGGGTATTTCCCACCCTACTTAACAACTGACACACGCAGAGCAATAAATAATTTCAATAAAAAACCTGTTTGACTCCATTTTAATGACGCACTACAAATTAATATGAGAAGTTTATTGATGAAAAGCCCAGTTGTGATTGCAGCTGGTTGGATTGGTGCATATATATTTGTCGCCCTATCACCCTTAACAATTTTGCTTATCTATCCTGCACCTTCGGGGCGAGGGTTTTGGGTCGATTTTTCCGTGGCTTTGGGTTTTATTGCTTTAGCAATGATGGCATTACAATTTGCTCTCACCGCCCGAATTAATCGGATAGAATCTTCCTACGGTGTTGATATTATCCTTCAATTTCACCGCTACATTTCCCTTGTAGCCTTTGCCTTTGTCCTGATTCATCCCTTAATTTTGTTTATAGTAGAGCCAGAAACACTGCAACTATTAAACATTTTCACAGCACCGTGGCGCGCAAGGATGGCTGTCACAGCAACTTTGGCGTTAATTGTATTAGTAATTACCACCATTTGGCGACAGAAACTAAATATCCCTTACGAACCTTGGCGTACTGCTCATGGAATTTTAGCAGTGTTAACAGTTGGTTTGGGATTGGGACACGCCATTGGTGTGCAGAACTACTTGGGATTGTTTTGGAAGGCTGTATTGTGGAGTGCGATCGCTTTCACTGCTCTCTGGTTACTAGTATATGTGCGTTTGGTTAAACCTTGGTTAATGCTGAAAAAGCCTTATCTAGTCGAAGAAGTACGCCCAGAACGCGGTAATGTGTGGACACTTGCACTACGCCCAGTAGGACACAACGGCTTTCCATTTCAACCCGGTCAATTTGCCTGGATTACCTTGGATATTTCTCCTTTCAGAATGCGAGAACATCCCTTTTCCATGTCTTCCAATGGTGACAACATAGAAAAAATAGAGTTTAGCATCAAAGCCTTGGGAGACTTCACCAATACTATTAAAGATGTCCCCGCCGGAACCAAAGCTTTCTTAGATGGCCCCTATGGAGTTTTTACCGCAGACCGTTATGAAGATGCAGCCGGTTTTGTGCTGATTGCTGGGGGTATCGGAATTACACCCATGATTAGTATATTGAGTACCCACGCCGAGCGAAAAGATGAACGCCCTTATTTATTAATTTACGCCAGTAAGACTTGGGAAGACATCACATTCCGTGAAGAATTAGAACAACTCAAAGAAAAGATAGACCTAACTGTCGTTCATGTCCTCAAGGAACCACCGGAAAATTGGTCAGGTGAAACAGGTTATGTAGACAAAGAACTTTTGCAACGTTACATCCCGAAACGCCGCGCTACCCGCCAATACTTCATCTGTGCATCTCCCAAAATGATGGATCAAGTAGAGTTAGCTTTGCATCAACTAGAAGTTCCACCAACAAACATTCACATGGAACACTTCAACCTTGTTTAGTCCTTACTTTCATTTCTCAATTATGCGTTACAGTATCATGCTTCAAATTGTCACAGGCATTACCCTAATTTTAGTTGGCGGTGCAGCTATGTTTGCCTGGATACAAAATCGTCCCGCAGAGAATCTAGAAACGATGGATGACAGAAATCCTTTAAATACTGTGCCAACAAATCTACAATGACAAAATACACGCCCCATTTTGAACGCCGCCATCTTTGGCGAGAACGTCTTATTGCCATTATTGCCCTGATTAATTTGGTGTTGGTATTTTTTGACATCAGTTATATATATGCAAGGGATTTTTACTGGCAATTTATCCCCGAAATTACTCGTTTATATGATCCAGTCAAGGGGATAAAACCTCATCCAGAAACAGTGAATTATCTAACGCAGGTGGAGGATTTACAAGCACAAGTCATAGCTACGGGATTACCTTCATCACAGGTAGAAAATCAACTTTCACAACTGCGTCAACTTAGTCTACAAATGATTGAAGATAACCCATTTGCTGTTACCGACCAAAGTAATATTTTAGAAAAAATTAAAGATGAATTGCGGCAGAGGACTGGTGAAAACTCTGGTCGTGATGCTTTTACAACTTTTTGGAGTCAAAATCACTTACAAAGTAGAGGTTGGCAGCAAGAAATCAATTTTTGGAATACTCAAATTCAACCTTTGATTGCTATTAATTACTACCGGGATATTAATAAATTTGGTAAATTCGTTGATTGGTTTTGGCTGATTGATTTACCATTTATAATTATATTTGCTCTAGATTTATTAGTACGTATCTCCTTGATTAAACGCCATCATCCTAAATTGAGTTGGTTGAAAGCTTTATTACGACGTTGGTACGACATTTTCTTATTATTACCATTTTGGCGATCGCTCAGAGTAATTCCTGTATTAATCCGCTTATACCAAACAGAATTATTGGATTTAGCACCCTTACAAGCAGAAGCACAACGTGATTTTGTCATTGGTTTTGCCTCACAATTGACGGAAATGGTCGGTATTCAAGTAATTGATCAAATGCAATCTGCTATTAAACGAGGAGATGTAACTACGTGGTTGCTTCACCCTGAAAGTCGTCAACCTTATGTACAAATAAATAACACTAATGAAGTTGCAGCTTTAACTAAACGGGTAGTTAACGTCAGTGTTTATGATGTGTTACCAAAAGTACAGCCAGATATTGAAGACTTATTACATCACAGCATTACTACAACCCTCAATCAATTACCAGTTTGGCAGCAGTTACAATATTTTCCGGCGTTGCAGCAACTACCAGCCCAACTGACAGAAAATTTATCTAAATTTATCTCTCAAACTGCATATAAAAATTTAGTTAATGCGATAGAAGACCCAATAGCAGCAGAAATTACAGAACGTTTGAGCAGAAACTTTCGTGATGCTTTAGAAGCAGAGTTACAGAAAAAACATAATATGCAGGAAATTCAAAGTTTACTTATAGACCTTTTAGAGGAAATTAAAATTAACTACGTTAGAGGTGTGGAGGAATTTGGTATTGAGCAACTAATTGATGAAGCCGAGCAGTTACAGTATAAAATTAAATCTTATTCTCAGATTTCATCAAATTCTTTAGTTAAAAAAGGTCAATAAAATTCAACCAATCTAAGTTTATTAATTAAAAATAACTGCCCTAGTAATTACAAATTTTTAATAAAATTAAAGTTTGTATTAAGGGCTTTAGCCCTCTAAAAACTGATGAGAGATTAATCAAATAATCACTAAAAAAAATCTTTTATATTTAATTGTGTCTATTTATGTAACACTTGATACTCAAAAATAAATATACTAAAATTACACCTGCTTCTATATATTTGTAAATACAGGAGGCTTGCAGTGAACCAAGAAACTCCACCTACGTACCAACCGACTAGTTCCCGGCAAGAATTACAAGAACTTGTACAAGCACAACTAGAAAGATTGCTCTCTCAGGAAAACTATGAAGGAGCAAAAGCTTTATTGATTCCGGTTCAGTATGTAGATATTGCCGAAGTTATCGGTAATTTACCAGAACCGATGCAAGCGATCGCCTTTCGTTTATTATCAAAAGAAGAAGCGATCGAAGTATTTGAATATCTTGATTCCAATGTCCAACAGGCGCTAATTTCAGATTTTAAGCGTCAAGATGTGCAGGAAATTCTTGATAGAATGTCACCCGATGACCGCGCCAGGTTATTTGACGAATTACCAGCAAAAGTCGTCCGGCGATTATTACAACAACTAACACCGGCGGAACGGGATAGCACAGCCTTGCTATTGGGTTATAAACCCAATACTGCGGGGCGAATCATGACCCCAGAATATTTATCAATTAAAGAAAATATGACCATAACCCAGACTCTCGAAAGGATTCGCAGTCTGGCCGATGCAAGCGAACTGATTTATTACATTTATGTTACTGATGATGCTCGTCGTTTAACGGGAACTTTCTCTTTGCGAAATTTGATTACAGCCCAACCAGAAGACATCATTGGTAACATCATGACTAGAGATGTAGTCTATGTTCATACCGACACCGATCAAGAAGAAGTTGCTCGCACGATTCAACGTTATGACTTTCTTGCCGTACCTGTAGTAGATAATGAAAAAAGATTAGTTGGTATCGTGACTGTTGATGATGTTCTTGATATTTTACAACAAGAAACAACAGAAGATATTTATAAATTGGGAGGATTAGAATCTGCTGCTGACAACTATTTTCAAACTAACTTGTTTACAGTAGCTCGTAGACGAGTATCTTGGTTGTTGATTCTTTTACTTACTAATACTCTGACAAGTACAGTTATTAGTGGTCAAGAAGATATTTTAGAACAAGTAGTTTCCCTAGCTGCATTTATTCCATTGTTAATTGATACTGGCGGAAATGTAGGAGCGCAGTCTTCAACAGTAGTAATTAGAGGTTTAAATACCCAAGAAGTCCGCAGTAACCAAGCTGGAAAAATTATCCGCAAAGAAACAACCGCAGGTATTGTTTTGGGTGCAATGCTAGGAGTGGTCGTCACAGTTTGGGCTACTTTTCTTCAAGGAAATGTGGGAGTATCACTAGCTGTAGGTATAAGTTTATTTGCAATTTCGATCATGGCTTCATTTGCAGGTGCAGCTTTACCTTTCTTATTTCGTGCTATGAAGTTAGATCCTGCTTTAATGTCAGCACCATTTATTACCACTGCGGTTGATGTGTTTGGAGTTTTAGTTTATTTCAATGTAGCAAGATTGATTTTAAGAATATGAACTTTTGCCTAAGTAGAACGGTGTAAATAATTCAATGTTCGTAGTAAGGACTAAAGTACTTACTACGAACATCGGTTTTTGAATTTTGAATTTTGAATTGGTATTACTTGTGGGTAGTACCTGAAAATACATCAACTCTTTAACAAGCTATTAGTTGCATTAACTACCAATTGTGCAGCGCCAACAAAAAAGGGCTTCTCAATATTTTCGGGTGTATCACTAGGTTGATGATAATGGGGTGTACGCAGATTCGCCGTATCTGTAACTAACACCGCACCCACTCCCTGATACCAAAATGGGGCATGATCACTACGGAGTGTATCAGGCGTGAGTAAACCTTTCAGGGGAATTGGTAAAGTCAGGACGGTGGGTAGATTCTTTGTATCAGAATTGTTAAAAGCGTTAAGTAAAGGTAAATTTTCAATATCACCTACTGCTACTAAAAAATCACCCTTGTCACTGGGTGGGGTGACAGGCAATGTTGCCGGATATTTCTGACAGCCAGAAGTGTAACAAGCATAACCAACCATATCCATAACTATCACACCCTGGAGTTTTTCCAAGCGTTGAGTGTTAGTAACAAAAGCTTTGCTACCAATTAGTCCGGCTTCCTCAAGGTCAAAAAAAGCTAACTGCAAAGTCCTGGGTGTGGGATGGGAAGCAAACAGTCTGGCTATTTCCAGTAAGACAGCCACACCACTAGCGTTATCATCAGCACCAGGGGAACCAGGTACAGTGTCATAATGAGCTGCTACTAAAATTGCATCGGCTGTATTTTCAGTTCCTTGGCGTTCAGCAAAGACATTGACACCACCAGAAAACTTTTCCAGATTTGGTGTCCAGCCAAATTTTCGTAGTTCATTAATGATATACGTCCGAGTGCGCGATCGCTCCGTCGTTGTGTAGCGTTGAAAATTTAACTTTTGAACATGAGCTAATAATTTATCAACAGATATTTTTAACTCATTCTTGACTTCCTGAGGCTCCAGTTGTGGTTGAGGTGTTGCTACTGGCTGACTCTCAACCATTTCTGGCAAGGAACGCTGCTCAAAAAATGCACTACTCCTACTACCCACAATGACAATTACCACCAGCACCAGCAATGTCAGCCAAATCCGTTTTTTCATCATTGACTATTAACCAATAAGTTTGACCGTTCGTCTTTTGACAAAGTTACTAATATGACTTAAAGTTTTGCCCTAGTATTCTGTCGAGCCAACCTTGCAGGGAATAAAAGTTTCAGAAAAAGCTTCTTTCTCTATTCCCTTTACCCAATAACTTTAGATTGGTGGATTATTACAAAAGTGCCTCAAGACTTTCCTTATGTTAGATTTATCACTCATCACCATCCTGGGGTTCTTGGGCAGTTTTGGGCATTGCTTCGGGATGTGTGGGCCGCTAACAGTAGCGTTTTCCCTGTCTCATCAACACACCACTCCTGAAAAAGACTCTCAGGGAAAAACATCACCCACCAAAACCAATCCGACTTGGCAACAGCAATTAAAGTTTCATTTTCTCCTCAACTTGGGGCGGATGTTGAGTTATGCCCTTGTTGGTGCTGGACTTGGGGGAGTCGGTTCGGTGTTACTCCAAGGCGGACAGTTAGCGGGTATAGGTAGCGACTTCCGCCGTGTCATGGCAATTATTACTGGTGTCATGTTGATTTGGTTTGGGTTAGGACAATTAGCACCTAATTTACTGCCTCACATTCCTGTATTACACCCTCTATTAAAGGGAAACTTACACAACCGCCTGAGCGCAGGAATGGTCAAACTTTCTCTACAACCGCGCTGGTGGACACCTACACTTTTAGGCATGACTTGGGGTTTGATGCCCTGTGGCTTCCTTTACGCTGCTCAAATTAAAGCGGCGGAGACTGGTAATTTATGGATGGGTGGGGCAACGATGCTGGCTTTTGGTTTGGGAACACTCCCTACAATGCTTGGTGTGGGTGTGTCTACTTCCTTGGTAAGTCAAGATAGGCGTAGTCAATTATTTCGCTTAGGTGGTTGGATTACCTTAACTATTGGGACAATTACCTTGCTGCGGACTGGTGACACAATGGCAGATTACACCGGACACGCAGCCCTATTCTGCTTGATTTTGGCGCTGATTGCTCGTCCTGTCAGTAAAGTTTGGGTATCACCTCTACGTTACCGTCGCGCCTTGGGGGTAGGGGCATTTGTGTTATCTGTGGTACATACCACTCACATGATTGAACATTCATTGCAATGGAATTTTGCCGCCTTCTTCTTTTTACCGCCACAATTTCAAGTAGGGATGACGGCGGGTGCTGTAGCATTGATATTAATGACCCCCGCAGCTTTCACAAGTTGGGAATCATGGCAAAAATCTTTAGGCAAGCACTGGCGACAAATTCATTTATTGAGTGTACCGGCTTTGCTTTTGAGTGCGATTCATGCAGTGTTGATTGGTTCTCATTATTTGGGTTCTCTACAATCAACGTGGGGGAATAAGTTAGCAACAGTGCTGTTAGGAATTATAATTCTCGCCGTGTTGCTGGCGCGCTCGCACTTTTTTTGGTCAAAGTTAGCCTTAGAGAAGTTTTATGTCCCCCCTACCAAGTCACCGTAAAGTAACCAAAGCCCAACAGCAAACCTGGGCATCAACACCAATATTATTTCTCAGTTTTTTAACTCTATCCATAACTAATATTTACCCGGCTACTGCCCATAAGGTACAAGTATCAACAGATGTTGGCGGTACACTACACATCGAACCGAATGATAATCCCCGTGCAGGGGAACCGACACAAGCTTGGTTTGCCCTCACCCGTAAAGGTGGTACAGCAATTCCTCTCCAGCAATGTAATTGTCAGTTAGCAGTTTACGCCGAACCTCATATACCAGGAGAACCAGCACTGTTGGAGCCATCTTTAACATCCGTGAATGCTGAACGTTATCAGGGCATACCAGGGGCAAAAATTACCTTTCCCAAACCGGGGATTTATCAACTAGAGCTAAGTGGTAAACCGACGCCTGGGGCAAACTTTCAACCCTTTGAGTTCAAATTTGAGGTGACTGTAGCGGGTGGAACTAATAAAGTAAATACACAAAATGCGCCAGATATCAAGAATGATGCAGTAGATGGTGAATTAAAATCTCTACCATTATGGGCGATCGCTCTGCCGATTTTAGCTGCCTTGGGCATAATCTTTACTGCTTGGCAATTAACTTTCAGGGGAAATAAGAATGATGCAAAACCCCCCGATATTGAATAACTTTAATTATCCGCAATACCAAGCTTTCAGGACAAAAGAAAGAAAATATACCCTGTAATGGTGTAGAAATGTATAGAATCTTGTAAAGATATAAAATATAGTCTTTTAAGATGCCAACATTTCCCATTCATTCCTCAATGCAGCTGTCTTTATCGCCAACTCAATGCCAGCCTTTGAAGATTATCGCACTGGGGGATAGTTTAGTATATGGCTTCGGCGACCCAGAGAAAGGCGGATGGGTAGAGCAATTGCGGCGCTGGTGGATGTTGCCCGATAGCTCTGGTCATGTCCTGTATAATTTGGGAGTCAGAGGCGATCGCACCCAGCAAGTAGCACAAAGGTTAGAGGTAGAATTTCGTCATCGTGGCGAATTGCGGAATCGTGTCCCCGATTTGATTATCCTTTCTGTCGGCGTAAATGATTCAGCGCGGTTAACCCGTCTTAATGGACGTAACTGTACAGATTTTGCTGTATTTGAATCAGAAATCGCTTCTCTACTAGATCAAGCGCAGCAACTTTGCCCCGTATTATTTGTGGGTATGGTTCCAGTAGATGAAGCCAAAATGCCTTTTTTAAATTGCTTTTATTTTAATCATGCCGATCAATACCGCTACAAAGAAGCAACGAAGATTGCTTGCAATCAACGGCAAATTCCCTATTTAGATATTTTCGACCAATGGATGTCACGGGGTGACACTTGGCGAAACAAACGTCTAAGCGAAGATGGACTGCATCCCAACACCTTCGGTTATCAAGCTTTGTTGGAAGATGTAATTAATTGGGAACCGTTAGCAGCCTATCATGCTCGACCTGATTATCAGCTGATTTAACTAATCGCTTATCATGGGGTGAGTTTTGGGAATTTTGAGATGACCAACAACCCCGTAAAGAGAGAAAAATTTATTGGCGTGATAGCGATCGCCACTTTTTTGGTAACTTGTTCTATTACAGTCGGCACTCTTTTAGCGTTTCGTAAACATCCATCTGCAATAGTCACCCAAGATGTACCTGTTTCCAGCAATCAGGTACAATCGCCAGTTACACCCCAATCACCCCCAGTAGTTAAACCGACTAACCTTAACTTTACTGTGCCGGTGCAATATCAAGGGAAAACAGTCTATAAGGTACAACTTAATAGCAATGAAAAAGTCATTGCCCTAACTTTTGATGATGGCCCTTGGCCTAAAACCACTCCAGAAATTTTGGATATTCTTAAACAAAATCAGATAAAAGCAACATTCTTTTGGGTAGGACAAGCCATACAAGCAAATCCCGACATGGCTAAACGAATTGTAGCTGAAGGTCATGCTATTGGTAATCATACTTGGCATCATTGGTATAAGCGGATGAATCAAGCTACAGCCAAGAGTGAAATTGAACGCACATCAGATTTAATTTACAAAACTACAGGAGTGAAAACTCAGTTATTTCGACCCCCTGGAGGAGTCTTAAACAATGGTTTAGCAACTTACGCTAAAAACCAAAAAAACGCTGTAGTTATGTGGTCTTTGACTTCAGCTGATACTGACCCCCGCGCTAAATATCAAGTATTTGTGAAAAATGTTGTCAAAAGTGCAAAACCCGGTGATATAGTTTTAATGCACGATGGTGGAGGCGATCGCCGAAGAACAGTACAAGCCTTACCAGCAATCATTGATGGATTGAAACAACAAGGTTACAAATTTGTCACAGTTAACGAATTACTAGAAATGAAACCGTAAAATTTAATTCGTAATTCGTCATAATTCATTCACTTGAGAAAAATTAAAAGCAGACAATCCCCTAAATTTATTGATTGTTAAATTAGGAGCGAAGCAACATGACTCCAACTTTATTTGGTCGTTGGCAAACTAGACTATTATTACTTGCTACTGTTGGTGTATTAGTATCATTGCCTTTTGCAATGGGTTTAATTGGCCCCGGTGCTGATTCTGTTTATTTTTGGATATTAGCCTATGTGGCTATCTTTGGTTTAGGGTGGGATGTCCTTTATAATTATCTGCAAAAGTTCCGTTGGGATCGAGATTGGCCTGGTGCTTATCAACTCATGGCTGGTATTTGGGAATTCATATTTGTCTTTTGTGGAGCTAAACTTTTTGGTTTCTTACCATTACCTATACCCAAAGAAATCCTACCTATTGATGGTTTAATTTTTCACTACAGCGTTGTTTGGTTAGCAGTTTTTCTTGCTTCCCAAAGCATTATGAGAATTATCTTTCCCCGTTCGCGTTTCCGGGGAGGAGAATGGCTTTGACAATTCCAGCTTAAATACAAACTTATTTACGTCGGTGGATACTAATATATTGACCATGAATATTTACGAAATAGGGTACTACATAAGTTAGAATTGCTGAAATCCAGCGATCGCGTCCCATATTTCCTGTTAATAAAGCGCTACCATGATTTATAGCAAATAAAATGGAGCCAACAACAACCGCAACTTTCAAAGCAGTTGGCACAAACTTAGGCTCTATCAGGCTAGCAAAATAGCCTTTGAGGAATTTTCTACTTTTTGCCATAGATTCATAGTATTGGACTGGCAGACCTTAAAGATTGCATAAAATAGATTTTTGTAATGTGTGCATCTTACCTACACAGGATGGTCTTCTAGTCCATTCCACAAGAAAAGCATGATTTAACATTCTAGTCTGTCATATCACACTCTAGATTATATATTTTTTTATGCAATCTTTAAATATTGCCAATTTAGGCGAAGACCTCGTAGCCCAATGGTTACAATCTGCGGGTTGGATGATTTTACATCGTCAATTTTCTTGCCGTTGGGGAGAAATTGATATCATCGCTCAATATGATGGAACTAATCAAGAATCTATACTGGCATTTGTCGAAGTCAAAACTCGCAGTCCAGGTAACTGGGATGATGGGGGAAGAGGTGCAATTACGCTGAAAAAGCAAGCAAAAATTGAGAGAACATCACAGATTTTTTTAACTAAATACCCTGAAAAAGCAGAGTATTCCTGTCGCTTTGATGTGGCTATAGTTTCTTGTCAAATAATGACAAAACAGCATCATGAGTTATCCGCTACTCAAGACACCATAACTAGCTTTTTAGTTGGAGAATATCAGTTTCAGTTACAAGAATATATTGCGGGGGCTTTTGACTGTCTAATCGATTAATATAGCCCGTAGGTGTAATTATTACTTCTCAATTTGCTACTGGAAAATCAAAATTTTAGGACATTGGTAACTGGTTGTGAATGAGATATATCATCAATTACCAATTACGTCTAATGTGAATTAAAGAGAATGAGACTGGAAGGTGAGAACATCAATACCAAAAAGGCGGCGAAGCAATTTGCGTAGTGTGTGAGAGGCGATTTTGGCAGCAAT
>NZ_JACJRF010000034.1 GCF_014697105.1 Anabaena subtropica FACHB-260 | reverse complement strand
GTTCTTCTTCGCTCTCTGCGATTTCAATCTTAAAAGTGCGGCTCATGGTTATTTTAATTTATCGAGTTTGTTTCCTCTATTATATGCACCTTCATATTAAACTGGTATGAGTTGTTCGGTATCTGTATCACATAACTTCTCTGCAAAGGTTTGATGTGCGTACCAAGTTAAGGATTTATATTGATACTCGACTTTCTTTTCTTCAACCGTTAGTTCAGTGTTAACTAGCTTTCCTGTTTGGTAAAATTTATTAAGACGTAAGAAAACGGCACACATTCCCTCATGAATGTAGATTTTCTGAGTTAAATCTATTGCATTATTGTCTAATCCTGCTAAATGAATTAAACCTGTATCATCTAGTTGAAAAGACTCCTTAATTAACCAAGATAGGGCGACGAAATCACTTCCTTGCCAGAATAATTCAATAGTATCAGCAGTCAAAAACCATGATATATGCCCTGCCCGTTGATGAGATGAGGGATATTGCTTTTCTAATCGCTTTAAAGTCATGTAAAGTCCCGTTATTCCCACGCGGTGCATTATTGTCGTATCCGCAGCATCGAGAGATAGGGAAATTTTGGGTTGGGTAGCAACCATGATTAGGTTTCCTCTTCTTCCTTGCTGCGAGTTGCTGGGACAAATATTCCACACATCATCTTTCGTTTCCCGCCAATTCCCTGTTCTTGCAAAGTTAAGGAATCTTCTGGGTTGAGTTCGCTGATTTTTACGCCAAATCCTCTAATTTCAAACTGTTTCCCTTCTTTATTGATGGTTAATTGTCTTTTTTGAGGTGTTCCATCTTGTCGGGTAAGAAGTTCAATTTTCCCTTGTATTCCTATATTATCCAGTTGGCGTTGAACAGCTTCAATAAAGTTAGTAGTGTCTTGAAACCCTTTAATTATCACTAATCTGGAATAGACACTTTCTGAAGAAATTAACGGTTTGTAGTCGGGAATATCTAGTTGATAAGAATTTTGACCTATATGAAAAGCTTGACCCGCTAAATAAGGATAAATTAAAGGAATTTGTTGATGATGAATCCGAATTTTTAGACGAGATTGAGCAGTGAGTTCAAGCAAATTGTTCCTTGTTGGTATTCCAGCAATTGGATGAATACCAATATTTTTTAGTTCATGTAGTGGAGGACAAGTACGGGATAAAGCAGCATAGGTAATATAACCGTTGTCAAGAGGAATCGGTGCGCCTCTAAGTTTAAAGGTTAGGTCTAGGTAATCTTCGCTGTTTATACTTGTAGCTATCACGGTTAAGAATTTTTAGAAAATTTGATACTAAAGTTTGAAAGAATTACCAATGATTTAACTATAATAATACATTGTAAATTAAGCCGAAAGCTCAGGTCATCAAAGTATAATCTTTATTAAAAAGTTTAGGTTATTTAACAAAAAATTATCTTCATGGACATTGACATAATCCCAATTCAACCCTACTTTGAGAATGAGCTATGGAGTCCAGAGAAATTTCCAATGCTTGAGCGAAGTCGTTTACATCATTTGGAACCGATTGGTATAGGGACTCCTATGGTTGAGAGTTTAACCAGCTATGTGACACGGTTAGCTCATTCTCATGGAGTTGTTGTCAATACATTACTATCAAGAATAGTTAATCCACTCTTACAGCAAACCTTTATTAAAAATTCTAATAGTAGAGGATTAAAACCATTTTTTAACCGTTCTCATGCCTTAAATGGATATGGGATAATGGCTACTGATTTTGTTGAGGTTCTTAATAAATTAACTTTGCACAATCAGCTAGAGTTTTTAACATTGATACCCTTCTCAAACATTTTAGTTACAAAAGGCTTATTACGTTCTCATAAAGCTTGGTGTCCAATATGTTACCAACACTGGAAACAAAATAAACAAATTATTTATGAGCCATTACTATGGTCACTCAATGATGTCAAGATTTGTTTAGTACATCAACATACTCTTGTGCAAAATTGCCCTCATTGTCATAGTCAATTACTTTGGTTAAACTGGAAATCCACGTTAGGCTATTGTTGCCAATGTTTTCAGTGGTTAGGAGGATATTCTAAAAATTCAGTAGTTACTCAGGAGAGATGGGTAGTCGAAAATTTGGGAGAATTTCTTACCAATGCAAATCAGTTATCTTCTGCACTTACTCAAGAGCTTATACCAAAATCTTTCACCCATGTAGTGCATAAAGTTAGTGAAGACAATATAGCTGCTTTTGCTGCAATGCACAAAATCCCTAAAAATACTTTCTGGGGTTGGTATTCAGGTAAAACTCGTCCCTCTTTATTTGCTTTACTGCAAATCTGTTATAGTCTTCAAATATCTTTATCTCAGTTCTTGACACAAGATTTCAATCTATCAACAACCCATTGTCAAAATCTCAAGTTTGACATGAAATATTCTAAGAATATGCGTTCATATCCCAAAATACTGGACTTGGATCATATTGAAAATACCTTGACCAGCATTTTATCTCAAGCAAGAGATCCATTACCAACCATTGCAGAGATAGCCAAACAGTTAAAAATTAATAGACGAGTTATTTCAAGACATTTTCCCTTATTATCCCATCAAATTGTCGTTAAACGTCGCAATTATATGGGTATGTGTCACTTAGCTGCTATTGAGCAGTGTTGTCAAGAAATTATAGAAGCTATTGTCTCACTTCATCAATCAGGAGAATATCCAACTGAGTCTCGTGTGTGTGAGCTGATTCGTAACCCCGGCTATTTTCGTTATAAGAAGGTTCGACTATTCTATAAGAAAACAGTTCAATCTATTTTAAGTAGCTTATGAACTTTCAGGACGAATAGAGATGGTTGATAATTCACATTGATCTTTTTCAAAGTTTTTCAGGCATGATTTTGCCGTTACTGTTTTCAAGCATAGCTTTGCCGTTGCGGCAAAC
The DNA here is from genome assembly GCF_014697105.1 of Anabaena subtropica FACHB-260. Classification (GTDB taxonomy): domain Bacteria; phylum Cyanobacteriota; class Cyanobacteriia; order Cyanobacteriales; family Nostocaceae; genus Trichormus; species Trichormus subtropicus. The sequence goes on along the minus strand of NZ_JACJRF010000034.1, from coordinate 55,381 downwards.
TCAAACTTTAAATCACAAACAAATAATTAGTCACTGTACAACATTCAATGGACGTAACTGGATTCGAACCAGTGACCTCTACGATGTCAACGTAGCGCTCTAACCAACTGAGCTATACGTCCTTAACCACACGATTTATAATCTTAACATACATTCTGTATTAGAGCAAGGTTTTATTATACAAACTCATTCATGGCTAATGTTTGTACTGATAGGCAAAGTGATTAAAAACTCAGTACCTTGGCTCAGTTCTGAGAATAATTCTATTTTACCTTTGTGTTTTTCCATAATTTGGTAAGAAATGCTCAAACCTAAGCCTGTACCTTTGCCTACTGGTTTAGTTGTAAAAAAGGGATCAAATAACTTTTGTCGAATTTCCTTTGGAATTCCTGGGCCATTATCACAAATACTAACTTTAATATAATCTTGCTCTACTCTAGTAGATATAAAAAGACTTTTACTAGTTTGATTATTGCTGTGATCTAATAACGCATCGATGGCATTATTAATAATATTCATAAAGACTTGGTTAAGTTGGGCTGGATAGCATTCAATCATAGGTAAATGTCCATAGTTCTTAATTAATTCAATTCCTAGTTTAAGTCGGTGGTTCAAAATTAGTAGTGTATTGTCAATCCCTTCATGAATATCGACTTCTTTGATATCAGCTTCATCTAGTCGGGAGAAATTACGCAAAGATAAGACAATTTCCCGAATACGTTGAGCGCCTATTTTCATAGAAGACAGTAAATTGACTAAATCTTGACTAACAAAGTTAAAATCAATTTCTTCTATTGTTTCTGCAATAATATGGTGGGGTGTAGGATATTGTTGTTGATATAAATTTATGATGTGAAGTAAATCTTGAATATAATTGTCAGCACATTCAATATTTCCGTAAATGAAATTTACAGGGTTATTAATTTCGTGTGCGATACCTGCTACCATTTGACCAAGTGATGACATTTTTTCAGTTTGAATTAACTGTCCTTGAGTTTCTTGCAATTCCTGTAATGCTTTTTGCAATTCTTGAGTTCGTTCTTCTACTCGTATTTCTAAAGTGTGATGAGCTTGTTTCAGTTCTTGAGTTCGTTCTTCTACTCGTATTTCTAAAGTTTGACGAGATAGTTCTAATTCTTGAGTATAAACTTCTACCCAATTTACTAATTGATTTAAGGATTTAGCTAGTGTTCCTACTTCGTCATTACTAGTAACATTAGCTCTCAATTTAAAATTTGATTCTTGAGTAATTTTTCTAGCAACGTTAGTAACTGTTTGTAAAGGACGGGCAATTAACTTACTAGTTAATAATGCAACTACTATGGCGATCGCCGTAGATAACAATATACCAATACTAATAAGTTTTAAACGCAATTTTCGAGCGTTAATAAAATTATCTTTTGCTTTATTTTTTTGTATTTCTGCATGACTGATCATCAGAATTAATTCGTCTGAAAGCTTTTCAAAACTAATGTCAATATTGGTACTATCTTTCTGTTGTAGTAAAATTGCTAATTGATTTAATGGTAAATTAATAGACTCGATTTTATCCCAAAAAGATTTAATTTTATCACTGTATTGAATTACTATAGATTGATAACCATTTAACAACTTCTCATATTCTTGATAATTTAAGGCTAAATCATGAGGATGAGTCTTGACAAAACTATTGATTTCTGAAATTTGTTGATTAATTTGTTGAATATCTTCTAAAAATCTATTTTTTTCCAATTCTAGCCAAATAGAATCGTTTAAAATCGGAACTAATCTTTGAGGATGCAATCTTGCTTTGCTGACTGCATTTTCTAAATCTTTCAGAAGATATTGTTGTTCGTAAGATAAATTTAATTGTTTATAAGCATTTATCTCGTAGTAATATGCAATTAATGACCCACTGGCTGTACCTATTAAGGTAGTGCTAATGGCAATAGCATAACCATAACTAATTTTTCTGGCAATGCTCCAGTTATAGCTACAATAAATGAGCCGAGCAACAGTTTTTCTAAATTTACTTGGCTTAATACCTATCATTAATTCAATATTATTACTGTTTTAAAAAATTGTCTTGACCAATTTTCTGATAAACTTCACGAATCATATTGTAATCAGAATCTTTGGCTGGTATTAATTCTGAACCTCGATATTTTTGGTTTTCTTTAGCTGTCAACATACTGGAAATGAGTTTTTCTTGATGTTGAATCATGCGCGATCGCATATCAGTAATAAAGTCAGATGTCAATTGATTACTAGCAACAAAGATATCATGAGGAAGCAGAGAACTTTTGAAAATTACCTTAAAATCTTCTTCAGATAAACCTTGGCTTTCTATAACATTTTTATATCTGTCAGATGATACTGTCCAAGCATCTACTTTACCTTGTTTTAAAGCTGATGCTCCATCATCATCTAACATGACAATTTTTACATTAGTTGTTGGATCTAATCCAGCATCTAATAAAAGCTTTGTAGGTACAAGATGACCAGAGGTTGAACCGATTTTTCGCATAGCAACTGTTTTTCCTTTCAATTGTGCCAGTGAATCAATTTTATTATCTGCACTTACAACAAAGATGGAATGGTAATCTTTACGCTTAATAGCAATTATGGGGACGGCTTTTGCTCTAGCATTTAAGATTAGATATTCTGAAGGCCCGGCAAACACTATATCTACTTTCCCTGATAAAAGTGCTGGTACTGCTGCTGTGGGATTATCTACAGGATAAAGTTCTATTTTTATATTTAAAACTTCTTCTAATGTATTACAAAAGTATCCAAAGTCCCGTTTTAAATCCTCAATTCCAGCAACATCAGTAACTGCAAAACTTAGTTTTTTGGGTGATATTATTTTTGATTGTCCTCTAGTATTATCAGCATTTAATTTGGCATTACAACCAGCAATAAATAGTAATGAATATCTGATTAAATTACGCCGTTTCATATTATTAAATGAGAGAGTGTAAGTCAGCGCGTTGAATATATTTATTACTATAAACACAAGTTTAAGCAAACTTGCAACTTTTTTACTTCTGTAAAACTACGTAATTTATATTTTTTATATTAAGATTATATTAAATTTACTAGAAGCAAGGTTAAAGAAAGATTATCAAAAAATAATAAATCAAGATACTAATTGGAAACCAAGTTGATGAAACTAAATTCTTAATTCCTAAGAAGGATGTAAAAATACAGAAATATTAAAATTAAAGAAAGAGATTAATTACTTAATGAATAAAAATGGATTGCATTAGGAATATGGGCAATATTTTAAGTAGGAAAATATATTAATATAATTACACTAAATAACTCTGGAGCGATAAGCTCGCTACTCCAGAGGCTATGGTTTCCAACCGACCGGAGGTCATGGCAGATATTTCAGCTACAATAATCTTCTACTCTTTTTTTAGATGAATTAGTTCTGTCATCATCTGAGGGGCGGTAGAATAAACCTAATTTTCGTAGCTTCAACAGAATAATTATGGCAATGCCTTCTACACTACAACGAGCATTTACCAACCGCCGTGTACTGAAAGTAATTAGCGGTTTGAACAACTTTGACGCTGATCGCGTTGCAGCTATTGTTAAAGCTGCTGAACTTGGTGGTGCGACTTTTGTGGATATCGCTGCCGATCCTGCTTTGGTTCAGCTAGCTAAAAAATTGATCAATTTACCAGTTTGTGTGTCAGCAGTAGAACCAGAGAAATTTGTCTCAGCAGTAGAAGCTGGTGCAGATTTGATTGAAATCGGTAATTTTGATGCTTTTTACGCTCAAGGACGCAGATTTGAAGCTGAGGAAGTATTGGCGCTGACTAAGCAAACTCGCGCTCTCTTACCAGAAATTACCTTATCTGTGACTGTTCCTCACATCCTAGAACTAGATCAACAGGTACACCTAGCAGAAGAACTAGTGAAAGCGGGAGCAGATATTATCCAAACCGAAGGTGGTACTAGCAGCCAGCCTACTCACTCTGGAAGCCTGGGATTGATTGAAAAAGCTGCTCCCACCTTGGCAGCAGCTTATGAAATTTCTCGTGCGGTGTCAGTACCAGTATTGTGTGCTTCCGGTATTTCTAACGTTACCGCACCACTGGCGATCGCCAGTGGTGCTTGTGGTGTTGGCGTCGGTTCTGCCATCAACCAACTCAATAGTGAAGTAGCCATGATTGCTGCTGTGCGCGGCTTAGTGGAAGCTTTGACAGCTACTACAAGAGTGCTAAGTGCTGAGTAGGGAGTGCTGAGTGCTGAGTGGGGAATAGTGAAAAGATTTCCTATTCCCCATTCCTAATTACGAATTACTCACTCTCTTTACACAAGAATATCCTTCAACGCATAAATCACCTGATCTTGCTGTTGGGTTGTCAGTTCAGGAAACATGGGTAAGGATAAAACCTCATTGCAAGCTTGTTCTGCAACTGGTAATTGTCCTGGCTGATAACCGAGATATTGATAAACTGGTTGCAAATGTAAAGGGTAGGGATAGTAAACCATCGAACCTACTTTCTTTTCTTGCAAGCCACTACGTACAGCCTCCCGGTGTGTAGCGCTAGCGCCATTCCGTCCTTCGGTGATAACGCGAATAGTGTATTGATTCCACACACTAATGCCACCTGCTAATTCTTGGGGGGGAATGATACCTGGAATCTGACTAAGGAATTTTTGGTAATAAGCGGCGATCGCTTGTCTTTGCTGATTCCAATGATCGAGATAACGTAGTTTAATCTGCAATATCACTGCTTGGATGGCATCTAAGCGGCTATTAACACCGATTTCCTCATATTGATAACGATGTTTCTGTCCATGTTCCTTGATGATCCGCACCTTAGCAGCAATTTCAGGATCATTAGTGGTAATTGCTCCCCCATCACCACAAGCACCTAGATTTTTCGTGGGGTAGAAGCTAAAACAGCCAATATGTCCGATACTACCAACCTTTTTGCTATCCCAACTCGCCCCTGTAGACTGAGCGCAGTCTTCAATTACTGCTACATTGTGAGCCTCGGCGATCGCCATTAGCACCGTCATATCCACAGGTTGTCCAAATAGATGCACCGGGATAATCGCTTTGGTTTTGGCTGTAATCGCCGCCGCTACTTGCTGTAAATCAAGGTTAAAGGTTGTCGCGTCTATATCAACAAACACTGGCTTTGCACCTACGGAACTGATAACTTCAGCTGTAGCGACGAAGGTGAAGGGTGTAGTGATTACTTCATCGCCTGCACCAATTCCTAAGGCGCGTAAAGCGAGAAATAGAGCATCTGTACCAGAATTACAAGCTACACAATCAGTCACGCCATGATAAGCAGCAAACTGTTGCTCAAAGCTTTCCACTGGGGGTCCGCCAATATAACGCCCAGAAGCCAGTAACTCTACAACTGCTGTACTGACTTCGGATTCTATGGAAGCATATTGCTGCTTGATATCAAAGGCTGGGATAGAACTTAGGCTTTGGATCATGAGTTTTCATTTTGTCTGAAGATACAAAGAATACACTCCGACTGTCAATTTTGACTGGGAAAATTTTCTTGAAAGAAATTTTAAAAGACTGTTGTTCTAGATACGCATTAAACAAGAATTATTACTGAAGTAATTTTATGGGTAAGACTTACAGCAGTGGTAAGTTATGAGTGCCTGTTCGACAACTGACATAGTGGTGGTCAGTTGTCATTTGTCAAAAGAGTTTTGGACTGTTGGCTAATTAGGGGGTAAAGAAGGGATGGAAAATTTGATTAGGTTAGATTTGGTGGATTTGGTGATGGCGGTGGGATTGATGGCGATCGCTATTGGTTTATCTGCCTGGGAAAGACTGGGACTAGAATTCAATTTAGCGATCGCCACTGGCAGAACCATCCTACAATTACTGGTTTTGGGGTATGTTTTAGATTTCATCTTTGCTTTAGACAATCCTTGGGCAGTTTTGGCGATTTTAGGGGTGATACTGACAATTACGGCGATTGTCGCACGAAATCGGATCAGCCAGAAAATTCCTTATGTCTTGCCTTTGGTATGGGGAGCAATTTGCATAAGTACTGCCCTGACAGTGTTTTACACCACCTTCTTAATCATTCAACCAGATAGATGGTACGAACCGCGTTATGTAATTCCCCTGACTGGGATAGTGTTGGGTAATGCGATGAATGCTGCGACGATCGCAGGCGAACGGCTGGTTAGTGCAATGAACACTTTTCCCACAGAAATAGAAACTCATTTGAGTTTAGGTGCAACTCCAGCCCAAGCAGTTAGTCAGTACCGCAAAGAAGCGATTAGAGCCGCCTTACTTCCTACCCTGAATCAAATGATGATTGTGGGTATGGTAGCCATACCAGGAATCACCACTGGACAGTTACTAGCTGGGGTTAACGCCCTTGACGCTGTATCTTATGAGATTTTGATTATTTTCATGGTTGCGATCGCCAATTTGCTAACAACAGTTGTTATCACCAAAGGATTGTGTCGGCAGTTTTTTAACTCTGCCGCACAGTTGGTGAGGTGAGGGATAAAAACTCCATCCCTTTTTGGGTAGATTTTTGTCAGTAGTCAGTAGCAAAAGATGTTTTAAAATTGCTACGCTATTTACCTTTTTTTAGTATAAAGAAATACTTTAGTAAATCTACAAAGAAGCTATGAAACCAGGGTCAAAAACATCTGACAACTGACACTCATTCGCGTAACCTCCTGTAGGGAAGCACAATCAATTATTTTTTGGCAATTCCTCAGCGTGATTTTTAGCTCTTTCTGCCTAATTTAATTTACCGTGACACTTTCAGAATAAGATGTCCGTCTATTTTATGTAAGACATCCATTAAAGTTATAAATTTGACCAAAATCTTTCCTGATAATCTCAGCACAATAATGAAATAGCGAATATCCATAAAGTATCTGACCAATTTTTTATGCTTTTAAAACTAGCCAAAAAAATTACTCTACTTAGCTGTTGTACTTATAGCTGCATTGGTTTAGCCTCTTTAAGTGCAGTACTCAGTACAAATACTAGTGCCTTGACTCAGGTTGTCGGAAATTCTTCAATTCAAAAAAAACCTATTGCAATTCCCATTCCCAGTCCTAGTCCTGTTACTAGTAGCAAATTGATTTGGCCGACACAAGGATATATTTCTCAAGGCTTTCGCCAATATCGACATGAGGGAATTGATATTGCAGGTGCATCAGGAACGCCAATTTTGGCGGCGGCGGGGGGGAAAGTGGTCAAAGCCGGATGGGATGAATGGGGACTAGGCAATGCTATTGAAATTAAACATCCCAACGGTAGCGCCACTGTCTATGGACATAATCGCCGTTTGTTAGTTAGCAAAGATCAACAGGTGAAACAAGGACAAATAATTGCTGAGATGGGATCTACAGGTAACAGTACCGCACCTCATTTACACTTTGAATATTATCCAAATGGGCGAGTAGCTGTTAATCCTACAAGTTTCTTTGCATCTTCAACAGCCAACAAAAATCCATCACAATCTGTTGCTAGTAATGCTGCCAAAGCTCCTCAAGCCACTACTCCCAACATCCCAGTAGCCAAACCCCTAGTAGAACAGGCAGTTTCACCTTCACAACAAATTCCAGTAGCTTTTGCACCCACTATCAATGAGACGAAATGCACTGGTTCCACACTTCTTGAAGGTGAGACCGCAAATGTGTTAGTGAGAGTCTGTGATGAAAATGGGCGGTTATTTTATATCGGTGAGTTAAAACAAAACCCAAACGAGCCAGTCAAAATACCAGCTTGGAGCATTGGACAAAACAGGTATCAAGCAGATAATGGCACTTTCTCTTACGTGGTTAGTCCGGAACAAGTGGAAATTTGGCGTAATGGTAGTCAGCTACGGACTGATAGCTTTTATACTTTTAATAAATAAAAAGCTTCAGACTGACTGTGAGTTTAAAAATGATAGTTTGCTGACTTTTAACTAAAATTTAATCAATAATCAAAATCGGATAACAATCATTTTTATAACTTTTTTTACTTTTTGCTGATACTAAAAAGGAAAACACTTTATGATTATTTAGGAGCCAAAAATAAACAAATCTAGTATTTATTGTCATCTTTTAACTTCTACACATAAGGTGTTTACCAATGGAATTTATTGCTTATTCCTCTATGGTCATTGCCAATAAAGAGGCAAATGGTCAAGCTGAATATCTCGAATATGAACTGCCCAAGTTTAATTTTAGTTGGGGTAAATTATTCAAATCTTCTGCTTGGTTGTCTGTAGCAGGCTTGATGGTATTATTTACAACACTGACCCAAGTTAATGCCGCCTTAGGAGCCTATGTCCGCACTAATGGTAGTTGTCTAAATGTGCGTACCTCTCCCAGCACCAACGCCAGAGTTATAGACTGTATCCCTAACGGGACTCAAATCAACACGATGGGGAGTGTCAATGGTTTTACTCGCCTGTCTAGAAACAGATACGTAGCTGCTAGATGGGTTAGTGGAACATCCGGTGGTCGTCCCATCAACCCTGGCCCTGGCGTTGGCGGTACTGTGACACTGAGCTTTGGTTCTCGCGGCCCAGCTGTTTCAGCCGTGCAAAGAGCGCTTGGTGTTCAACCTACAGGATATTATGGGGCGGTGACAGTTCGTCGTGTACGCCAGTTTCAGGCTAATAATGGTTTACGCACAGATGGTGTAGTTGGGCCACAAACTCGTAATGCTTTGTTTAGAGGCAGTCAACAACCGATTGGCGGCCCCGTAACACTAAGTTTTGGTTCTCGCGGTTCAGCAGTATCAGCAGTGCAGAGAGCGCTTGGTGTCGAACCCACCGGATATTATGGTGAGGTGACAGTCCGCCGAGTGCGCGAGTTTCAAGCTAATAATGGTTTACGTGTAGATGGTGTAGTTGGGCCACAAACTCGCAGCGCCATCTTTAGAAGCTAGTTAGTTGCAACAACCACCTCAAATTAATTCTGGAAACTTAATGATGGGTAATGGGTAATCAGCTCATTACCTTTTATTTATCAGAAAAGTGGCGGGATAAATTTGCCTAACTCTATAGCCAGAGTAACCTAATAGTATATAATGAGGGATTGTGTCGAATTAGAGCCAATCCATGCCTAAACTGAAAACACGCAAAGCCGCATCAAAGCGATTCCGCGCTACAGGTAGCGGCAAAATCGTGCGTCGCAAAGCGTTCAAAAACCACCTTTTAGAACACAAGACCACTGGCAAAAAGCGTAAATTGTCCAAGATGGCAATTGTCAACGAACGCGACGAAGAAAATGTACGTTTGATGTTGCCTTATTTGTAAATTTGTAGGTTTTTTAGGAATTTAAGATATGACTCGCGTAAAACGCGGTAACGTTGCTCGTAAACGCCGCAATAAAATTCTCAAACTAGCTAAAGGTTTTCGTGGTTCTCACTCCACTTTGTTTAGAACCGCCAACCAACAAGTAATGAAGGCACTCCGCAGTGCTTACCGCGATCGCAAAAAGAAAAAGCGCGATTTCCGCCGCCTGTGGATTACCCGCATCAATGCTGCCTCTAGACAACATGGATTGAGCTACAGTCAGCTAATTGGTAACTTGAAAAAAGCCAACATCCAACTCAACCGGAAAATGTTGGCACAACTAGCAGTCCTCGATCCTGCTAGCTTCAGCAAAGTGGCTGAGTTGGCAATTCAAGCTAAAGGTTAAGGGTGGTAACGGATGAATAACGGATGTAACAGATGGCAAATAATTAATCGGTTACATCTGGTATTATCCGCCACTATTATTTGCATTTTCTGCTTGGTGATTTTGGCAACAGGACTCGTTGCATCTGCCGCAGAACTGCCAGAAATTCAACGACGAGGCTATTTAACTGTAGCTGTTAAAGATAACTTGCCTTTATTGGGGTTCAAAGATGCTAACGGCAAGCTTCAAGGTTTAGAAATTGACTTAGCACAACGTTTAGCAACTGATTTATTGGGTAAAGCAGACGCTGTAAAGTTGCAACCTGTAAGTAATAGTGATCGCCTATCTGTAGTATTCAATCATCAAGTTGATATAGCGATCGCTAGGGTGACAGCAACCGAATCACGCTCACGCTTGGTAAGTTTCAGTGTTCCCTATTACATGGATGGCACTTATTTAGTTACTAAAGAGGCTGCTGTACAGCAACTGAGTGATTTAGCAAACCGGAAAATTGCCGTCCTCAATAATTCCAGCACCATTGCCGAAGTACGTTACTACATCCCCAACGCCCAGTTAGTGGGAATTAATTCTTACCAGGAAGGGCAAGCCGCATTAGAAAATAATACCATCGCCGCCTTTGCCGCCGATGGTAGCGTCTTGAGTAGTTGGGTACAACAAAACCCTCAATATCGCCTACTCCCAACAAAATTATCAACAGTACCCTTATCTGTAGTCATGCCCAAGGGATTGCAGTACGATGAACTTAGAAGAGAAGTTAACGAAGCGATCGCCCGTTACATCGCTCAAGGTTGGCTCAAAGAACGTATTAAATATTGGCAACTAGTCAATAGTCAATAGTCATTGGTTACTCACTCAGCACTCCCAACTCCCCAAAAGACTGATAATAGAGATTGAAGCAACTATAATAATTTGATTTGAAGGCAATGGACAACAGTCTAGCGGTTGTTTATCTCTCTGTTTTGGTGGGTTTACTAGCATTCGCAGTTGTGAGTGTGTTCCGCCAGCTGTTTAAAACTCGCAAGCGGGAAAGCTCTTTATCACGACTGCGTAACAAGTTGAGTAAAGACAAGGGTACAGCTCAAGAATATTATGAGTTAGCCTGTATTTATTCAGAAAAAAAAGTATACACACAGGCAATACCTTTGTTTCAAAAGGCTCTCAAAGCAGCAGAGGAAGAAGGAGAAGAAAATACTGCTCCTATTTACAATGGTTTGGGATATGCTTATTTTGCCCAAGAGCAATATGATTTAGCAATTCGTCAGTATAAGGAAGCGCTAAAGTTTAAACCGGATTATGTCGTGGCGCTGAACAATTTGGGTCATGCTTATGAGAGAAAAAAACTGAATGCTCAGGCTTTACAAATGTACGAAGAGGCACTCAAGTTTGCACCCAATAATGCTACAGCTAAACGTCGTGCTGAATCTTTACGGCGCTTAGTTACTGCGTAATACAACGAAATCCCCGACTTCTTCAAGAAGTTGGGGATTTGATTTAACTTTAATTCGGTTTTGGATCTGATTTTGGGAAATAAATAACTATAAATTTATTTCCAGATTTTCCAGAATGATTAAGCAGTTAAGGCTATTTTTTTTGTTAGCTATTACTATCATAGTCTGCTGTGCTATCTCACTTAGATTAATGGGAACAGTATTGGCTCAACAGCCAGTAATTTCTCATCCCCTAACAGCATTGACAGAAGCAGAAATTAAAACGGCTGTGGCTGTGATTAAAAAGGAAAAGCCTCTATCTGACATGGCATTTCCCTTGATTGCTTTGGCAGAACCGGATAAAACCGCAGTTGTGAATTTTACACCTGGTAAAATATTTGAGCGCAAAGCTTTTTTGGTAGTATATGAGCGATCGCAAAATAAAACCTATGAAGCTATTTTTGACTTAAAAAAGCAAAAACTAGCTTCCTGGCAAGAGATACTGAATGTGCAACCTGCAATTTTTAACTCAGAATATCAACTAGCAAGGCAGGTAGTTAAATCTGATACCCGATGGCAAGAAGCGATGCAAAAGCGGGGAATTACAGATTTTAACCAAGTTCAAATTAGTTGCTGGGCTGCGGGAATTTTGAGCGAGGAAGAAGCAGCAAGCGGTAGTCGTCTTTGTCGGACTTTATTATTTTATCAGGGCGATCGCTGGAATTATTACGGCAGTCCCATTGAAGGTGTATTAGCAACGGTTAATTTAAACAAAGGTACAGTTACTAATTTTATCGACCAGGGGATAGTTCCTATCTCCAAGGAAAATTGGAACTATGATTTAGAGTCTTTAGGTAAATTGCTTTCATCACCAAAACTCTTACAGATATTGCAACCCAATGGGAAGAGTTTCCAAATCAAGGATAATGAAATTAGCTGGCAAGGTTGGAAATTTCGTTATTTGATGCACCCGCGTGATGGTTTGGTACTGTATCAAGTAACTTACAACGACGGCGAAAACGTCAGACCCGTATTATACCGCGCCAGCCTATCGGAGATGGTTGTGCCTTACGGTGATCCTGATCCCACTTGGTCGTTTAGAAATGCTTTTGATGTAGGTGAATATAACCTGGGTTTACTGGCAAGCACAATGGAGTTAGGCAAGGAAATCCCTAACAATGGGGTTTTACTTGATGCCGTGTTTGCCAACGAAGAGGGAGAACCCTATCTTATGCCTGGGGTTGTCGGTATTTACGAACGCGATAACGGCATACTTTGGAAACATTATGAGTATAATACTCAACGCAACGATGTGCGGCGCGATCGCCAATTAGTTATGACTATAACTGCCGCAGTTGATAATTATGATTACGCCATCAACTGGATTTTTCACCAAGATGGCACTTTAGAAGTAGAGAATGACTTAACAGGGATTGTCTTAGTCAAGGGAACAGAAGCACAAACCCAAGCTGAAGATAATTCCTATGGAAGGTTGTTAGCCAAAAACATTTTTGGTGTAAATCACCAGCACTTTTTTAACTACCGCCTAGATATGGATGTAGACGGACAAGCTAATACTGTCATGGAAATGAATGTGCAGAGTTTGCCAATGGATAAGAATAATCCTCTAGGAAATGCCATAACAGTTGAAGATACTCCTCTTAAAACCGAAAAAGCTGCTGTGCGTGATTTGGATATGAAACACAGTCGGGAATGGATGATTGCTAGTGCAGATAAAAAGAATAGTTTAGGAGTTGCACCTGCATATATGCTGATGCCAGGAGGTAACACAGTCTTTTTCCCGGTGGAGGGTGGAAAAATTCGTCAGAAGGCAGAGTTTGCCACACACCATGTTTGGGTGACTAAATATAACCCAAGGGAATTATATGCAGGCGGTGATTATCCCAATCAAGCGCCAGCAGGACAGGGTTTACCTCAATACATTGCTGATGATGAATCTTTGACGGCTCAAGATATTGTTTTGTGGTACACAATGGGTATTACTCATGTGCCTAAACCGGAAGATTGGCCTGTAATGCCAGTTCATAAAATTGGGTTTAAGCTTTCTCCTAGAGGCTTTTTCAGCCGCAATCCGGCGATTAATTTAGCTGAATAGAATAAGAATCAATCGTTTTTGGGACATTGCTGAATCATGTCCCTTCATCAATTCTCAGCAGTTCAACTAAACTGTTCAATAATCCCACCACCTAATACTTTGTCGCCGTCATACCACACCGCCGCTTGTCCGGGTGTAATGCTAAACTGTGGTTCATCAAATACTAGGCGGACGCGGGAATTTTCCAGAGGAATTACTGTTACTGGTTCGGGGGAGGAACGATAGCGAATCTGCACGGCTGCGCGAATTGGGGTTGATGGTTCAGCAATGGAAACCCAGTTTACTTGGTTAATTGTACATTCTGGTTGAGTGGCTTTAGTGCGATCGCCTACCACTACCTTATTATTCAGCGCATCTAATTCAACTACATATAGTGGTTCAGCCGCCGCGATACCCAAGCCTTTACGTTGCCCAATTGTGTAATGATGAACACCATCATGTTGTCCCAAAATTTTGCCTGTGGTATCGACAATATCACCTTTTTTGGGAGTGATATATTTATCTAGAAAAGCTCGCATGGAACCGTTACTTTCCACTAAGCATAAGTCTTGGCTTTCTGGCTTATCGGCGGTTTTCAGCCCATGTTCGGCGGCGATGCGGCGAGTATCTGCTTTTTCCATTTCCCCTAGAGGAAACAGAGAAGCCGCAAGTAAATCTTGAGACAAATCATACAGGAAATATGACTGGTCTTTGTTGCGGTCAACAGCCCTTAATAATTGGTAACGTCCAGTTGCTTCATCGTAGCTAATACGGGCATAATGACCAGTAGCGATGCGATCGCATCCTAATTTTTCACGGGCATATTGTACCATTGGGCCGAACTTTACCGTTTTATTGCACTGAGAGCAAGGTAACGGTGTGATTCCAGCACTATAACCAGTCACTAAAAAATCGACAATATTAGATTGAAACACATCCCTCATATCTACAACTTCATGGGGAATGCCCAACTGTTCACAAATATAACCCGCGTCGATCATACCTTCAGAGCAACATTGACCCTTACCTTTCATTAGCCAAAGGGTCAAACCAATTACTTCATAGCCCTGATAATGGAGGATAGCGGCGGCTGTAGAACTGTCAACACCACCAGAAAGACCAACGACAACTTTGTTCATATTTCTAAATTTTGCGCGAGATACCGCTTTGCGGAATTCCAAATTTAAAAATCTACGCTATATAATAATTTTGGCTTGTTTATCTAATAGATTAGTTAGCACCGCACTGTAATCATGGCTATTCCTGAACGGTATTTAAACCAATTTATACAGTTTTACTTTCTACCCGTAGTTTTATAAATTTTTAACTGATCAATTGTAGCATATCTCTCTTCAAAGCCTTATTAGTAAAGCACTTCAGTACCAACAAAACCAACCAAAAACAAAGAATTAGCATAGAGAAGAAAGAATTTCCCCTATCTACAATATCTTTCATCGCTCACAGCAACTGCATATTTTTTCCATGTATCCATTGCCACCTGAGCATACTCCCTTTAAGCTATCACTATAAAGTGCTACTAATTAGTGCCTCAAGGCAATAGTCCATAAATCCTACTATGTCCATTCAGATAACGGGTAAATATATTGCATTGCCTATAATGCCCTTATTATTAGGCAGTTGGTTCACACTAGTTGCTGGTATTAGTCCAGCCCAAGGACAAATCAAAAATAGTGATAGGGTTTTGCTAACTCAAGCTGTATTTGAGAATTTACCGCCACCACCTAACGTCCCAACACAGGGAATAGAATTTAACCAATATCAATATCAACCGAATTATCAGCCTTCTCAACCAGTCCAATATCAATATCAACCTGGGCAAAACTTCCAACGATATTTTGTGTATGTAGAAAATACTGATTCCCAGACTCTGCAACGAGTCAGGCGCATTGAACCGGGTGCTTACATCCGCCAGTACAACGGTCGTTCTGTAATTCAGTCGGGAGTATTTAATCAGCAATCAAATGCCCAACTACGAGTTAGAGAATTAGAGTCATTGGGTATTTATGGTGTCAGAATTGCTGGTGGTGGACAAGAAATACCTAACTATCCGGGTGAAGTCCCTAACTATCCTGGTGGGGGCAATTTTGGTAGTGAACGTTCCAGGTATTATGTAACTATTCCCGCGAAACCAGAAGAGGTTTCTTCAATCGCCAACCGAATTAGGCTAACTGTGAGCAGATATGGTTTAGTAACGGAAAGAAGACAACCACTAGGGCCACACGTAGCCGTCGGGCCTTTTGTGCAACGGACGGAAGCAGAACAATGGAACAATTATCTGCGAAATATGGGATTTAGTAACGCTAGGGTTTACTACGGTAAGTAATTGGGTTCGTAGTGAGGACTTCAGTCCTAAAAGAACAACTAAAGTCCTTACTAATTATTTACATCTAGCTATTTACTAAAAATTCCTCATACCTAACCGTTGGAAAATAAGTCGGGAACATCAAGAATTTTCCACTGAATTAATGCAACAATTATTAAAGTATAGACCGTTGAAGATATAAGTCCAGATAATAATTCTTTTTTGAGATTACGCTCTTTAGGTTCTTTTTGAAAAATATCCTGAGAACCAAATTGCATCATGAGGATGCCGACTACGTTTGATATCCAATAACCGATGATAGAACCAGGCATCAACCAATTAGCCGAAAATAAACTACATACATAACCAAAACCATAGGCAATGGGCAGATTAAATACTAAATCATTCCACCAACATAAAGGAGATAACAGGTATCCCAATATTACAAAGAATCCGCCTCTAAATTTTTTAAAAATATCTGTGTTATCTTCTTGTAACTGCTGTTCGGTGTTTTCTGCTGCGCTGTTTAATTCTTGATTTACTTTTTGGGAGCTTTCCATGAAATTTATTGTTGCTACCAAGTTAGTCTAACGTGGTTTATAAATCATCTACAAGTCTTCACCGACTCAGTTTGATGAATCAATTCAAAATTCAAAATAAATTATTTATAATTCTCCAAACTTAGGACTCCACCAACCTTTTGCTGTGTGGAAATAAGCGACATCTTTATGTTTTTTGTCAGTGCGAGATGGGGAAGAAGAACAACGTAGCATTGTTTTATTTTGTCCATCTTTATTGTAGTGGTACTCTTCCAAAGGCTGTTTACAAACTGGGCAGGGGTACTTAGTCAACTTAGTTGGAGACTTTGCAGAAGTCTTAGTTGCAGAAGGTGCAGAAATAGTATCTTCTGTCTTTTCTGAAATTTTGGCATCTTTCGTTCTAGGGGGTTGCCAATTTTTATTAAATTCATTCCAAAATAAGACGGTATTTTCACAACCGCTAGTGCATTTAAGAAAGTATTTTTTCTTTAGCTTGGTGCTAGGAATTTTGCTGAGAAAATTATTGCAGTCAGGACAACGAGTCCGGCTTTTATCATATTGACGTGCGGTAAAAATTTGCGTCGTCTTGGAGGAATCGACAACTACAGTTTTGGCTTTTGCTAAAGCTGGGGCAAAATAATTTTGATTCCAAGTGGTTAAGTATTGCTGCCAAGCTTGTTTACCTTCAGCGATCGCATCCAGGGCATTCTCCATTTTGGCAGTAAACTCTGCCTCTAGTAAATCCGGTAGGGCTTTTTGTAAAAAATCGTCAACTTCTAACCCTAAATTTGTCGGGTGTAAGTTGTCTTTTGTCAGTTCGATATAGCCCCGTTTCTTGAGGGTGGCAATGGTGGGAGAATAGGTACTGGGACGACCAATGCCTTTACGCTCCATGAGTTGGACTAATTTTGGTTCACTGTAGCGTGGTGGGGGTTGAGTTTGTTTCTTCTCATGACCTGCATTTTCGAGAGTTAGCATTTGCCCTTGTTGCAAGGCTGGTAGAATTGAATCTTTGCTGAGGTTAGGCCAGTAGCGAGTATAACCGAGAAACTCTACTACTTGTCCTCGCGCTTGCCAAAGAATTTGTCCAGACTGGGTAATCACCACAGTTTTCCGCAGTTGGGCTGGACGACATTGAGAAGCGATCGCCCGTTTCCAAATCATCACATACAAGTTAAACTCATCTGTAGACAGTTCTATTCGCAACTGGGCAGAAGGTCGAAATATATCAGTTGGACGAATCGCTTCATGGGCTTGTTGTGCTGTTTTACTACTACGATGTCTAGCAACCTGGGTGGGGACATTTTGGGGGTCATTCTGTTCCAGCCATTGACGCGCACTCTCACAAAACTCTGGACTCAACATTACTGAATCTGTCCGCATATATGTAATCAACCCAGCCTCATATAACTTTTGGGCTACAACCATTGTCTTGTCTGGTGCAAACTTCAACTTTGAACCAGCCGCTTGTTGGAGAGTTGAGGTAATAAATGGTGGAGGTGGTTGACGGTTAACGATTTTCCCCTCATACTGGACAATCTTATGTGGATGATTGCGTGCTTCCCCAACTAAGCGATTGGCTTCTGCTTCCGTCAGTACGCGGGTAGACTCGGTTGCAGTGGTGCTATTTCCCGCCGCATCATCATGAAGCTCAAGTTCTTGTTCTGGAGAGTCTGAACGATTGTTGACTGCACCTTTGTAAAAAGCCCGAAACCCTTCTTGATAGTCAACCCAAACACTCCAATAATCTTGAGGAACAAAGGTTTGAATTTCTCGTTCCCGTTGACAAATCAGGTGGAGTGTAGAACTTTGCACCCTCCCCACACTTTTCGCCCCATTATTTAAGGCCCAAACTAGGGGACTACCCTTATACCCTACCAATTTATCTAGACAATCTCGACACAACCCCGCCCCTACTAAATTGAGGTCAAGTTTGCGAGGATTAGCGATCGCACTCCGTACCGCCGATGCTGTAATCTCTGTATAAACGACTCGTTTCGGTTCTCTCAAACCTAGCACTTCCTTGAGATGCCAAGCAATAGTTTCTCCTTCCCTATCTGGGTCAGTTGCTAACACAACTTCACTCACCTGCTTGGCTGTAGTCTTTAACTGCTGGATAGTTTCTTTTGAACGTTGGTCACGTGGTACATAGTTGCATCGCACACTACTACCATCTATGCTGAACCCCAACGAATCCTCACCTTCATCGCTGAGTTCTCGAATGTGTCCACAAGATGCACGCACAATCCACTCTGAACCCAAAATTTGACTGAGCTTTTTAACTTTACCCGGAGATTCAACCACTAGCAGGCGTTTTGTCATAAACAGTTCAACACACCCTACGGTATCTTGCTAGAAAATTAAAAATTAGTTAACTGAAATTTCAAATTAGCACTGTCAAATACAGTATATTTTAGTATTTGTGTACTATAAAAAATATTTTATCATCTCAAATAACTTCCCCAGGACTACTTTTTGCTTAGTTCTTGATTCTTTCTAGAGAAAGTAGTCTAATTTCTGACAAAAGTTTACTATGTGACTACTGATATAGATGTAATGTATACCGTAGAGGAGCATATAGGTGAGAGCAAATGATGAAAAATCAACAAATTACCTACCCACTGGCTCAAATAAATCTCAATACAAATGAGTTAAGGATTATTCGTCATCGCCGCACAGTTAAGCGTTTGACAAAAGAGCATGATTTTGCATCATGGCTTTTTAGAACTATTACAATTTCCTCGATCATCAGTGCTATTTTGTTCGGCATAGGTGCAATGACTTTTTGGCAGTTAGAGATAAATAGCCAACCAATTCCCACCATCAATAACAAACAAACTTGGCAAACCAAAAAGCATATATGTTTGGGTTGGATGCTAATTGCGTTTTCTAGTTTTCTGGGAAGTGCTTCGTTAGCGAAAAAGCCTGATGGTTTCAAAGTAGTGGAAAAGTCTTGATAGCTGGCTGAAAAATAGAAATCCACAGCCAAAATTTATATGAAAATAAAATATCTTCATATAATCTTACATAGTCCCTAATTCACTCTATCTCTTCACAATGAATTAGTAGCTTTTCCATAGCCTCTGCTAAAGAAATTAAATCAGTCCAAGAAGAACCACTAACTAAACTTTGGGCGTGAGCTAATCGGTTGCGTAATTGTTCAGCAGATTTTAAAAACCGTTCGCCAGAGCGTTTGGATTTTAGTTCTAGTTGTTCCAGTAGTTCTGGTTGATGTAAAACTAATTCTCGCTTATCACAAAACTGGAGATAATCTAATAAATCTGTAGCTTCATTTCTTTCTTGACTTTCTTTCCATAACCTCCGCGCCACCTCTAAACGCTCAGGTTTAAGAATTTTTTGCCAGGAATCTTGAGGATAATAAAGCCGTACTAACCTAAGTAGATTCATTTCCAGTAGAGTAACTAAACCAAATAACAACATTCTCACTGGTGCTTTCTGTAAATCCCCATAGGTAATAATCCCACTTACCTGATTACAATCGAGGACAAACAAACGTGGAATTTGTTGCAAAATGGGTAGTAACTTCATCAGTGGTGTAGAAATGGCAATCAGTTCCTTGGGATGAAACACTCGCTGATAGTCACCACACTTACCAGACTTAACTTGGATTAAACTAGAGCGTTCAACATAGCCAGTAATAGTATCTCCCATTTCCACACCAACAACATCAAAATCTTGCGATCGCATCCAGCCCAAAACCTCTAATACTTCCGCCTCTGCTGGTACAGCTTTCAGGGATTCTGCCACATATTCAATTGTGATATTGTTCTCAAACAAGCCCCGCAAGTCTTGGGAACGGGATTTTAAATGTTTCATCTACCCTTAGCCACAGACATAATTCGTAATTATAGAATTTAACCTGAATTGATAATTATCGTGGCTATTTAAATAACACTCTTGCGTCTGTGGGGAAATTTCCACAATTTCAAACTTCAAACGCCCAGACTAAACAGCCTGAGCGCTTGAATATTAGGTTGCAGAGAAACTTCTGCTAAGTTATGGAATTAAGCAGGCATCATTTGCATGGATCTGCAAGCTTCTGCACATCTGCGACAAGCCATTGCACAGTCCATCATCATTTGATCATCGCTCATTTGCTCACAAGCCATAGCAGTGCGATCGCACATTTCCGCACACAGCATACAAGTGCGTCCCATAAATTCGGAACCACCCATCATCATATTCACGCACATCATGCACATTTCTGAGCAGTCGCGCATCATACCCATCATACTCATGTCCATCTGCATACCGCCCTTGCTCATGCAGTAAGTCATAGTTTCCATGCACATTTTATGACAATCCATACAAGCTTTCATACAGGCTTGCATTTCGGCAGTCATAGATTCAGCCATCATCATCATCATAGGAAATACCTCTTGATTTTTTGATGTACAAATAGCCTTTTACAAGGACTACTCATAACAGTAACCACATCCTTTTAAGGAGTCAATAGTACTTTCAACATAGGGATTTATAAGCCTAGTTTCCCGATAGAATTACTGGTATTTTAAATTTAATCTACAAGGATTTTGGGTGATTCTTGCAGAAGTTCTTACCAATCAAGCCTTGCAAACACCTATAACCAAGTGGAGTTTATTGAAGCTAGTCAAAATTTTCAACCAGAATCAAACATTGAAGTAAAAAATTACTCAAATTAAAGCCATATTTTTTTGACAAAAATATTGAAAAAGCTTTATTAATTTATATGAAGACGGATTTTATTAATTTATATCACCCTTAAGCTAGATGTTAAAAGATATAAATTACACAAAGTTAATCAATTACCCAATTCAAAACTTGATAAAATCTTTTAAATTAGTAATAAATATTATTTTCAGATATCACATTATTATATAATAAATCATTGTTAATAGTTATAGACTATCCGTAATTTATTAATTATGAATCAATCCAACAACAGTGGAATACTTGAACAGTTTGTCAACATAGTAATGGGGATAAAAACTGGTAATCAACAACAATCTCTAAATACATCAACAGCCACTACACAAGAACTAGATATCAAAGCTGTCTTAGTTTATAAACTAGGGACTATCCTCCAAATAGGAGTCATGATTATTGCGTTATTGGGAATGGAAAAATTAATCATGTTGATAGATAAAAATTCTTCTTTTCCCAGTTGGTTTAGCACTTTATTGACTGCATTATTTTTTGCTCTATTAAGTATCCGTTCCCGAATTTTTTCTCTTTTAGATAATACCCGTTCTCGTCAGACATACGACCAAGTAATCAGACCAAGATGGTCTCCTCCACCTTTAGCATTTCCCATAGTTTGGATGATAATTGCAGTTTTGCGGGTAATTTCTTCTGTGTTGGTTTGGCAACAAATGAATCACCAATTTTTAGTACTACCTTTCATTGTGTTTGTAGTACATCTGGCTTTAGGCGATACTTGGAATACGATTTTTACCGTAGAACGGAGACTAGGCGCGGCTGTTCCTGTAGTGATTTTAGGCCCCTGGTTATCTGCTTTAGTTGTGACAGCAATTTATTGGCAAACTAGCCCTGTAGCGGGAATGATTTTATCTTTTTCTTGTGTATGGCTAACCGTAGCAGCTGCATTGGTATTTAGAATTTGGCAGTTAAACGGATCTGAGCCATTGTATCCTGTAAAACTAACACCTGTGGAGTAATAAATCCTCAGAATACACCTTAATCAGGTTTCGCTTCACACATTCAACAAATATTAAAAAGGGTAGGGAAGAATTAATTCTCTACCACTTAATTTATGAAATTAAAACTCTAATATATTACTGTTATATTTAACTATAATTCTTCAATTTCTACTAAACCACCTTCTGTAAATTGGATCGATAGTTCATAGCCATCAAGTAAAGCAGTTTCTAATAATGGCAGCCTTCCTGTTGCCAGCACATGAATTTCTCTTTCTTCTCCATTCCAAATAATGGAGGCTTGATGGACGGGTAAAAGCACTCGGCTATTATCTGCTAAATTTGCATATATATATATCATAAACAAAAGGAAAACCCAAGAGATTAACTGCTGCTGGAGGTAAGGAGAGAAACTCGGTAAAGCCTGTATCAATCACAAATTCAATTGTAAAGTCAGGTTGATTTGGCAATCGAAATATGACATTGACAGTTGCACGCCCATTTTTGATAATACCAGTGATCACCGATAATCACGCTCCATTTCTCCACTAAAGGATGCAGCAACTTTATAACCAATGCGAATTCCAAAAAGTCGAGCAAATCTGTTTTTACTTCGTAGATATTTTGCTGATTCTATCCCCGTTTTATCAACTGCATACTCACCTGTTTCTATGTCAATAATTACCATCTTACCGATGTTTTCTTCTGTCTCTACTTGTTGACGAATGTTATTGTCATATAATTCTTTGGCACGTTTAGCAACTTCTTCGCTGCTTAATAGAATAGCTTGCACTTGTTAATCCTTTTGCGTGATTATGTATTTATTGTCTTGATTACAAGTATAGTTTATTCCTTCTCAAGCCATTGCTCATAACCACACACCAGCAATCTTTCCTTTACATTAGCAATAGCATCAGGTTGGAGAACATCAATAAATTAACAGTAATTGCCGACTTGTGTTTATAGTAGCTTATCAAAATGTCGCGTGCGATCGCACTACTCCAATAACAGCGATAGCTACAGTCAGCTAACACCAATATCATCAAACTTTCCTGAAATCATATCCCTCCACAAGAACCTTTTTCATTGAGACGGAAAGTAACAAGCCAATCAGTAGGATATTTTTGGCGTGCTTTTTTGTCAGCTATATTTTCATCTGGATCAATAAAATAATCACCACTGTTTGGTTCAATCACAATAAACCAGTTGTAATGTTCATCTATTAATTGTGGACACACTTGGTCAAAAACAACACGCGCTTTTTGTCCACGAGTATTTTTTTCAGCTTCCCGTCTAGCTAATTCTTCCGGTGAAATTGTAAATTCTGGAAATATTCTCCCTAGTTGACGAAGGCGAACAGGTTTTGTATTAATCATAGTTACTTTACTCTTCTCAATCGTGTTGGTAATTTATTAATAAGTTTAGCTTACTGTAGGTATCACCTTCTGTAGAGCATAATGAATAACTTCAGTTAAAATAATTCTATAGCTAACAGCCTACCTTCAACTGGCTCATACTCATCTTCTAGTAACCATAACTTAGCTACTTCATAATTATGGCTCTCCTAGACTAGCTATAACAAATTAATACTTAATATCAGGTTAAATCCTTACATAGTCTGGGATTCAAGAGTAATAAAGTAAATTTTTATTAAATCCTTGATTTTATTTTAGCGAAACCTTGTTATATCAGTCGTTTGAGCCATTTTTTAGTGTTAATTTATCAACCCAAGTCTGGGAGAGCCATAATTATTGCTAGAAAATACAACCTTATCACCCTGTTTTGGATCATAAATTTGACAGTTTTTCTTATTATCACAGAGTAATAAAAGAAGGTATGGTGGTGATAACATCGGATCAATCCATACTTCTGTAAATTCCCAGTTATTTGTCATCTTACAAAGACTAGCTCCTTGCTGCTTCTCTGACTACATCTGTATCTAGTTTTAATTTTTCTGCTATTTGCTGAATACTTAATCCTAATTCCAGCAAAATTGGTACTATTTTCAACTTAGCCTGTAGTTCGCCTTCTTCAAATGCTTCTTGATAAACTTTGGTTTCCCGAATCAGGTCTACATTTAACATGGCTTCTACGTCCTCTCGACTAAAATTAAGAAACTTGTAGATAATCTCTTTATCCTCTCCGCGTCTCTGCGTGAGACAAAAACAAAAAAACGGCAGAGAACCGAAATTATAAACCACTGTAAATTCAAAAGAGCTTCAGTAATTTCATCTTCAGCGAAAACAGGAATAGTCCACATTAATTATGAGGATAATTCATCAATCCAATCCTGATAACCACAACTAAGTAAAACTTTCTTTAAATTATTAATAGCTTCAGCTTTGGGAATATCAATTGACTGTACTCGGTATATATTACTGAGTACAACACTATAGTCTTTGCCAATGTAATAGGCGATAACTGCTGCTAAGTTCCTATCTGACATTTCCTCACTTAGTAGTGCTAAAAGCGATTCATAATTTTCTGCTTCAATACCATCAGGAAACGCGCATTTGACTAATTTATAGGTACTTTGTAGATGAGGTGGAATATTTATTTGTATTCTATTATAGCCAAAACTCAGTATCTCCCTCTAACTTACTTGCAGGATATATTCCTCTCAATCGTAATTTTGCTATTTTATGTGAGCCATAAACTGGTTTTGGCAAACGCGGTATCTTTAATGCTCCATAATGTAACAAAGTAAGTTTTAAAGTTGTTTCAACAACTTGTTCTATAGGAGGAGATATTAAAGCTGAGTGGTTTTCACAAATCACTGTTAAGCGTAAAGGTAGAGCAAGTCCCATTTTCTCTGGAACTTGAGTTGTCACTAGAACTGCTTCGCTAGAAGAAATACGTAAAGCCAAACCTTTTTCTGGGGTATTTATGAATTTACCAGCTACAGTATATAGTCTAGGAATACCAGATTTCTTACACTCTACTAATATCAACTTACAGCCAATTGCTTCAGCCCACTCCAACAGATTAAAAATTTCTTGTCCACAAAATTTTCCATCACGATAAATCAGTACTGTTTTTCCTTCGAGTTCATTTTTCGGTAACAATCTTTCTAAAAAGTTTTTAGGAATTTCTTCTCCTTGAATTAAACCATCTTTTAGTCGATAGCGAATAAACTCTCCTTGTTTTCCGTACAGACGAGTACTCGCGCAAGCATTCATAGTCCCAGACAATCTTGTTTTGGACTCTCTCGAAATATCCAAACCAATAAAATTGTCAGCAATCTGTAAAGTCTCTTGCAATACAAAAGGTACATTACCCAACTTAGCCAAAATTCCCGGAACTACCTGTTGAAGTATATTTTTGTAATTAGAAGAATTTTTTAATGTATCTTCATAAATCATTTGGCTAGCTATTTGTTGTTGCAGCAATAGGTCATATATTTTATGATAAAGGCTACCACCATCATCATCATCAGCATTACGATCACTTTGTGGCAGAAAAGTTAAGACTATGTCAGGTGGTGTATTAATTAATTCGTTAACTACTTCTTCTACTTTGGCTCTTGCTTGAGTTCCACTTAAATTTTTTAATGAAGTTGTTTGGGGAGAAACTATACTATTAAATTTATAGTTTTTTAGATGTTGCTTAAGTTGGGAAAAAAAAGTTTCTAAATTCAATTCACAAAGATTAAGGGCAGTAATACGAATTGGTCTTGATATGTCACCAAATTTATTATGACGACGGTAAACACCACCTTGGGACAGTCCTTTCAAAATTCTATTTTGGGTACTAATAGTTCCGTTACCAAACAGCAAAGATGTGTTTTCAATCGCTGTTGCAGGTTGCCAAAATATGTTTTGATAATCACGGCTATTAATACTTCTGCCTAACTGTAATCCATATGTAATTAAAGCATTGTCAGCATTACTTTTATAAGTAATTAACAATTCTGTGCGTTCTTTATAAGAAATTTTAGTTTCTTTAAGCAACTCGCCCCAATCTAATCCAAACCGAGTAACTGTTTCCGAAGTTATGCAAGGACGTAAAGCACTCAGTCCATATTCATATAACTTTTTGTTTTTACCAAATTTTACTGCTACTAGCAGTTCATTTGATAAATCATCTTTTAGAGCTTGTTTACTAACTTCAGTTTTGGCAAGTTCAATTAATTTTTGCCTGTGTTCTAACGATGGTTGTCTAATAATTTTGGTAATAGTGCCGTTACCTTGTACATCATCACGAGAAATAGCGCGAACACTTAGATTAATTAAAAGCTTTTCTGGGTTACTTTTATCTGTATGATTGAGATAAAAATTAGCTAAATTCTTAATTAATAAAAATTTACTTTTAGTAGTTAAAGTAATAGCTGGCTGTAGAACACCATCTATTTCTATAGTTTCTGCCCAAAATTCCGCATTACGTCTCACTTGGACACCATTTTTCGATAACTTGGTTATAGGTAAAAACGGATACGGTTTCGATGTTTTTAAAACTTGAAAAGCCAGTAGGGAAATAACATTTGCTGGTACTGCTTCTGTAAGTGTAACTTCTTGAAGCTGCAAAGTACGATCACTTAAATCTGTCAGCCCTTCTTCAACAACCTGTGCAAGAATATCTTTCCATTCTTGTACTAGAAGACCGAAGGGGTAATTAGGAAGTGCTAAAGCATAAAAATATGGCTTATTCCAAATAACAAATATATGTGGTAAAGTCCGACTCAGGTGGAAACTTAAGCGAATTGCATCTTCCGTTTCTAAATGAGGGTTAAGCTGAAAACATATTATATTTAAGTCTGAGAAATTTAAGGGAAAAATTTCACTAGAGAAAATGATTTGTGGTTGACTCACACTGGCGGTAGTAATCACCTCTAAACCTCACTAACAGAAAATTCACAAATGTAACTAAATTCACAAGAATTACAAGCAACACCAGGATTAGGGGGATATATTTCAGCAAAGTTGCTTATTTCTTGGTAATATCGCTTTTTCTCTAGCTCATGCTGTTTAGCTATATCTGATAACTCTATTTGCAAGAATTTTAGACGCTCTTCACTTGCTGTAATTACGTCAGATGCAGAACAAGTTTCTAAGTTGTAAAATGAAGCAACTAATGGCTGTTGTGGATAGAGATAGCTGGAAGCTAATAAATATACGTAAGCTTGTCGTCGGTCAAAATCTGATTTACCAGTTTTAAAATCCAAAATATGAATAGTACCATCTGGATCTTTAAAAATGCAGTCAGTTGGTGCATAGAGATTGAAACAATAACTACCCTCTTGGATAGTAATAGGCTTAGGATATCCCTCATTACCTTTGCTTAACTGAACAATTTCCTTATTCACTAAAATAGGATTTTTATAATAGTTGTTCAGAATAGAAATTACTCGCTTTTGAATTTCCTCTGAGGTTTGATTTAATTCAATAATCTTGGAAACTTTTTCTACACCTTCATATTGGTACAAAAGTTCAGGATATTTATGAAATTCATAAACTCCACTTTGCGCGAGTTTGCCAATAAGCTGATTCGTGTTGTCTTGTGCCAACAAAGCCTTAACTTTAGGTTCGTAATTGCGAACCTTTTTAAAACCTCGCTTCATATCACAAAACCAGTATTGTTTACCAGCTTGTGCTTTGAATAAAGACCAAAGATTGTAACTGACAGATGGTAATTTGCTCATCAATTACATTGCTGTTTATATTTCTTATAACTCGCTAAAATCTAGAATCATGGGCAAAGTTTCTTGATTTTAGTTAAAAAGAGACTATACACTATCTCAGCAGCAGTAGTCAAAGCTTTATTTAGATAAAAATATCTGGAGCGATCGCTATCTTCTAATTCTTCAAAGTAAGCATAAATAAATATCTTGATCACCCATATCAACAGCAACGGAGAGAGAAACAAAAGCGGTAGAGAAATTTATCCTCTACCGCTTGCTAATTTTTATTTGAGACTCAATCTCAAACTTTAACTATGACTCAACACCTTGGGGTAATAATTCCCGGCGCTGTTGAGAAGTAACTTGCACATTGCCGTTTTCATCAATATCAATGAGGGCGACATCGCCATCCTTGATGCGACCAGACAGAATTTCTTCTGCTAGGCTATCTTCTAACAAGCGCATAATTGCCCGGCGTAACGGTCTTGCACCGTAGCTGGGACTGTAACCTTCTTCGATGAGGCGTTCTTTGAAGCGATCGCTTACTTCTAAAGTTATACCTTTTTCCGTTAGGCGACCAAACACTTCTTTGAGCATGATGTCCGCAATTTCGGTAACTTCCAGCTTGCTCAATTGACGGAAGACGATAATCTCATCTAGACGGTTGAGGAATTCAGGACGGAAGTATTGCTTCAGTTCTTCGTTCACCAAGGAGCGAATGCGGTTGTATTGTGTTTCGGTTTGATCTTCGGAGAACTCGAAGCCGATACCGCCACCACCTTTTTCAATTACCTTGGAACCGATGTTGGATGTCAAAATCAGCAAGGTGTTCTTGAAGTCAACGGTGCGTCCTTTGGCATCTGTTAACCGACCATCTTCCAAAATTTGCAGCAGCATATTGAAGACATCGGGGTGGGCTTTTTCGATTTCGTCGAACAGCACCACGGTGTAAGGACGACGGCGCACAGCTTCGGTTAATTGACCACCTTCGTTATAACCAACATAACCTGGAGGTGAACCAATCAACTTGCTGACGGTGTGGCGTTCCATGTACTCGGACATATCCAAGCGGATCATTGCTTCTTCGGAACCGAAGAAGTAGGAAGCCAAGGATTTTGCCAACTCAGTTTTACCTACACCAGTCGGCCCGGAGAAGACAAAGCTAGCAATTGGTCGGTTGGGATTCTTCAAACCGACACGGGCGCGACGAATTGCTCGTGACACTGCTTTCACCGCGTCTTCTTGTCCGATTAAGCGCTGGTGCAAGGTGTCTTCCATGTGCAGCAGCTTTTCGGATTCAGATTCGGTGAGCTTGTTGACGGGAACCCCTGTCCACGAAGCCACGATGTGAGCAATGTCTTCTTCGGTAACTACAGGTTCTTCACCTTCTGTACCAGAAGCATTGGTCTTGCTTTGGGCGATCGCACGGATTTCGGCTTTGATTTCCATTTCCCGATCGCGCAGTTCCCCAGCTCTATCGAAGTCTTGGGAACGGACTGCATCATCTTTTTCTTTTAAGATTTGGCGCAGTTCTTTATCTAACTCTTTGGCTGCGGGGGGCAGTTGGGAGTTGATTAACCGCACGCGCGAACCTGCTTCATCAACCAAGTCGATGGCTTTGTCTGGCAGATAGCGATCGCTAATATAACGATCAGATAATTTCGCTGCCGCAACTAAAGCTTCATCGGAGATTTTCAGCTTGTGGTGTTGCTCGTAGCGATCGCGCAAACCATATAAAATTTCTATTGTTTCATCGACGGAGGGTTCACCGACCATCACTGGCTGGAAGCGGCGCTCTAACGCTGCGTCCCGTTCGATGTGCTTGCGGTACTCATCTAAGGTTGTCGCACCGATACACTGCAATTCGCCTCTAGCCAAGGCCGGCTTGAGGATATTTGCTGCATCAATCGCACCTTCGGCAGCACCTGCACCGATGAGGGTGTGTACTTCGTCTATTACAAGAATTACATTACCCGCTTGACGAATCTCATCCATGATTTTCTTCAAGCGTTCTTCAAATTCACCCCGGTACTTGGTGCCGGCGACCAATAGACCGATATCCAGTGTCACTACACGCTTATCTTCCAGGATGTCGGGGACATCTTTGTTAGCGATACGTGATGCTAGACCTTCGGCGATCGCGGTTTTACCAACCCCAGGTTCACCAATCAATACTGGGTTATTTTTTGTCCGGCGACCCAAAATCTGAATTACACGCTCGATTTCCTTGGCGCGTCCCACCACAGGATCGAGTTTGTTATCCGTTGCCATTTGGGTCAGGTTCGATCCAAATTCATCCAGAGTAGGTGTTTTGGTGCGTCCCGATTGCCCGGTCGCGGAAACCTCTGCTGTTTCTCCCAGCATTCGGATGACTTGGGTTCTGACTTTAGATAGATCCACCCCAAGATTTTCTAGCACCCTGGCTGCCACACCTTCCCCTTCCCGGATCAGGCCCAACAGCAGATGCTCGGTGCCAATGTAGTTATGCCCTAATTGGCGCGCTTCTTCTAGGGATAGTTCCAGAACCCGCTTTGCCCGTGGCGTAAACGGAATTTCCACAGCCACAAAGCCTGAACCCCGGCCTATGATTTTTTCTACCTCAATGCGGGCATCTTTGAGATTGACACCCATCGATTTCAGCACCTTGGCCGCAACTCCCGTACCTTCCCCGATCAGACCCAAGAGGATCTGCTCGGTTCCGACGAAGTTGTGACCTAAACGGCGGGCCTCTTCTTGGGCCAGCATGATTACCTTAATGGCTTTTTCTGTGAAGCGTTCAAACATGGCATTTTTCCCATCACCTGCGTCGTGCCGGTACGCTGATTTTAGCACAGGCTAAGAGTTTGGATGTCTGTATCTAAAGATAATCAACATCCAAGAGCTATCACACAAGTTGACGGCCTGATTATTATTTGTTTATTACTGTTGCCCTGCCAACTTTACTGAGGAGTTTGAGTTTATCAGCATTTTTGGGCTTGAATAAAATACAGTCGAAGATTAAAACTGTTATTTTAATTAACGATCACAAATATTTATTATTAGCACAGTTGGCATACTACAATCAAGATTATTGTTTGATTAATAATATATTTAAAACGAATAATATTTTTTTATTAAATATTCTGATAAATTAATTTCAGCAAAAATAGATTTTTTCTCATTAACTTAGTTGTTTTCCATATCGACAACCAAGCCAGGGTATGTATTGGGGAGAAGAGAACTGTTGACTATTGACTATTGACTATTAACTATTGACCAAGAATATTTTTCAAGGTCATCCCGAATAATAGTTTCCCAATGTGACAATTTCTCTTGAAATTGGGGATATTGTAAATCTGGAAGCCAGAGAATCAGGGCATCTTCACCGTTATCTTGGTAATAGCCACGCCGCCTTCCTGCTGTTTGGAACCCAAATTTTTGGTATAGAGATATGGCTGCTAAATTAGAAGCTCGAACTTCGAGGGTCGCTCGCTCTAAGCCGCGATCGCCAGCTGTTTTCAAGAGGAAATATAATAAAGCCTGTCCCAAACCTTGACGGTGATATTGGGGATGAACAGCAACAATGGTGATGTGGGCTTCTCCCACAATTGACCAAAAACATCCCATACCCAGCAGTTTGATAGGGGAATTGAGGGAAAATAGACCGAGTAAATCACTGTTGGGACTCTCCAACTCTCTTTGGTAGCCCTCCATAGTCCAAAGTCCACCAAAACAGGCTTGATCCAGTTCGAGGATTGCACTTAAATCCTTTGAGGTGAGGGATTTGAGTTTTAAGTTAGATAAGATCACTTTTATCTTGGATAAGATTACAAACCCTTTGTAAACTGGGATCGGGACAATTAATTCACGCCCGTAATTTGAACAAGGACAACTTATATAGTTATGGTATCGACTCACCCGGCTGGGGTTCAAAATGCTGGTACTCAGTATTTACCTCAAAGGCGCACCACAAGTACAAATATTTCGCCCAACCAGGAACTTTTACCTTTAACTGCTCAAGCTAACAGTCAGGGAAACCTGGAAATTGGTGGGTGTGATGTCACAACTCTAGTTGAGCAGTTTGGTTCACCTCTATATATATTAGATGAAGAAACCCTCAGAACAGCTTGTCAGCAATATCGAGATAGTTTTGCCAAATATTATCCCGGAGAATCTCAGGTATTATATGCTTCCAAAGCATGGAATTGTTTAGCTGTTTGTGCGATCGCCGCCTCAGAAGGCTTGGGAATTGATGTAGTTTCTGGAGGTGAACTTTACACTGCACTAACTGCTGGTGTGAGTCCCGCTAAAATTTACCTCCACGGGAATAATAAATCTCGTGAAGAATTGACCTTAGCCATTGATTCTGGTGTCACCATTGTGGCAGATAACTGGTACGAATTGCGTACATTAGCCAGTTTATCCCAATCAGAACAGCCAATTCGGCTCATGTTGCGGCTGACTCCAGGTATAGAATGTCATACCCACGAATACATCCGCACAGGACACCTGGATAGTAAGTTCGGCTTTGATCCCAACGATTTGAATGAAGTTTTTGAGTTTGTCAGCCAGCAACCAAATCTCAACTGCGTAGGATTACACGCTCATATCGGTTCGCAAATTTTTGAACGCCAACCCCATCGAGATTTAGCATCTGTCATGGTGCAGTGGTTACGAGATGCGAATAAATATGGTTTGAATGTCACCGAATTAAATATTGGTGGCGGTTTAGGAATTAAATATGTAGAATCAGACGATCCACCAAGCATTGATGAGTGGGTGAAGGCGATTTGCGAAGTAGTGCAAGCAGCTTGTGCAGCCGAAAACTTGCCTTTACCAAAACTACTATCGGAACCAGGGCGATCGCTCATTGCCACAAGCTGTGTGACTGCGTACACGGTTGGCTCATATAAAACAATACCGGAAATCCGTACCTACGTCTCTATTGATGGAGGTATGTCTGATAATCCCCGCCCAATTACGTATCAGTCAGTTTATCGGGCAGTCATTGCCAATAAGTTGTCCGAGCCGCACACAGAAACAGTTACTATTGCGGGTAAGCATTGTGAATCAGGGGATATTCTGATTAAAAATGCCCAACTACCAAAAACTGAACCAGGGGATATTCTCGTAGTTATGGCAACTGGTGCGTACAATTACAGTATGGCCTCTAACTATAATCGCCTACCCAGACCAGCAGCAGTTGTAGTGGCAAACGGCGAAGCAAACTTAATTTTGCAGCGCGAGACTTATCAAGACTTGATTCGACAAGATTGTCTACCAGAGAGATTGAAGAATTAGTCTAAAGTCCACAGTCCACAGTTAATAGTCAAAAGTCCATAGACCAATCTTTGTGACTATTGACTATTGACCATTGACTATTGACTATTGACTAAAATTACAAGAGTAATCCAGATGTCATGAGAGATTTATGGAAGCAATGGCTGGCAAACCTGGGATGGTCGCAGTCCTTGCTGCTTGGGACTCTGGATATTGTATTGGTGTTGGTGCTGACGTACATGATACTAGTGATCATTAGTGAGCGTCGGACACTATGGATGGTGCGAGGATTTATTGTCTTAATGCTGGCCTCAGCACTTAGTGGCAGATTTGGTTTACCCCTGCTCAATTTTGTTTTGGAAAAATTGGTGATTGGCTGTGCTGTAGCAATGGCAGTTGCGCTCCAGTCAGAATTTCGCCGTTTTTTGGAACAACTGGGACGCGGTGAATTCCGACAATTATTGCAACCAGCCAATCTGACCATTCCCAAGTCTGATAGTGTAATTGATGAAATTGTGGAAGCGGTTAAGGAACTCTCGAAAAACCGAATTGGAGCTTTGCTAATTTTAGAAACCACTGGCCCCATCGACGAACGAGATTTTTCTGTGCCTGGAGTCAAGCTCAACGCTGATGTTTCCAAGGAACTGATACAGACAATTTTTCAGCCAAAAACCCTATTGCATGATGGAGCAACATTAATTCGTGGCTCAAGGATCGTATCTTCGGGTATAATTTTACCGCTTTCGGGACGCACAGCCTCGCGCCAGTTGGGAACACGCCATCGGGCAGCAATGGGAATTACTGAGCGGGTCGAAAATTGCATCTGTGTCGTTGTATCAGAAGAGACGGGTTCTATTTCCCTAGCGGAAAGGGGAACTCTAAATAGACCCCTGACAATTAGGAAGCTGAAAGAGTCATTAGAGGCTCGATTGTCCCCGATAGTAGATCGGGAAGCTGTTGCTCCTGGGTTGTTCAGTTTGGGTCGTCAGATAGGTGATAAGGCACTAGCACTGGTTTTACGTTTACCCGGTTTACCACGTCTTCGACGCGCCACGCGTAGTTTACTTCCCCGTAGGGATACGACCGCTTCTCGAGATAAAAAATGACAATACAACAAACTGAACTGCAACAATTGCCACCTGATTTAAAACGAGAACTACTGCCCAAACACGTTGCAGTCATTATGGATGGCAATGGTCGATGGGCTAAACGTCAAGGTCTACCCCGAATTATGGGTCATAAACGAGGGGTAGATGCCCTTAAGGATTTGCTGCGTTGCTGTAGAGACTGGGGGATTCAGGCGCTAACTGCCTATGCTTTTTCCACAGAGAACTGGAAAAGACCACAGGAAGAAGTAGATTTTTTGATGACTCTGTTTCAAAGAGTTCTACGTCAAGAACTGCGAGAAATGGTTGAGGAGAATGTGCAAATTCAGTTTGTGGGAAATTTAGTAGATTTACCGCGATCGCTGCAAGCAGAAATTTCCCGTGCTATGGAAGAAACTAAAAATAATCGTGGTATTCGTTTTTCCATAGCTACCAATTATGGAGGAAGGCAGGAGATTTTACAAGCTTGCCGGGCGATCGCGCAAAAAGTCCAGCAAGGTCTGCTACAACCAGATGAAATTAATGAAGAAGTGTTTGAACGTCATTTGTACACAGCCGGAATTTCCGACCCGGATTTGTTAATCCGTACTAGTGGCGAAATGCGCCTCTCAAATTTCTTACTATGGCAGATGGCTTATGGGGAAATCTATATTACCGATACTCTCTGGCCAGATTTTGACCGTGCGGAATTTCATCGCGCTTTATGTGCCTACCAGCAAAGAGAACGGCGATTCGGGAAAGTATAAAAAAAGGGGAGTAGAGAATGGTGAATTTTCCCTACTCCTGACTCACCACACCCCAGTTTTACGGGCCAGAAAATACCGCTTGTTCGATATCTTCCCGACTGAGAGAATATTTAAAAGCGCGTTGAACATCTTGACCATTCTCTCCAGCTTGGACGTAGCGCACTACAATTTGCTCAACATCAAGCCAGAGTTCAGCTTGCCAACTGGGACGTTGTACACGCCAGCAGTGTAGTTGTGTGTCATCTTGTTGACAGCCTTGCTCTTTTAGCCATTGTTCAATTTGTGGCAGAGGATGACTGTATAAGGGAGTGTTAGCAGGAATCAGAGACATAAAGATTCAAAATTTAAAATTAGCCAGAACAGTTAATTGTGACAGATGGGAAATTGATTGTTGTAGCGGTGTTGGGAAAAGTGCATCACCTCGAATAAAGGCAATGGTGATTGCTAGCAGTAGACAACCAAAAATTGTCAAGCCCAAAATAAATAAAGCGAAGATTTCGCCAGAGGAGAGGGGGCGATCGCTCGCATCCAGGTAAGCTGATTTTGAATAGTCGTAAGTGTAGGAGACAGAACGATTTAAATCAGGTGGTGCTTGAATTACACCAAAACGAGAATAACCGATTTTTAAGTCGTAATTTAAACGCCTGTCTGGATTACTGAGAGTGGCGTAAGCTTCATTAATTTGCTGAAATTTTCCAGTAGCAACAGCAGCAGGTAATTCCGTAGTATCAGGGTGATAACGTTTGCTCAGTTCCCGATAAGCGCGGCGGATGTCGATTACCGATGCAGAGGGATGCAGCCCTAACAAGGAATAGTATGTAGGGTTACAGCTTTTTGGCATTGCACCGTTTTGATTCACGGCTGTTTGATTCACTTTGTAATCAAGTTTTTTCTAATATTGTAAACCTGCTACTAGCAATAAAGGTCAATCTTCCATGTCTGACTCTTCCTATGAGCATCTTTCAGTTACGATAAGATTTCATTGCTTGGGTGAATTTTCTACCCAATGACCAAAGCCGCAGACATCAGTACTAGACAAAATTCGGTGACAGTGGGTGAGAGTTATTCCCACAAATTAGCCAAATTGATGATGTAGAGAGCTTGAAGAAAATTTTACGCGAAATTGTTGCCGCCAAAACAATAGAAGAATTACGGTCAATACTTGAGTGCAATTTGTCAAGAAAAATTTTAACCTATTAAATTAAATCAGCACGGGGTTTAAAGGTTTCTATTTGCCGGATCTTTTCATAAAGTTCTCGTTCTTCCTGGCTGATAGTTTTTGGGGTAAGTATTTGAATTTCTACCAATTGATCGCCTCGTTTACCATTGTCGGTAGGGTAGCCTTTATTTGCTAGGCGAAATCTTTGACCAGTCCTGACTCCTGGAGGAATTGTCATTTTTACTGGCCCATCTAGAGTAGGTGCTTCTACTTGTCCTCCCAAGACTGCTTCACTGGGCGTTACTGGTACTTGGCAAAATATATTAGTAGCTTCCAGTTTAAATAATGGGTGGGGTTCGACGGTAATTTTTAAGTAGAGGTCGCCGCCACCTATGCCTTGATTTCGCAGGCGGATAGTTTGACCTGTTACCATACCTGGGGGCATTGTCACTTCTAGCGATCGCCCATCCTCTAAACGAATACGTTCATTACCCCCAGAATAAGCTTTTTCTAAGGGTAAAGTTAATCTTGCCTCAATATCACGACGGGCTGGACGAGGTGGATTTTTGGGAACCGTATATTCAACTCGGCTTTTTGGTGAACGAAACGGATCAGTTGTTGTGCTTTTACTTGCACCATTTTTAGTTTCTCTGCGGCCGCCAACACCGATAACTTGATTCAGAAAATCTTCAAAGTTGGAAAACTGGCTGGGGTCTACATTTTCATTACCGTTGCGTTCTCCAGTCCGGCTATCGCCCCAACCTTTGGTTTTTGGTGTTTGTTTAGGAAAACCTTTTTGTTTCCAATAGCGGCTAAACTGGTCATATTGGGCGCGTTTAGTTGTATCGGATAGCATTTCATAAGCTTCGCCGATAATTTTAAACTTTTCTTCTGCATCCTTATTCCCCGGATTGAGATCAGGGTGATATTGTCTTGCTAACCGCCGATAATTTTTTTTAATTTCTTCACTAGTAGCATCTTTAGTTACTCCCAAAATCTCGTAATAATCACGAAAATTCTGCAAATTCTGCATATTCATTTATTTAACTTTTAAATTTATTTCTGGTAATTGTTATTTAGCAATGGATAATATCATTGACCAATTACTAATTAACAATTACCAATTACCAATTACCAAATCCGTATTCAGGAGGAAGGAAGAGGACAGGGAGAGCAATTGTTTATTTTTTATTTTTTAATTGATTACTCCCCACTCGCTGACAAGACTATAGCCAATCATCATCATCATCCCAGTTATCTTGGTAGCTAGGGCGGGATGATCTGCGGGGTGGACGACTGTCATAGGAAGGACGACTGTCTCGTCCGTAATCTCTACCGTAGTCTCTGCTATTGTAGGAATCCCGTTCTCGATAACTATCTCTGGAAAAATCCCGTTCCCGTTCCTTGTCTTTATCACCAGTAAAGATGTCCTTAATCGTGCCAAACAGATCGTCGTCTTCATCCTCAGCATAATACTGGCGAACTTCTCTATTTAGCTCATACAGAGCATCTTGTAAGTCGGCGTAAGCTTGGTCAATCCCGCGATCGTCATTTTCTTTGAGACTTTCCTTGAGTTCCCGACTAATATTATCAATGCGTTGGCGGCGGTTACGGGCAAACTGCATCCCAAATTCTAAAGCAACTTCTCTAAGTTGTCGTTCTCCTTGGAGAATCAAGGCTTCAGAACGGGTACGTTTTTCTACTCTTTCTTTGCGTTCCCGGTCAACGTCGGCGTATTTTTGGGCATCTTGAATCATCCGGTTAACTTCCGCTTCACTTAAAGTAGAAGCACCTTGGATGGTGATACTCTGTTCTCTGCCAGTGGTTCTATCTAAGGCTGTTACCTGTAAAATACCGTTGGCATCGATATCAAATGCTACCTGAATTTGGGGAATACCTCTTGGTGCTGGGGGAATCCCGTAGAGTTTGAAACGTCCCAGAGATTTGTTATCACCTGCCATTTCCCGTTCACCTTGGACTACGTGAATCTCCACGGAGTTTTGGTTATTTTCGGAGGTGGAGAAGATATCTGAACGGCGGACGGGGATGGTTGTATTGCGGGGGATGAGTTTTTTCATCACGCCACCGATCGCTTCTAAACCCAAAGATAAGGGTGTAACATCCAACAGCAAGACATCCTTGAATTCTCCAGCGAGAATCCCCGCTTGAATCGCTGCACCCATAGCCACCACTTCATCAGGGTTGACATTTTCGCTGGGTTCAATCCCAATAATGTCCCGCACTAGCTGTTTCACCATTGGCATTCTTGTAGAACCACCAACTAGTACGACTTCTTCAATATCATCAGGTCTGAGTCCGGCATCTTTTAGCGCCCGTTTCACTGGGTTGCGGACACGTCCTAATAAGTCAGCACACAAACCCTCAAATTGGGAACGTGTCAGCCTTGTTTCCAAATGCTTGGGGCCGTCTTCCGTGGCGGTGATGAAAGGTAAATTAATATCCGTGACGCTGACAGCAGAGAGTTCGATTTTAGCTTTTTCTGCGGCTTCCATCAAACGTTGCAAAGCTTGGCGATCGCGTCTTAAGTCTACACCTTCTGTTTCTAAAAATTGCTCTGCTAACCAATCGACAATTTTTTTATCAAAATCATTCCCCCCCAGTTGGGTATCTCCACTGGTGGCTTTGACTTCAAATACTCCGTCCCCTACTTCCAAAATCGATACGTCAAATGTACCGCCACCCAAGTCAAATACTAAGATGGTTTCCAGTTCACCCCTGTCTAACCCATAAGCTAGAGATGCGGCCGTCGGTTCGTTAAGAATCCGCAACACTTCTAAACCAGCAATTCTGCCAGCATCACGGGTTGCTTGCCTTTGGGAATCATTGAAATAAGCTGGTACTGTAATTACTGCCCCTGTGACGGCTGACCCTAAGTAAGTACTAGCATCATCAGCCAATTTTTTCAGCACCATTGCCGAAATCTCTTCTGCGGCAAATTCCTTATTGAGACGGGGACAGGCAACTTTAATATTGCCAATTTCATCTTTGCGAATAGTGTAGGGTACACGCTTCGATTCTGGACTAAGTTCGTTATACCTGCGCCCAATAAAGCGTTTAACTGCAAAAAATGTGTTTTGCGGGTTCAGGACTGTTTGCCGCCGCGCCATTTGCCCTACAACCCTTTCGC
The DNA here is from genome assembly GCF_014697105.1 of Anabaena subtropica FACHB-260. Lineage (GTDB taxonomy): Bacteria > Cyanobacteriota > Cyanobacteriia > Cyanobacteriales > Nostocaceae > Trichormus > Trichormus subtropicus. The sequence goes on along the minus strand of NZ_JACJRF010000034.1, from coordinate 16,666 downwards.
CTTCTTTACTAAAGCCAACAACAGAGGGGGTTGTTCGCATTCCTTCTGCATTGGCAATCACCACCGGCTTGCCACCCTCCATTACGGCGACTACTGAGTTGGTTGTACCCAAGTCGATGCCGACTACCTTGCCCATGCGTTACTCTTCTCCTACTGTGTCTTACTATATATATTATGATTGGGCAGAACTACCTCTAGCTTTAGCTACGGGGTAAACCTGCCTTAATGGTATAACATTCATCATTAATGGAAAAATCGGAGGAATTACAGCTTGAGGATTTAGTTGCAAGACTAGGATAACATTGACGATGCTTAGTATGTTCTAGCCGTTGTAAATGTTGTAGCCTCATCGTTGAACTTGATTTCATCTTCAAGTTGGGAAATCCACCCTTACCTTAATTGCTGTCTGCTTGATTAATACATAGAAAGTTTAATATTACAACTGTTCTAAACACTTGAATTTAAAAGCAAGATTACACAATCATCTAACACAGATAGCACGAGAACGCGATCCTTATCTAGCGACGGCTGGACATTTCTTTGTCCAAGAATACATTCGTCAAGAACTTTCCCAATGGGGAAGTGTGGAAATCCACACCTTTCAAGTAGGCAATAAATCTTTTAATAATCTCATTCTCAATTTACCGTCCCAATGTGTGCGAAAAAAACAGCCTCTACCACCTATTTTAATTGGCGCACATTATGATGCTGTACCAGGAACGTCGGGGGCTGATGATAATGCTACAGGTGTAGTAGTTTTATTAGAATTGGCGAGAAAGTTTGCGGCTGAACCAGCCAGATATCCTTTGCGCTTGGTGGCATTTGATATGGAAGAATATGGCTTGTTGGGTAGTACCGACTATGCAGCCTTATTACGTCAACAACAACAACCGTTACGTTTGATGATGTCTCTAGAAATGTTAGGCTATCGGGACTCTACACCAGGTTCGCAGAGATATCCTAGAGCTTTGGAACGTTTTTACCCTAGTACTGGCGATTTTATTGCTTTAATTGGCAATTTACGGACTATTGCCGACTTAATTGGCATGAGTCGCAATATTCGCAAAGCTGGGGTATCAAGCCAGTGGCTACCTGTACCAAATCGGGGTTTGATTGTTCCCCAAACTAGATTGAGCGATCATGCACCGTTTTGGGATGTGGGTTATCCAGCAATTATGGTGACGGATACAGCCTTTTTGCGGAATCCTCATTATCATAAAGCCAGTGATGCGATCGCTACCCTCGATTTAGATTTTCTCACAGGTGTGTGTGCAGGTTTGGAAAATGCTATCCGGCGGCTGTGAACAAAGTTATGCCAATTCAAAATTCAAAATTCAAAATTCAAAATTAAGAAAGCCAGACATGACAAAGCTTTGGTTATGGGTATCTGTCGCATTCTTTTCAGTGGTGTTACTTTTTTTAGATCATGACATTTGACGTTCCACCCAATTCAGGAGAGCAAACATAGGGAGATAAAGTAATTAAATCTTCAATATTCCGCTTCATAGTTTTACAAATATCATCTAATGGTAAATCATTAGCATCGTAACCAAAAGGATTTTCTATCTCCAAACCAATAGCTTCAATGCCAAACAAAGTAAAACTCACTAACGATACCACTATACCTGTCCACCAACCCAAACTCTCTACCATTTGAAAAGGTAAAAGAGAACAATATAGTAATAACAATTGCTTGAGATGGATGGAATAAGCCAAAGGTATAGGTGTTTTTAAAATCCGTTCGCAAGCTCCTAAATTATCTACTAAATTGTTTAATAATTGTTGTATAGACATTAACTGATAACTATTTAAGCAATTTTGAGCATACTTTTGCTGTAAATAATCGGCAATCCAAAAGGCTATCTCCAGGGAAGGATTATTCATCCACTGAATTTTAGAATATTTATAAGATGACATTAATTCTTCTAACTCATCATTGACATCTTCTCCACGCAAATGCAATTTGGTAGCCACAGCAAAAGCTACAAGTAAGTTTAAAATTGCTATTTTCTCTTCTTTATCTTTAGGCAATATTTCATCTACGGAAACCCAAATTTGTCGAGCTAGGTTACGAGTATTATTAACTATAGAACCCCAGCATTTTCTCCCTTCCCAAAAACGATCATAAGCTGTATTTGTCCGAAAAACCAGTAATAAACCTAAAACAATACTAGGAATAACACTCCCTAAAATTGGTTGAGATACAGGGAGTTTGAAGTAATATAATAAAGAAACAAAAACTCCAAATAATCCACAATAAATAACTCGTTTATAAATGGCTCTAATAACTGAACCTTTAAGTTGACAAGCCATTTGAATCCAATGCTTTTTTTCAACAATCATCTTTTTGACCTAAAAAATATTGGGCGAACTCATCCAGTAAATATCTGATAATTTAAAAATCTTAAAAATCGCTCTTGTTCAGGAGGGGTATGTATCCCCGAATGTAGACAACCTTCTTTCTGCCCTTTGCCCTCTCTCTCTGCCTTCTTCAACCATTACCCATTGTCATCGCATACGCACGCTTCCTGCCTGACAATCTCGCAACCAAGTTTTGATACCTTGAGCAATACTACCGTTACTACTATCTCGTGGCGGCGATGGTGGCTGTTGTTGGGGATAAGCACCAGTCTGAGTCAGCATCATGACAAAACGCCAGTCGCTGGGAGTTTTTGTTAAAAGTAACCAGTGGAATTCTTGTAATTCCACTGCTTTTTTATCTATATACTGTCTGTGTAAAGTAGTAAAGAAAACTTGTTCAATATCTGATGCAGTGTTTTTTTGCCCATCTGTGTGAGAACCATCAAGCTCTAGGGGCAATGATTGAAATTCAGGTTTACCTGCTACCAGCGTATAGCTATAAATATCACTACTTCTGCGAAGTCGGCGACCGCGTTGAGTGGCACGATTGGCATAGCCAGGTAAATCGCGCAATAACTGAGTAGTTAAAGTCTCTAGACTTTGCTCATGACAAACAAACTTATTCTCAGGCTGTAAAGAGGGTTGAGGAGTGAGATTTTGTGAGAATGCTGTTTTCTCATAACTATTGCTGAAAATCAGCCAAAAACCCAAAGTCAGCAGCCAAAAACCATAACTTGTCTTTTTAACAAAGTTGAGTGCTGTTAGCCTTAGCGGAACGTTTAGCCCATGCTGAGTAATAAATCCTTCCCCTGCTTCCCCTGCTTCCCCTGCTTCCCCTGCTCCCCTGCTCCCCTGCTCCCCTGCCCCCTGCCTCCTGCCTCCTTCCTGCCCTTTCATGTCTACCCTCATGCCACTGTAGTTAACTCTTGAGAAATTCGTTTCCAGGCTAACTCAGGTTCAGTCGCCGCCGTAATTGGTCGTCCAATTACCAAATAATCAGCCCCAGCTTGGAGGGCTTGGGACGGGGTGAGCGATCGCTTTTGATCTCCCGATTCTGCCCATGTTGGACGTACCCCCGGACAAACCAGCACAAAGTCATCCCCACAAATTTGGCGTAAATGTGCCACTTCTTGGGGCGAACAAACAGCCCCATCTAACCCCATTTCTTGCGCCATCAGTGCCATATCTAAGGCATATTCTGGCAATTCTGAAGGAATTTTCAAATCCAAAGCCAACTGTCTGGCAGAAATACTCGTTAGCACCGTCACAGCAATTAACTTGGGTGGTTTAACACCAGCTTCTGCTGCTCCTTCCTGTACTGCCTCTTTCGCAGCCTTTAGGGCATCTCTACCAGAGGTAGCATGAATTGTGATCAAATCTACTCCGTAACCAGCAGCAGCACGACAAGCCCCAGCCACAGTATTGGGGATGTCATGAAACTTCAAATCTAGAAAGATGCGCTTTTGTTTAGATTTCAGTACTTCCAAAATTTTCGGGCCGGAACTAGTAAACAATTCCAAACCAACCTTCCAAAAAGTCACAGGCTCTAATTTATCAATGAGAGCGATCGCGCTCTCTTCATCCGGCACATCTAAAGCCACAATTATTTTGTCATTAGTCATTAGTCATTAGTCCATAGTCATTGATCATTAGTCTTTGCTTCCCCTGCTCCCCCTGCTCCCCCTGCTCCCCCTGCTTCCCCTGCTCCCTGCTCCCTGCCCCTTGCCGCTTCTAAGGAACTAAGCGAACAAACTTGTTTTTACCCACTTGTAACACTCGTCCTAGCAATTCATCGGGCTGCGGGAAGGAGGTATCGGCATCAGAAATGCGATCGCCATCTAAGCGTACTCCACCTTCTTGGATTTTCCGTTTACCTTCCCCTGTACTTTTACACAAGCCAGTAGCACCCAATAAATAAGCTAACTTGACAGGGAATTGGGAGATCCCAGCTAAAGAGAATTCTGGGACTGCACCTTCTTTACCGCCACTTTTAGCAGCTTCTTTGGCTTCATTGGCTGCTTCTTCGCCGTGGTATTGTTTAACGATTTCCCAAGCTAAGAGCATTTGGCGATCGCGGGGATTTTCTGGCAATGTGTCTATGGGTAAATCCGTCAGTAGTTCAAAATATTCTTTCAGCAGTTGATCGGGAACACCTTGTAACTTTTGGTATTTTTGTCCTGGGTGTTCAGATAAACTCACGTAATTACCTAAAGACTTGGACATTTTCTGTACTCCGTCAGTGCCGATCAAAATTGGTAGAAGTACTCCAAATTGGGGCTTTTGACCAAAGTGACGTTGTAAATCACGACCAACAGCAATGTTAAACTTCTGGTCTGTTCCGCCTAATTCCACATCTGCCTCAATAGCAACAGAATCATACCCCTGCATCAAAGGATAAAGGAACTCATGCAGGAAAATCGGATTCTCTTTCTTATAGCGATCGGCAAATCCTTCTTTGGCTAACATTTGCCCCACAGTCATGGTGGCAAGTAACTCAGTAATTTTCCCTAAATCAAGCCGGGAAAGCCATTCTGAGTTATAACGTACCTCTAACCTGCCTGGTGTGTCAAAATCCAAAATAGGACGCACTTGGTCGAGGTATGTTTGAGCATTTTGCTTGACATCTGCCTCTGTCAGTTGGCGACGCATCTCAGACTTACCTGTTGGGTCGCCAATACGTGCGGTAAAATCACCAATAATTAACACTGCTGTATGACCAGCATCTTGAAACCCTCGCAGTTTACGCATTGGTATGCTATGACCAAGATGAATATCGGCTCCTGTCGGGTCAATGCCATATTTTACCCGCAGAGGTCTATCCGTAGTTGCTAGGCGTTTCTCTAGACTCTCAATATCACTTTCAGCATCAGTAGGTTGTGGGAAAACTTCCGCTATCCCACGATGCAGCCAAGAAAAATTATCCGCCATACTTAAGAGATTCGCTATTAACTACGTTTTTTACTAGAAAAGTTGGGCTTTTTATGTTCACAGACAAATTGTCCGTTATTTCATCTGCCAGACTAATATAATTGCAAAAAATTAACCACCCTGCTTCAAAGAATGAATTACAGTAATATTTACAAGTGAGGAAGTGAAATCGCCGTGTCGTCTAGGACTTTTGAACAAAAGCAACCGCAACGTCGTACTTCGTCTGGATTTGAGTTTTTTAAAGGCGTAGGCCAAGTAGCTGGCGGAACTCTATTATCACTGACGATGTTGACAAGCTCCATTGTAGCCGGAGGGCTTGTTGGTTTAGCGATCAGTTTCCGCAATTTACCAGATGTCAGACAGCTACGCAATTTTTTCCCGTCAGAAACAACTTACATCTATGACATCAAGGGCAAACTACTAGCTAGTGTTCACGGAGAAGCTAACCGTGAAGTCGTACCCTTAGATAGAATTTCTCCCAATCTCAAACGAGCTGTACTAGCCAGCGAAGATAGTCATTTCTATAATCACCACGGGATTAACCCCACTGGTGTAGGGCGTGCTGTCGTCACCAACTTGGCTGCTGGTGGTGTGAAAGAGGGCGGTTCTACCATCACCATGCAGTTGGTGAAAAACCTATTTTTAAGCCGTAGGCGTGCCTTTACTCGTAAATTAGCTGAGGGAGTACTGGCAATCCGCTTAGAACAAATTCTCACTAAAGACCAAATTTTAGAAATGTACCTCAATCAAGTTTATTGGGGTCATAATAATTATGGTGTGCAGACAGCAGCACGTAGTTACTTTAATAAGTCAGCCGAGAACCTAACCATAGCTGAATCGGCCATGATGGCGAGTTTAATCCCAGCACCAGAAGAATATAGCCCATTTGCTAATAGAAAGTTGGCGTACCAGAAACAAAAAGAAGTTTTGGGGCGGATGCTGGAATTAAACTGGATTAGCCAGAAAGAGTATGATGATGCGCTCAAGGAAGAAATTACATTTGGGAGAATTAGATCATTCCAAGGTAGTGCGCTGCCTTACATAACCAACACTGTGTCCCAGGAATTAGCTAAAAAGTTTGGACGTGAGACCCTGCTTAAGGGTGGTATGCGGGTACAAACCACAGTTGATGCTAATTTCCAAACGATGGCAGAAGACACTGTGAAAAAGTGGCATAAAAATTTACTAGGTCAAGGTTTAAGTAGAAACCAAATTGCACTTGTAGCAATTGATCCCAGGACTCACTTTGTCAAAGCCTTAGTAGGTGGCGTAGACTCTAGAGGTAGTGAGTTTAACCGAGCTACACAAGCTTTACGTCAACCAGGATCTTCCTTTAAACCGTTTGTCTATTATGCTGCTTTTGCGACTGGTAAATTTGCACCTGATAGCACGGTGATAGATGCTCCAGTCAGATATCGTGATGGAAATAATTGGTACACTCCCAGAAACTACGATGGTGGTTTTAGTGGTGCTATGTCAATTCGGACTGCTCTAGCTCAATCACGGAACATTCCCGTAATTAAACTAGGTAAAACCATCGGCATGAATAAAGTGGTGGAAACTTGCCGCATCTTGGGTATTATGAGTCCGATGGAACCTGTGACTTCCCTGCCACTAGGTGCAATTGGTGTCACACCAATAGAAATGGCTAGTGCTTATGCGACTTTCGCCAATTATGGTTGGCAATCGCCGCCAACAGTCATTGCTCGCATTACCGATAGCAGTGGCAATGTTTTATTAGACAATACTCCCAAACCCCAGCTAGTTTTAGATCCTTGGGCATCAGCTGCCACTATAGATGTGATGCGCTCAGTGGTCACTGATGGTACTGGTAAAGGTGCTGCCATTGATCGTCCATCTGCTGGTAAAACAGGCACAACTTCATCTGAAAAAGATATTTGGTATGTGGGTACCGTGCCACAGTTAACAACTGCTGTCTGGATAGGTAGAGACGATAACCGACAACTAGCCAGTGGTGCAACTGGTGGTGGGATGGTAGCTCCTATATGGCGTGAGTTTATGACTAAGGCGCTCAAAGGTGTACCAGTTCAAAACTTCAGACCACCTTCTCAATTTCCGCGTCCTAAGGCAAATTAGGGGGGTACTGAGTGGGGAGTAAAGAATTATTCTTCTGCTCCCCTGCCCCTTTTAAGTCTGTTTCTCTAGCTCCGATTTCATCCTCTCCAGAGTCATATTCATCTGATCAAACATCTGTTGAGGAGTGATGCCAAACTGATTCAATTGAGTTTTGAGCTGCTCTACAGTCATTTGTGCCATAAAGTCTTCTGAAAGCTCGAATCGCTTCATAAAGACGCGATAGCGATCCATCATTGCTTCCATTTGCTCAATAAATAACTTTTTACCCTCACGGTCAAATTTGCCGTAGTTGTTGCCTAGTTGAATCAGTGCTTGATAATCTTCAAACAACTGTTTTGCTTCTTGCTGAACTATCTCAGAGTCAAAGAATCCCATGTGCCTCTACTGGGCTGAGTAATATCACTCAGCAGCTTATAGTTTTGCCTCTATTTTCATTCTAGTCTAGGGGATTCACTTTAAAAACAAACTTCGGTCTCAGTACGGTTTCTTACCGAGATTTCAACACTTGACTCAAGTTAGTTTCTACTTTGGTAACGAATTTACCTAATAAGGCAGCAATACCTAAAGCCTTCGCAAGTGATGGCGGATCGATATTATCAATACAGTTAATTTTTAAAAAGTTAGCATATTTTAAAGCTAGTTGCTGCTGCGGATTAAGTTTCAAGGCTTGGCGCATATAAACTTTTGCCATCCCCGGAAAATTCTGTCGCAGATGCACGAAACCTAATAAGGCATAATAATCGCTGTTACTTGACTCTAGCTTGATTGCATCTCGTAGTTCCTGCACAGCTAATGCCCATTGACCTTGTTTAGTATACTGAATAGCGCGCTGATAGTGCCGTTGAGCATAATTTATAACTGCGGGCTTGACATTAGTTTTCTGATCTAAAGTGATTTCTTGTACCTGCACCTCTATAGGTGGAGATTTTTGTTTGGGTTTTACAGATGGATTTACTTGCAAAATCATAGGTTCCGACTTCTGCAAGCATAGGTAAATTCGATTTAAGGTAATTATTTGTTTAGTTATCTGATGGGATTTGTGCAGAGATTTGTACTGGGCTTCTGCATAAGAAGCGATCGCTTCTTCATAAAATAACTCGGCTTCTCGTGCAGACATTGCCATGAGTTCTTTGGCTGGGGAACTCTGCACAGACTTCGACTGTTTTTTCCAGGCGATCGCTTCTAACCTGAGTGACTCTAAAATGCTAGTACGCTTGTGCTTATGCTTCAATTGCTCGTGAGCAGGGTTAACTAAGCAGGTAAAAATTGTCGTTGCTAATTTTTTCTCCAAATTATTATTGTTAGTGTAGCGATCGGGATGTAGCAGTTTTGCTAAAACGTGATAACGATTGAGGATTTTTCGCTCATCAGCAGTCACAGCAATCCCTAAGACAGCATAGGGGTCAGAGAGTTGTTTTAGCCATTCTGCGGGGATAAAAGTCTGTGACATTTTATTAGGGTTTGCAGATGAAAACTTTAAGATAGCATCGAAGAATGGGGAGTGGGGAGTGGGGAATAGGAATTGGGGATTAAGATTAGGTGAGGTCTATATGAATAAAATAAGTTCATTCATATATATATTTTGTTAGGTTAGACAGTCTGAATTTTGTAATGCTGCATTGATTAGGGTGTTTGGCTATTGGCTACGATCGCTGTCTGATTGACAAAACTGTAGTAGTGGTAAATTAATAGGGGATATGTTAACTAAGCGTAAAAGTCGAAGCGTTGCCGCTATTTTAGCTTTTGCTGGGACGGTGAGCATTTCTGGATTACATAAGTTTTATTTAGGACAGCCAGTTTGGGGGTTGTTATACGTTTTACTTTCTTGGACACCTATTCCTAAGGTAGCTAGTGCTATTGAGGGGGTCTGGTACTTAGCCCAAGATGAAGAAGCTTTTGATCGTAATTTTAATTTGGGTAAACCAGCAGTCAAACAATCCCCCTATGTAGTGAATCAGGTAGGAGCGATCGCTGATGCTTTACGGGAATTAGATACTCTACGTCAAGATGGCTTGATTTCCGAGTACGAATTTGAACAAAAGCGCCGCCAGTTGCTTGATCAGATTTCTTGATGGAGAGTAAAAAGATGCAGAGGGACAGGGTGCAGAGAGAGGAAGAAGAGAACTGTTGACTATTGACTATTGACTATTGACTAATGACTAATTGGCTTCCTTGGAATTCTAGGGTACAAAAACTTCGTGTCAAGCTGCTGAATGACCCCTACTATCGACTACAGTCTGGGGAGGAAATTCAGATTGCAGCACAATTGGGAATTCGTATTGATGCTAACCAAGCAACTGTCGATGATTGGTTGCGGCTACCGGGGTTGTCGATTCACCAAGCGCGATCGCTAGTTGAACTCTCTCGTTCTGGTGTTAAATTTTACTGTATTGAAGATATTGCTGCGGCTTTGGGGCTACCAGTACCACGACTGGAACCGTTAAAGCCTTTATTAAATTTTAGTTATTATGACCACGAATCCCTAGTTGGTTCTACACAATTAGTTAATGCCAACACCGCCTCAGTTGAAGAGTTAGCCCAAATACCATATATCGATGTCTCTTTAGCCCAAGCAGTGATAGAAAATCGGGTGTCGGTTGGGGTTTACCGTAACTTGGCTGATTTCCAGCGAAGATTGCAGCTTTCTGGTGAGGCGATCGCTCAGTTAATGTATTTTCTCAGGTTTTAATATCAAGACAAGATTTATTCTTACTAGTGCAAAGAGCATAAGTTCATGACTCAAGCCTTAATCAAACCGATAACTTTTGATGAATTTATTGCTTGGTATCCAGAGAATACGGGACAACGCTATGAACTACATGATGGGAAAATTGTAGAAATGCCTAAACCAACAGGTAAACATTCAAAAATAGCTGGATTCCTCTCTGGTAAATTATTTATAGAAATTGAACGCTTGCATCTGCCTTATTTCATCCCGAAAGAATGCGTTATCAAGCCAGCGCAAGAGTCAGGATATGAGCCAGATGTTATTATTTTAGATGAGCAAAAAGTTGGTAGTCTGGAACCTAGATGGGAGAGGGAATCTATCATTACAATGGGAACATCTATTCCTTTAGTCGTAGAGATTGTTTCCACTAATTGGGAAGATGATTATGCTAGAAAATTAGAAGATTATGAATTATTGGGAATTCAAGAATATTGGATTGTGGATTATTTAGGTTTAGGTGGTAGGAAATTTATCGGTAATCCTAAACAACCAACTTTTTCTGTTTACTCATTATTTGATGGAGAATATCAAGTTAATCAGTTTAGAAGTAATGAACGAATCATGTCACCAACTTTCCCAGAATTAAGTTTGACTGCTGGAGAAGCTTTTCAAGCTGGTGGACTCCAGCGATAGGTGTCTGGGATAGTCAGTAGCCAGTGGGAGCAACTAACAACTGACAACTACCTCTAATCGCTAAATTATTCCCACACGATCAGGCGGCCAAAAGCGAAATACGGCTCTACCAATGATATTTTCTTTTGGTAAAAAGCCCCAGTAGCGAGAGTCATTACTATTGTTGCGGTTGTCTCCCATGACAAAGAATTGACCTTCTGGGACTTTGACTGGTGGAAATGGTTGACTGGGTGGTTCAGCAATGTAGTCTTCTGGTAATGGTTGCCCATTCAGGTAAACTTTGCCACCTTTAACGCTGATGATTTCTCCTGGTGTACCAATTACCCGTTTGATAAAGGCTTGGTCTTTGGGATATCCCCGGCGTTGTAGTTCTGCGGGTGGCTGAAAAACGACAATATCCCCAGTTGTTGGCTGCTGAAAATTGTAAGAGACTTTTTCCACTACTAGGCGATCGCCTTCATATAAAGTAGGAACCATCGATTCAGAGGGTATGTAGCGGGGTTCGGCGATAAAAGTCCGAATCAATAGGGCTAAACATAAAGCGATCGCAATCAGCGTTAAATTTTCTTGCCAACCACGCCATGCTTTTGATGGCGCAGGGGATTGTTTTGTATCACTTTCCTGAGGATTCATAGAAGTTTTCGGCCAGTTGAATTAAGTAAAACCAATACTTTGATTATTCTATTAGGACTTACGCAGCCAAATTCTTCGCTTTGTCAGGGTATGGGGTATGAAACTATGAGGGTGTAAGGGAAAGAAAAAATTTACCCCTACACCACTGCATTTTTCACTTTTTCAGGACTAATTGGAAGGAATTGAGATATCCGGTAATGGTTTTAGCTAAAGTCTGTTGCTGTTTTTTAGTAGTTATAGCCATTACTTGATACAAGCGTCCCTCAGCCACATAAATTCTACTTCTGGTAATCTTACCGCCAGAGTTAATGTAAGCAATTTCCTTGCCTGGATGACCGTTAGAACTGCGAATATTGCGCTGATTTAACAAATTACTTTGTGTAGTCTTTAGCGCCATATCCCGGACGTTATTCAAAATTTCTTGGGGATCTGTCATTTGCCCATAACTATGGGGAAATTCGTTGTATACCACTAAATAGGCAACTTCCTGTTTTGGGGGTTGGGCTAAAAATACCTCTAGGTTAATTTCCCCCATGTAAGTTTTTTGGGTTTGAGAATCCTGTTTGGGTATTCCTGGCATTAACACAGAAAAGCGCCCATCTGGTGCAGTAAACAATTTCCATTCTGACTGCACTGGTTGAGCAATAGGTGGTTTCTTTTGAGACACTGTTGCTTTGGCTGGCACATTAGGACGTTTAGGCTGACGTGCTTCTACAGTCATGGAGCCACTGCAAACTAAGGTAGCGGCGATTAATGGTAAAACAAATTTTCGTGTCATAGTTTTGGCATTCGCAGATGCTGATATTACTGATGATGCTAGCTGTTATAACCTAGCAGCACACAAAGCAGCACCTATTAGCCCCACTTGTTGATTGAGAATGATATGTACGGGTATTTCTGCCAGCAGGGGGCGCATTCTGCCTTTTTGACTGAAATTGAGTAAGAAATTGCTGTTTTCAATCAAGGGCAGGATTTTAGGTGCAATTCCACCTGCAATGTATAAGCCGCCATAAGGTAGGAGTTTGAGGGCAAGATTTCCGGCTTCTGCACCGTAAGCATCAATAAATAATTGCAAAGTTTGTTCCGAGAGGCGATCGCTTCCTTCGAGTGCGGCTTTACCAATAGCTGCACCAGGATCGACGGTTTTTTCCGACTGTCCTGCTTGTTGTTCCCAGGTGCGGACAACTTGAGCAATTTCTGGCGATTCTGTACCTAATTTGCGATCGCGTAAAAATTGGTAAATGGCGACAATCCCCTGTCCAGACACTACTCGTTCCACAGACACGCGCTGGATATCATGTTTATCCAGTAGATATTTTAATAGCTGAAACTCTAATTCGTTGCGGGGGGCAAAATCGGCGTGTCCACCTTCAGAGGGGAAAACTTGATAGTGATTGCCCTGTTTAATTAAAAAACCTTGGCCTAATCCCGTACCAGCACCAATAATAGCAATGGGTGCTTCGGGTTTGTTTTTACCAACTTGCAAAGTTAGCAAATCTTTCTTACTTAAACCAAAAATCCCATAACCAACAGCAGCAAAATCATTAATCAGAGAAATTAACGGGATACCCAATTCTTGTGCTAACCGTTCAGTATCCAAAAACCAAACTAAGTTGGTTAGCTTGGCAGTATTATTCACCACTGGCCCGGCGATCGCAAAACAAGCCTTTTCGGGTGTGCTGGGTACATTAGCCTTAGCTAAAAATTGCTGCACCATCGGCACTAAATCGGGAAAATCCCCACTATGGTAACTTTCCTCATAAATACTCTGCAAACCCGATGAGTCGGAGATTTCCACTAATCGCAAAATAGTTTTCGTCCCGCCAATATCTCCTGCTAATAACAAAGTCATAAAACTTATCAGTAAATTAGTGAGTGATCAATAGTCATTAGTCCATAGTCAACAGTCTATGCAAACCGAATAACTTCCTCTACCTGAGCCAAATGAGAAGTGTCTCCCTTTAGTTCTAGCAACCAATCAGGGCCGTAACGCACAACTTTGACTAAGGAACATAAAGAAGCCTTGACTTCAGTTTTGGCAATTTCCCCCACCAGTCCCATTGCAGCCCCCAGTACAGAAGCGCCATGTGCTACTAGCAATATGTTATCTGGGAAGAATTCAGTCACCAAGCATCTAGCTGTTTGTCCCGAACGCGCTCTTACTTCTTCGTGGGTTTCGGGATAGTTTGCAGCGATGCGTGCTGTATAACTAAGATCAATCCTGGGAAATAATTCTACCAACGCTGAACTTGATAGTCGTTCTGGTTCTTCTGTCATCCAAGCTGGATTGAGCCATTCACTCAACCCTGTCTCTAGATTAATCGGCAAATCCAAGACTTCTGCTACTGCGTTGGCTGTTTGTACCGTTCGCAGAAAAGGAGAAGCGAAAATATGACCGATTTTTTCTCCTCTCAAACGTTGAGCTAACTGTCTAGCTTGTACGATACCATCATCAGACAAGGGCGGATCATAGCGTCGTTCTGCGGTGAGAAACCAATCGGGGTTAACAAAGTCGAGGCGGTTGGCGTGTCTTGCAATCCAGACTATTTGACTCATGGGTTTGGTTATTCAGGCGAATTGAATTCGCTTCACACAAAAACAGACACCCAAAAAGACGGGTGCAAACCCAATATATGACAAATCATGTAATCTTTTGTAATAAATCAATAGTCAATACTTATTCTCTACTCTGCACGCTGCTCATTACCCCGCTACCACTAACAGCACTCAGCACCAGATTTATGAAGTGATATTACAAACCTTGCAAAAATATTGAGAAATTGTCTGCCAGCCAAACATGGTTCTAACGTAGAACCTATAGGAGAGCCTTGAGGCAAGCATAAATGAGCAAAAATAATAATCAAAACTATCGTTTTGTCTGCACTCTGACCTTTGGTGATATCTACGGTCAAATAATTGTTTGGTTAATTACGATTACTCTGAGTTTGGCATCAGCATTAGCACTCATGGGTGCTAGGCGACCAGTATATGCTTTAGCAACTGTGGGTCTTGTCGTGCTGCTATCGCTACCTTTCTTGTTGTTTGCATTTGTAACTACATTGTTAAATCATATTGAAGTAACTGCTGTAGAACCAGGAACTAAAACCGAACCTATCCCCGGTAATGTTTCCCAACAACAACCTGTACAAGCCACCAGTTGACAATATTACTTAATTTTGCATTTTGAATTTTAAATTTTGTAACTTCTCTGTCTACTGGCAGAGAATTTTTTTTAGAAATGGAAAACTGCTCAGTGAATCACATCTCTACAATAGAACAGCAGTGTTTTGCAGTCGGTGGCTAATATGCTAGAGCATGATGTGATTATTGTCGGGGGTGGGCTGGCGGGATGTCGGGCGGCTGTGGAAATTGCCCGTACTGACCCTAGTTTAAATGTTGCAGTGGTCGCCAAAACTCACCCGATTCGTTCCCACTCTGTTGCAGCTCAAGGTGGTATGGCTGCATCACTAAAAAATGTTGATTCTACTGATACTTGGGAAGCTCACGCTTTTGATACTGTCAAAGGTTCTGATTATTTAGCAGATCAGGATGCAGTGGCAATTCTGACTCAAGAAGCCCCAGACGTGGTAATTGACCTAGAACACATGGGTGTTTTATTTTCACGTCTCCCCGATGGTCGCATTGCTCAACGGGCTTTTGGTGGACACTCCCACAACCGCACCTGTTACGCAGCTGATAAGACTGGTCACGCAATTCTCCATGAATTGGTAAATAATTTGCGGCGTTATGGTGTGCAGATTTACCAAGAGTGGTATGTGATGCGCCTGATTTTGGAAGAAAATGAGGCTAAGGGTTTAGTCATGTACAGCCTGTTAGACGGGCATATTGAGGTTGTACGGGCAAAAGCAGTGATGTTTGCCACGGGGGGTTATGGTCGCGTTTATAACACCACCTCCAATGATTACGCCTCTACTGGCGATGGCTTGGCGATGAGTGCGATCGCCGGTTTACCTCTGGAAGATATGGAGTTTGTTCAATTCCATCCCACTGGTTTGTATCCTGTTGGGGTCTTGATTTCCGAAGCTGTGCGGGGGGAAGGAGCGTATTTAATTAATAGTGAAGGCGATCGCTTCATGGCGAACTATGCACCCAGTCGCATGGAACTAGCCCCCCGTGATATTACCTCACGGGCGATCGCTTACGAAATTCGCGCTGGACGTGGTGTGAATTTAGATGGTAGTGCAGGCGGCCCCTTTGTCTATCTGGATTTGCGCCATATGGGCAAAGAAAAAATTATGAGTCGCGTTCCCTTCTGCTGGGAAGAAGCCCACCGCTTAGTTGGTGTGGACGCAGTGACTCAACCAATGCCAGTCCGTCCGACAATTCACTATTGTATGGGTGGTATCCCAGTGAACACCGATGGTAGAGTCCGCAGCAGTGGAGATGGCTTAGTTGAAGGCTTCTTTGCTGCTGGTGAGACATCTTGTGTATCCGTCCACGGAGCAAATCGTCTAGGTAGTAATTCCCTATTAGAATGTGTAGTTTATGGTAAGCGGACTGGGGCGGCGATCGCGCAATATGTGCAGAAACGTAAGTTACCTTCTATAGATGAGCAAGGTTACATCACACAAGCCCAGCGAGAAATCCAAGCTTTACTAGAACAGCCTGGAAAATACCGGATTAACCAAGTCCGCCAAGACTTCCAAGATGCTATGACCGAGTATTGTGGCGTTTTCCGCACTCAAGAATTAATGAGTCAAGGTTGGCAGAAAATATCAGAAATACAACAAAAATATAGTCAAGTATATTTAGACGACAAAGGTAGTTGCTGGAATACAGAACTAGTAGAAGCCTTAGAATTGCGGAGTTTAATGGTAGTTGGACAAACTATTTTGGCATCAGCTCTCAATCGTCAAGAGAGTCGTGGCGCACACTTCCGCGAAGATTACCCCCAGCGAGATGATACCAATTTCCTGCAACACACTATGGCTTACTATTCACCCGCAGGGATTGACATTCAATATCGTCCAGTGGTGATTAATATGTTTGAGCCAAAGGAAAGGAAGTATTAAATAAGTCGGATTTCCCCTCTGAGAAAGAGGGGAAATGCTATCTGTTGGTAACCGACAATCCCCTCTGATGAACCAAAGGAATATATGCTTACCTGTAGGTTGTATTGTCCGATCGCCTGAACTATGCTCACTCAATTTCCTATTTCCCATCTAGACATCCACAAGGGTACTCCCGCCACACCTCCCCGGTTGGCGGTGAGGGGAATTGTGGGATGATTGGAGGGGGTCAACCCCCCTTCAATCATCAGGACTA
>NZ_JACJRF010000033.1 GCF_014697105.1 Anabaena subtropica FACHB-260 | reverse complement strand
GATATCGGGCATGGGCTGATTGTGGTTTTTGAGTTGTCGTTGTGAGAGACAATAACTCTACTACATCGGCCCTCTCTCTTCATCCTCTTATTTTGGCTAAGGTATTGAATTAATTAAAATCCCTATCAGGGATTGAAACTTTAGTAAAAGACCTGGAAGTACAACATCCAGAATGTTCCAATTAATTAAAATCCCTATCAGGGATTGAAACGCAATTGTTCCCGCGCCCAAACCTAATCCAGAACGTTCCAATTAATTAAAATCCCTATCAGGGATTGAAACTACTTCAAATACATCTATGCTGTTACCAGACTCAAGTTCCAATTAATTAAAATCCCTATCAGGGATTGAAACTCCTCCCTCGCTTTCGATACAACTAATATCGCAATTGTTCCAACTAATTAAAATCCCTATCAGGGATTGAAACTACCTACCTTTCTTTGCAATAAAAATTTATCAACATTCGACCAATAAAATACCGCCTATTTCTAAGCGGTATTGAGATAGATTGAATTAATCAGATTTCTTGAACAAAGAATATTTTTATCGTCCAACACCTACATATTGGAATCCAGCCCGTACCAAAGTTTCGGGGTCAAGGAAGTTACGACCATCGATAATTACAGGGTTACTCATTAATTGAGCCATCTTGGCATAGTCGAGACTGCTAAATTGTTGCCATTCAGTCACAAGTACCAACGCATCACAACCATCAGCTAAACGTTCAGCATCAGTTTCTACTAATACACCAGAAAGACCATGACGCATACCAGTTTGGGAAACGATGGGGTCGTAGGCTTTGACTTTAGCACCCAGGCGGTTTAGTTGCTCGATTAAGTTCAATGCAGGTGCATCACGTAAATCGTCGGTGTCTGGCTTAAAGGTCAGACCGAGTAAACCTACAGTTTTACCTTTGAGGATTTTCAGGACTTGTTGTAGTTTTTCTAAAGCAATCAAACGCTGACGTTCGTTGACGCTGACAGCAGATTTTAATAATTGGGCTTCATAGCCGTAATCATCGGCTGTGTGAATCAATGCAGCTACGTCTTTGGGGAAGCAGGAACCACCCCAACCAATACCAGCTTGTAAGAACTTGTTACCAATACGGGAGTCTAAACCAATACCTTTGGCAACTTGGGTAACATCAGCACCAACGCGATCGCAAATGTTAGCTACTTCGTTAATGAAACTAATCTTAGTGGCTAGGAAAGCATTCGCCGCATATTTGATCATTTCTGCGGAACTTAAGTCTGTAGCCAGGATGGGTACAGGGTGTAAAGATTGGTTTTCTGCAAATTTGCGCTCGACAATTGGCGCATATAATTCTTGCATCATGGCGATCGCTCTGGGGCTATTACCTCCCAAAACAATGCGGTCAGGGTTGAATGTATCGTATACGGCTGAACCTTCCCGCAGAAACTCTGGGTTGCTAACGACATCAAACTGAGGTAATTCAGGTAATTTATCCTCAATTACTCCGCCACCTGCGGTTACGAGGTTTTTTTGACGTTCAGCAATACCATCTAGAACAATCATTCGCACCCAGTCACCAGAACCGATGGGTACTGTAGATTTATTAACAATTACTTTATAACCACCATTGAGGTTAGCACCGATACCACGGGCTACAGCTTCAACGTAACGGGTATCACTTTCACCGGTAGGTAAAGGTGGTGTACCGACAGCAATAAATAAAATTTCTCCGTGGGCTACTCCTGCTGCTAAATCTGTGCTAAACTCGATCTTCCCAGTTTGGATTGCCGACTGCATAATTTCTGAAAGTCCAGGCTCGAAAATTGGTGACTGCCCAGCTTTCATAATCTTGACTTTCTCTTCGTTATTGTCTACGCAGATCACATCATGCCCGATGTGAGCTAAACAAGCTCCTGTAACCAAGCCAACATAACCAGTCCCAATTACACAAACACGCATTTTGTTTAACTCCTCACTTGGGGTTATTTTTAAAGCAAAAATTTGTCAAGATGACACTTACACTCTTTCTGGTTGCACTGTTGCTAAAGTACTTGCTCAAAAAAGTCAGCTACCACTTTAACACAGTGCCTCAGGCTGCTCAGGAGCCTGTATCCTAGACTGCACTCTTGATGCGATCGCGGAAATCTTCTATTGTCAGTTTTAACCCTTCTTGCAGAGGAATGGTAGGTTCCCAATTTAACAAGGTTTTGGCTTTTGTGATATCTGGTTGGCGACGACGTGGATCATCAGCTGGTAATGATTCAAACTTGATTTGTGCATCTGGATTGATCAAATTTTGCACAGCTTGCGCCAATTCCAGAATAGTGTATTCACCAGGATTTCCTAAATTCACTGGCCCCACATAGTCGCTATTCATCAAGCGAATAAACCCTTCTACCAAGTCAGAAACATAGCAAAAACTACGAGTTTGTGAACCATCTCCGTACACAGTGAGGGGTGTTCCTCGCAAGGCTTGAACTATAAAATTACTTACCACCCGCCCGTCATTTTCTAGCATTCTGGGGCCGTAGGTGTTAAATATACGGACGACGCGAATATCAACTTTATTTTGTCGGTAGTAGTCAAATGCTAGAGTTTCGGCAATTCTTTTTCCTTCGTCATAGCACGAACGTATACCGATAGGGTTAACGTTACCTCTATACTCTTCTGGTTGGGGGTGAACCTCTGGATCACCGTATACTTCGCTAGTAGAAGCTAAGAAAAACCTGGCTTTGACACGTTTAGCTAGCCCTAACATATTCAGTGTACCCATCACGTTAGTTTTAACAGTTTTGACTGGGTTGTACTGATAGTGTACTGGGGAAGCTGGGCAAGCTAAATGATAGATTTGATCAACTTCTAACCGAATTGGTTCAGTGATATCATGACGAATGACTTCAAAATTGGGATGATTCGTCCATTTCTGGATATTGCGTTTGTCGCCTGTATAGAAGTTGTCTAAACAAATAACTTCATGGCCTTGAGGTATGAGTCTGTCGATCAGATGAGAACCAATAAACCCTGCACCGCCCGTCACCAAAATTCTCATATTTTCCCAGTTGCTTACAAATACTGTTAGTGGCTTGTGATATTGTTTCTAAACGATCTAGCCCAGATATGACAATACAGCACGAACAAGAATAATTCCAGATTTTTGATTGAGGATATTTACATTTTTTTAATATTTTTGTGAATTCACTTAGAAAAATAACAAACATCATGAAGTATTTGTGTGTTTTAACCAAGACTTCATCAAATCTTCAACAAAGTAAAGTGTTGTTATAGTTCTGTACTTATACAGTAGCTGTAGGATTAGAAAAACCTGTTGTGACAGTACTTGTTTGCACGCGCTGCGGTTCTCCCAACATCACAATAGAGCAGGTAATGTAACTAGCTAGTTGGGTTGTGACATCACTCAGAGCTAATCCCCCAGGACTTGTCCGGTTACGGTTAAACGGTAAGACTACTAAGTCATATAATCGTGCTGCTTGCAAAATTGCTTGAGCAACATTTTCATGAGCAATAATTTGAATTTCTGGTGAATTTGGCAAAGCTAATGTAGACACCAACAAGGCAAGTTGCGATCGCCGTGAAGCAATTTTACTAGAACTCGTGTGGCGATCGCACACATTTAACACTGTCACTTGGGCTTGGTTTGCTTCTGCTAACATCTGAGCAAACTGGACTGGCTGTAGTGTTGGTGTGATTAAATTTTCCAACGGTACTAAGATGCGTTGAATTTTCTTGGGTGATTCTACAAGACGTGTCACAGCGACGGGACAATGGGAAGACCACAATACATTATCAATTACATTGCCAAATAAGCGCGCTCTTAACCCAGTCCGTTTACCCCAACCCATGACAATTAAATTCGCTTTTTGTTCACGAGCTGCTCTACTAATCCCTGGTGCAAAAGCATCATCAATGCGGAGTAATGGCGATGCTTCCACACCCAAGACTTGGCTTTGGGTGGTGGCTTTTGTGAGTAACCGTTCACTTCTTTGCAGGGAAGATTCTAATTGGGGTGCATCCATGTGAGCCGCAGCTGAGGCGATCGCTAATGGTATAATTCGCCCTTGAGCTTGACTTGCCAATAATGCCGCCATTTCGATCAAATATGGCTGAGTATGGGGATTATAGATAGGTACAACAATAGTAAAATCACTTTTGTGGATTTCTTCTCTCTGTTGCTCAGGCAATTTTGAAGTAACTGGCTCTGTAACTGCTCCGGTAGTTAAAGCTACAGATGTGCGACTAGTAAGCAACGGCCCTAAAGTTGCAGTCACTAACATTAAGACAATGACGCTGGTTAAAACTGCTGGTGATAATAAACCTGCTTTATACCCTACGAAAGTTGCAGCTAATGTTGTACCAACTTGAGGTATGGATAAAGACCACATGGTTAACATTTCCTGCCAACTATAGCCATAGAAAAACTTTGCTAACCAAGCAGCAATAAATTTGCTAGCAATCAAACCGAATACAATCAAAAAAGTTAACTTTAGAGTAAAAAGATTATTAATTAAATTAGGTAAATCAATCAGCAAACCAAGGTTAATAAAGAAAATTGGGATAAATAAGACACTACCAACAAAAACTATTTTTTCTTTGACAGGCCCTTCACCAACAGCTTCATTGACTGCTAAACCTGCTAAAAATGCTCCCAAAATTTTTTCTATATCGATAAATTGAGCTACTACAGTTGCCAGAAACACTGTTAGTAATACAAATAAAAACTTGTTACCCTCATCGTCCCCTGAACGCCGAAAAAACTCTTTACCAGCCCAATCAAATCCCAGCAAAATTGCCACAGAGTAAATAATTAACCAGCCTAACAAGCTGAATAACTGAGATAAATTTAATACAGTAATTTGTGATGCAGATACACAAATAGCTAATACTAAAAGTGCGCCAATATCTGTCAGCACCGTAGCGCCAATCGCCACAGTGACAGCTTGGTTACTGATTACACCTAAACGATTGATAATAGGATAAGCCAAGAGGGTATGAGAAGCGAATAATGAGCCAAGTAATACTGAAGTATTCCAATCTAGGTTCAAAAATCGCCCCAACACAGTTCCCATCAACAAAGGCACAGTAAAACTAAAGCAGCCAAACCCAAAGGCACGTTTTCTTTGCCGCCGCCACAATTTTAAGTCAACTTCTAAGCCTGCTACAAACATTAAATAAACTAAGCCAATCTCTGATAGCAGGCCAATCATGGGTGATTCTGTATGGAATAAGTTCCAACCCGACGGCCCTAATATTAATCCAGCGAGGACTAAACCTACTATTCCTGGTAATCTCAGTCTTTCAAATAGGATGGGTACAACTAAGAGAATTACCAGTAAAATTGCAAAGGGAACAATTGGTTCCTTACCGAGAACTTGAGAAGTTTGTTCTAGAGCAAGAACTGGTGATAAGGGTTCCATAGGTGGAATTTGAAAGGGCGACGGTAAGAGGGAGATTACCCTGAGGTAATCGTCCGATCAATCATACATAACTGTGAAAGCTACCCTGTAAAAAATCAAAAAGCCTTAACCTAAAGTACCGAGGTAATAGTATTTGAACTAACTACCTATGGATGGATCTGGCTGAGAATGAATCTTAGGCGATCGTAATCGTCTTTTAGCAATATGCTTAAAGTACGCCCAGCTTTGATTAACCATTCCCGATCAGCTTTGCGTAGTTGGTAGACTTCCCGAATGGCAGCTGCGGTTAACGATTCTACTGGTGCGCCATTAATAGAAAGTAACGTCCGCAAAAATTCTAATTCTTCAGTGAATTTAACTATCACCTCAGGTTCACACTGATACACGGCTTGGTGAATTTGTGGAGGACGTGGTGGTAAATACTGGTATACTCTTCTGCTGGCATTGGGAGAGGTTGGTGACTGCTCAAACCCCACGATCGCAGCTCGAAATTCCGTCTTCAGCATAGCAAATATCTGGGGTTGTTCTTCTCGCAAATCTTGCAATGACATCCCCATAGCTACTGCTCGGTGAACGGAATCCACAGGCATAGTCGTAGCATGATAGACGATCGCGTAGACTTGATTACCTGACTCTTCATCCACAGCACACACCCAACTCCCAAACGGCGGCATTGAGGGAAAGGTCAAGTCTTCCGGTTCTAGACACTGCGCCAAAAATTCAGTGCTAGCCGTTTCTATCACCTCAGCAATGTGGCTGGGGTGGCGATCGCTTTTGTCAAACTGTGGTAAGGGGAGGCGCATGATAGTTAAGAGTCAAAGGTCAACAGTCAACAGTCAAATAGCTGGGACTATTGACTATTGACTTTGGACTAAATCATTTTCCTTTCTTCTTGCCGGCAGTGATTTCGACTGCTTCTAATTCCGATAAACGAAAGGTAATTAACTTGTCCCAGTTACCGCCTTCAAACAAAACAGCTACTTTACCATCACTTACCCTTTGTACAAGTCCTTCGTAGCGATAATAAGTATCATTGGGATTTTTGACGCGAACAGTGGCTCCAGGTAGGATCATGATTTCTTGCCTCGCTTACTTCCTGTTATTAGCTTAATACTTGTGAGATGTCAGTTGTTAGTTGTCAGTGGTCAGTGGAAAAACAACTGACTATTTACTCAAAAATAATACTTTTGTCGCTGTCGGAAGTTTGCTACCGATTCTACTATTCCTAAAGCTATGAAATTGGTCAGCATGGCAGAACGTCCATAACTCATCCACGGTAAGGGAATACCTGCTACTGGTGCTAAACCTACAGTCATACCTACATTAACAACCAACTGGAACACAATCATCGATAAAACGCCAATCGCCAACAAAGAACCAAAGTTATCTTTGGCAGTTTGCGCGACGTGCAGTAACCGGAAGCAAATAAAGCAAAACACAAATAAAACAATTAAACATCCTACAAAACCGAATTCTTCACCCACCGCAGAGAAAATAAAATCGGTGTGCTGTTCAGGCACAAAATTTAATTGCGTCATCGGCCCTTTAAACAAACCCCAACCCCAGGTTTCCCCAGCACCAATGGCAATGCGAGATTGGTGTTGGTGATAGCCAGCCCCCAAAAGGTCTTGTCCGGGGCGAAGAAATGTTGTTAATCTGTCTTTTTGATACTCTTTTAAAATATTGTTCCAGGCAAATATACCTAATTCACCACCTAACATATTGAGTGAAAAGGCACCAATACCACTAAGACCAAACCGTCGCCAAGGGAGAGTTTGCCAACCGACAATGCCCATAGCAATTGACCAAATTATCCCTAAGGGGCCAAAAGATATTTCTTTAAATACCAAGGGTTCTGATAGCGGCCAGTATATGCCAAATAAAATAGCTGCGATGATGGGAGAAATCAACAATATTAACCAACCTGGATTAGCATTTGCCCAATACAGCATCCCTAAAACGATCGCTCCAAATACTAAAGATGTTGCCAAATCCGGCTGTAAAAATACTAACAACCAAGGTATGGCAGTAAATGCCAAAGCACGGCAAAAGTTAGGTAAGGTAGCAGCCGTAGTCTTGTGTAATAAAGCCGCTAAGGTAATGATGATCCCTACTTTGGCAAATTCTGACGGTTGCACGTTAAAACCAGCAATACTAATCCACCTTTGGGCCCCTTTGGCGCTAGTCCCAGCAATCATTACTATAATCAGGCTGAAGTTGGTGAGTGCATAAGTCACCCAATGCCACTGAAGTAAATTTTCGTAACGAAAACGAGAGATAAACAACGCTATCAAAACACCGATACTCGCTACTAACCAGTGCCACCACCAGTCTGTTACTGGCTGCTTAAGTTCTGTACTAAGAATCATCAAACCGCCAAAAAAGCTGACCCCAATAGGCAAAAAAAACAGGGGCAAATCTATTTGTTGCCAAGGCTTAACCCAAGACTTCCAGCGCATTTTGGGGAGCGAACGTTTTAATAGCATTTTTGTGAGTTAAAAGTTTAGCTGTTAGATTTATTCAATATTAATAACTCTGTATTCCTAAGTTGTGACGTAGGAATCAGACAAAAATTTCCCCTGAGCAAATTTAGTACTGAGTGCTGAGTAATGAGTTTTAACTTGGTACTTAGCACTCAGAACGCATAATTTTTATTATGTTAAGGCGGCGACTGATACTTTACCAGCAATTGCTAAAGCGATCGCTTTTAGTGCTTTTGCTGACGCTGAATCTGGGTCAGCCACAACGATAGGAACACCATTATCACCACCGATTCTGGTGGAAATTTCCAAGGGTATGCAGCCTAATAAAGGTACTCCTAATTCTGCTGCTGTTTTGGAACCGCCACCGGAACCAAAGATATCGTAATGTTTATCTGGCATATCAGGGGGAATGAAGTAGCTCATGTTTTCTACTATTCCCAAAACAGAGACGTTCATTTGCTGGAACATCCGCAAACCTTTACGAGAATCTAATAAAGCTACGTTTTGGGGTGTAGTCACAATTACTGCTCCAGACATTGGTACAGCCTGAGTTAAGGTTAACTGAGCATCTCCAGTTCCTGGAGGCATATCCACGATTAAATAGTCAAGTTCGCCCCATTCTACTTGATAGAGAAACTGGCGGATTACCCCATTTAGCATCGGCCCACGCCAAATTACTGGTTGGTCTCGGTCAATCAAAAAGCCCATTGAGACTAATTTGACACCATGATTAAAGGCAGGTTCCAGCACCTCACCTTTTTCTGTGGAACGCACAACAATTTGAGCATCACCCAGCCCCAGCATTGTGGGGTCGTTGGGGCCGTAAATATCCGCATCCAGTAAGCCGACTTTCGCCCCTGTTTGCGCTAAAGCCACAGCAACATTGACTGCGACCGTACTTTTACCTACACCACCTTTACCACTGGAGACAGCAATAATATTTTTTACCCCAGGAACACCATTGCGGTCTGGCAAACTTTTTTGTTGAGGTGTCTCTGCTGTCACATCTACACTGACATCTGTTACCCCAGGTAGCTTTTTCACCGCTCTTTGACAGTCTTCGACAATGAATTCCCGCAATGGGCAAGCAGGTGTAGTCAAAACCAAGGTGAAGCTTACGAGACCACCATCAATTTTGACGTTGCGAATCATATTCAGTTCTACCAGACTCTTACGCAGTTCTGGGTCTTGCACTGGTCGCAACACTTCTAAGACAGATTGTGAATCGAGGACATCGTACATATACAATTCAAAATTCAAAATTCAAAATTCAAGCTAGAGATAGATGCGACTTGGTTTTTGACCAGCTGCAAATTAGATCAGCAAAAATTGCTGAGTATTTCCTCTTGGATCGGCATAATAAAATTTAAGAAATTTTTATTATCACCTAATAAAATCTTAACTTTCTTTAGGGATTAAAGATTCGGGAGTGGGGCGTAAGAGCAAATTGCAACTCAGCACGTCAAAATTCCCTAGCCTAAAAATCAAAACAATTATCATTTAGGCTCTTTTTCTTCCCTGAAACCGCTTGTAATGTGGCTTTTTCTACGGATTCTACTAAGGAACGTGCTACACGGTCTACGTAAGGACGGGAGAATGACCAAACTAGTGGTGATAACCAACCGCGTAATGTCACAGAATACGATAAACACGTTCCACAAACTGTAGATTCTACCTGGTAAGTAACCCGTTCTTCCACACCAGGAATCGCCATGACCCGGATACAAAGTAATTCCCTGGGGTTGACACGTTCTACAAAAATCTGGATGGGAATTGGGGAAAAGCGTGTCACTGCTTGGTAAATTAATCCAGGTTTGGGTACTAATCCGTAAGGTACATTGGTACTTTTAAGTAGTGGATGCCAAGAAACATCTGTTAGATCGACTACTTTTTGCCACAGTTCATCTACGGACGCATAACTAATTTCTCGATATGTCTGTACCAGAGAAACGCAAAATCTACGGCGTTTGCGGTGGACGAATTTGGATAACCACGTTCCCATTTGCCTAATCCTCCTACCTACACACTTGCTGGTAACTCTGGAATAGTTGGCTACTGTGATTCAACCCTAAAATACATTTGCTCACAATTGCCTTCAGTATGATAAATCTCGATTAGGCATAAAGAACAACAAGATTGATCTGGGGTTGAAACTTCAACTCGTGGGGTATCACCATAATCCGTACAGCATGAAATTTGTACATGGTTCATTGAGAACCTGAAAGTATAACCTCACGGTCAAGGTATTTGTAGACTAGTTCACCAGAGTCTGGTGTTAACACCAGAATGTTTCCATCAAGAAGTACAACAAAAACTTAGTCAATATACAAGCCTATACGCATTTGAGGGAAAATAACTCTAGTCATGCCTATTAATCGTGTAAACGTTTAACAAGTAAAAAAACTACTTGGGTAATTTGAGCCTGATTTTTGGTTCGTGTAGCCCAAAAGTTTTTAAACTAGAAATTTGCGGCTTTTTTTAGGAAATTGTAATTTAGGTTCGGGAATCTATGGTGACAAACTCGCAAACCCCAACGGTAAAAGCAAAAGTATCCCCGTCTCTACCAGCGACTGACGCTAAAGCTAGAGTCAGTCATTTTATGAAACAGCTACAAGATGATATTACACAAGCCTTAACAAAACTTGATGGTGTGGGGGAGTTTCACGAAGATAGTTGGGAACGTCCTGAGGGGGGTGGCGGGCGATCGCGTGTGCTACGTGATGGTGCAATATTTGAACAAGCAGGTGTAAATTTTTCGGAAGTTTGGGGTTCTCATCTGCCTCCTTCAATTTTAGCCCAGCGTCCAGAAGCGGAAGGACATGGTTTTTATGCCACAGGTACATCCTTGGTATTACATCCACGTAACCCTTATATCCCAACGGTTCACCTCAACTACCGTTATTTTGAAGCCGGCCCAGTGTGGTGGTTCGGTGGTGGTGCGGACTTAACACCATATTACCCCTTTGCAGAAGATGCAGCCCATTTCCACAACACACTGAAGCAGGCTTGCGACGAACATCACCCAGAGTATTACCCAGTGTTTAAACGTTGGTGTGATGAATACTTCTATCTCAAGCACCGTGATGAAACTAGGGGTGTAGGAGGTCTATTTTTTGATTATCAAGATGGACAAGGTGTTTTATATCGCGGCCCCAACCCCAAAGGAGAAGCAGCCAATTACAGTAACCAAGTAGGAGAACCAGCACAACGGGATTGGGAAGATTTGTTCAGTTTTGTCCAAGGTTCTGGTAAAGCCTTTTTACCCGCCTACGTCCCCATCGTGGAACGCCGTCATGGGATAGAATATGGCGATCGCCAACGGAATTTCCAACTTTATCGTCGCGGTAGGTATGTCGAATTTAACTTGGTTTATGACCGAGGAACAATTTTTGGCTTGCAAACCAACGGACGTACTGAATCTATTTTGATGTCTTTACCACCTCTAGTTCGTTGGGAATACGGTTATCAGCCAGAACCCAATTCTCCAGAAGCAGAGTTATATGATACCTTCCTCAAGCCCCAAGATTGGAGCAACTGGAAACCAAATCAGTAATTTTGAGAATTGGGCAATGGTAATTTTTTCCAAGTATCAGCACTATCCCCTCCTATGGCATAGGAACTGACTTTGCTTAGACATAACGAACTCATCAATATGGGGGTCAAAAAAAATTGCCTTCTCTATTTCAGTACTGTTGCCTGGGTACTCACCTCAGTTTTGGTGAGTTAAACTACTAAAAGTAAGCACCTAGTCAAAAAGGTGATGAATTTAGCTGTAACTTATGAAAATTGAGTTTCAGCACTTAAATGCAGTCCTGTAATTGATGGGTTAAATAAATTACTGCTTTTTTTCAAATCTTTTTGCTGAAGAATCAGTAATAATTGTTGCCAACAATTAGGTTTTGGCTCATCAATTTCAGGACTGACCCAGCCACAGTCAATGTTGAGATGAGTGTCAAGGGAAAGACCAGTGATTCAAATAGAACAAACCACATATACAACCCAAGACGGTAATGCTGTTATTGTCTTGAAACCAGCAGGTCGCTTAGACATCACCACAGCCTGGCAATTTCGTCTGAAATTGCAGGAGTGTATTTCTAAACTTAGTCATCATGTAGTTGTAAATCTTGGTCAGGTAAATTTTATAGATAGTTCTGGACTCACGTCTTTAGTCGCCGGAATGCGTGATGCAGATAAAGTGAATGGTAGTTTTCGCATCTGTAATGTCCACCCGGAAGCTAAACTCGTCTTTGAAGTAACAATGATGGATACAGTCTTTGAAATCTTTGAGACTGAAGAGGAAGCTTTAGAAGGTGTACCTCGTAGCATGGCTAGCTAGTAGTGTATTGATTGCTGAGTACTACCAATTCGTCATTTATAATACCGCTATGGGTAGGCTTACGCCTGCGTAGCAAAGCAAGCTACGTAATTAAGAAAATCAGATTTTATTTGTGTCTACCTACTTAATGATTGACATTTTCTCAACACTCAACACTCAGCACTCAATACTGTTCTCGCTTGGTGTAACGATAGGGGCCTGTAATTGCCCCCCAAGTAGCCTTGCCAGTCTCTTGGTCAATTCCTTTATCATAGGTATACAGTTCTGTCTCGGTAACTTCAAACCCTAAAGAAACTTGTACCGTATTACCCAAGTAAGTGAAAGTACAGCGAGTATCTGGCAGAGGAGACGCAGTAAACTGATAGCGGTTAGATGCTACTGTTTGCTGACTAACTGAGAGAATGCAGCCAGGGAGTAGTTCTAATTGGTCTGGAGTTAAAGTTTTGAGTAAGTCAGGGTTACGACCTGCACCAGTTAAAGCACTGGGATTTTTGGGCATATAATACTGTACGTACAGCCCAGTTTCCGAGTTAGGATTGGGCATTAACCTAAAAATGCGCTGGCGATAAGGACGGTCTAAATTAACAATGTTGGCTTGTTCGGCAAACAGGGTAATGCTATCGTCTGGAAACAAATCAACAGGTCTTTGCCATAAACGCAAGTGAACAAACCAAACTGGTTCTGCTAAGGCTTGTTCTCGATTATCAAATTCTCCAGTTAGGTACTTACCTAAGGTGAGTAAATCGGGTGAAAAATCCATAAATGTGAGGCATGATGGCAAATATACTCACAGAATATATTGACATTTATTGGATTTTTGCAAAAGCGATGCCTACGGTAAGCTATGCCTCCCGTAAAGTTACTTCCTTGCCATAGGGAAACCCCAACTTGGCAAAGTAGCCTTTAAAGTAGAAAATAAGATAACGTCGCCCTTAATATTTTCTTTGTGAATAACGTCCGTACTGTTTCTGATACAAAGCGAACTTTCTACTCTCTACATACCCGACCGATTAACACAATTTATCGTCGGGTGGTAGAGGAGTTAATGGTAGAAATGCACCTGCTATTAGTAAATGTAGATTTTAGCTACAATCCTATTTATGCCTTGGGCGTTGTCACTACCTTTGACCGCTTCATGGAAGGCTATACACCCGAACGGGATAAAGAATCGATTTTTAATGCTATATGTCAGGCTGTAGAGCAAGAACCACAACGCTACAGACAGGATGCTGAACGGTTACAATCTGTAGCTCAAAGCTTACCTGTTAATGATTTAGTAGCGTGGCTGAGTCAAGCTAATCATTTACAGCAAGATGCTGACTTACAATCGCAACTACAAGCGATCGCTAATAATCCTAACTTTAAATACAGCCGTTTATTTGCGATCGGCCTGTTTACATTGTTAGAACTATCAAATCCAGATTTAGTCAAGGACGAAAAGCAACGCACTGAGGCACTAAAAACCATTGCCACTGGCTTGCATCTCTCTGAAGATAAACTCAATAAGGATTTAGAGTTATATCGCTCTAACCTAGATAAAATGACTCAAGCATTGATAGTCATGGCTGATATGCTATCAGCAGATCGCAAAAAACGCGAACAACGTCAACAACAAGCTAGTACCTCTGTGGCTCCTCCAAATGAGTAGTCAATAGTCAACAGTCAATAGTCAATAGTCAATAGTCAACAGTTTTTACTCTGTCTTAATGGACTATAGACTATGGACTTTTTTATAATCCCAACAACTTGTAGATTAAGCTGTTAATAATAGTGAGGGTAAATGCCCCGAGAACGGCACTCCAAATGCCGAAACGCAAGCGGAAACCCTCGACTAGCCAAGCTGCAATACTAAAACAAACAACGGCAATCATAAAGGTAAACACACCCGATAACAAGTTAAATGTGAGTATATCGGGAACTACAAATATTAGGCGTAAAATCGGTCTGATTATTGCCGTCACAATACCCAGAACAGCAGCCGAAAGAAAAGCTTTTTGTGGAGTATCAACTTCAACACCTAAAGGTAACTTACTAATAATCAATAAGCTGATTGATGTAACTACCCAAACAATTAGCAGCGTCACAATTTCGTTCATTGCCTCAACCCCTGAAACGTGTATGGTGCTTGGCGATAAATTACCCAGTTTATTCTATAGAAAAATACAGCAGAAGTCAGAACTAGAAGACTCTGAATCTCTAGGGCGCGTCATCAATTTTCTACTTCCCTGAGTTGCAAACTGCTGTATTTGAATTTGAAGCTTAACCAATTATTTGTAAGTTACCAGGAAAATATTATCTGCATAGAAAATATTTTGTATATCTTTAGGTTTGGTAGAAGATGAGAGGAGATGAAGAAGATAGGTTAAACTTGCCCTCTCTTCCCCTTCTCCCCAACTTCCTCATCTTTCCTACTCTCTTATCTCATTGCTGCGGTGCAGGGTTAGTCCCCGGTGCTACAGGAACCGGAGGAACGACTGGAGAAACACCGGGATTTACAGGAATGGTACTTTGTCCGCTTGGGGGTTGATTAGGGTCTGTGGGAAAGTTGGGAGTAAGTTCACTGGGTGGAGGATTAATTCCTGGGACTGGTGCAACGTTGGGTATGGGTGCTACACCAGGATTAATTGGGAAGTTAGGAATATTGGGTTGGGGTTGAGCAGAAGTAGGGATAATACCTAAGGATACGCGATCGCCTCCCACTTGCCGCAGCAAATCCAGTGTCTCAACAACATCGTTGTAAGTAGCTGTGCGTGAAGCGTTGAGTACTAAAACACCATTAGGGTTTGCCTGCACATACTGCCTTAAGCTTTGTGTTAACTCTTCTCTTCTTACTAGTTGTTTCTCTACATAGGTATTGCCAACTGCATCAATAGTAACAATCAGGTTTCCGCCTGTGGAATTTATCCCGGCGGCTGTACTAGTACTAGCTTTGGGCAAATCAACGTTTATCGCTTGCTGTCGAGTAAATTGCAAAGCAGCCAACAAAAAAAAGGTCAAAATACAAAAAACAACATCAATTAAGGGAATAATTTGGATTTGTACTTCTTCGACCGGAGTATGTAAATTAACTTTCATTGCCTGATTTTTATACTTATGACTGGGTTTGTATTCTCGGCTAAGACTCAAAAAATCTTGGTAATTTTTGATTTTATGGCATCAGGTTTAAATTGATAGATAAACAAATTCGTAGTGTAGTAAGCACTGGAGTGCTTACTACAAACCCTCAAAACTAACCTGACAAAATACTACACTTTGATTTGCACTTAGGGACTTCCAGATAAAAAAATATCCAAAATTTAGGGTACGTCAGTGCAAGAAAACCTAGCTGTACCAAGAAATTATTCATACTGACGCACCCTACTAACCGTCAATTTGGAATAATTTATTTTTTGGTGTTCCCTTAGGTGAGATCCGGTGGTTCAGGAGGTTGAGGAAACTTACTTCTACCTGTTTTGCTGGGCAAACTATCACGGACAATTACTGGGGTGGTATTGCTCAAATCAGGGGGAGATTGACGATATAGCAATTCCATTTCATTCCCTGCTTTCCGAAAAACTTTGAGTTGATTGACAACAAAACTTTGAAATAATCGGTAAAATACCAAACTAACAATGGCAACGATTAGCCCTGCTGCTGTACTAATTAAGGATTCACCAATACCAGTAGTCACACCAGCCGCAGATTCGGTTCCCAAATCACCGATGCGAATTGACCGCAAAGACTGGATTAAGCCTAAAACTGTACCCAACAATCCCAATAACGGTGCGAGGGCAATGACAGCTTCTAATAGCTTTTCGCCGCGCCGCATCCCTGCTAATTCATCTTCTGCTGTGGACTCCAGAGCTAATCGAAAAGTTTCTGCGTCAGTTTTTTGTAAATGTAAAGGAGCGTAGAGAAATCGACCAATTGGTTGATCTGTAGCCTGTCTAGCAATATCCGCCGCTATTTCCCAATTATCATGAGCTGCATCTATGACACGATCAACAATTTCCTTTTCTTGGGAAAAAATTCGTAGCCAGAACCAAAGACGCTCAAAAATCACACTTAAAGATAAAATCGACAGAGCCAGCAAAGGCCACATAGCTGGCCCGCCCTTGTAAAACAAATCTATAATATCCACTGTTTAAGTTTCCTCCCGCCATTGCTTAAGCAACTATCCCAAAGCATTTTAATTTTAGAGATTAATGCACAACTCAGAACTGACAAAAATAAATTTCCAGCACAATTAGAGATCATCTGGAATATAAATTTAAGGCTCTTGAATTGAACACTCGAATTTTACAACTTGAGAATTAGCTTAACGCGGGAGTATGACGAAAAAACTTTCTGTCTGGGAAATTTACTGAGACTGATGCAGAATTTTTTGTTGAATAGGTACTTGAATTCTAAATTCAGATCCTTGACCAAGGGTTGAGAAGCACTCTAATTTGCCGCCATGCTTTTCTGTGATGATTTGATAACTGTTAAATAATTGCTTACTCCCCACTCATAACTCCCTAATCGGTTTCTATGTAGCGTCTTCCAGAATAATTAGGGCGGTTATTCCCACCGGAATTTCTTCAGTCGATTTGTCAGAATTAAAAATAAACAGAGGATTAAAAGATGAATTTTTCCATCCAAGGATTGTATAACTGGTATCGTGGTTTACTACGTAATCCAAAATACCGTTGGTGGGTAATTTTAGGAACAATAGTTTACATCGTCAGCCCAATTGATATTGCTCCAGATTTTATTCCTGTTGTAGGGCAAATCGATGATTTTTTAGTTTTGTCGATTTTAGTTACTGAAGTATCTGGGCTGGTGCTGGACGGTTGGAAAGCGCGTAAGGGCGAGTCTAATACTGTAGCGAATTCTACTTCTACTGAAGCAACAGTCGATGTTAATGCTGTTCCTGTCAAGTAATTAGGTTAATTAAATCAAATTTTTAATCTCCTATTGTGATGGTCAGTAGGGGATTTTTAATATGCTGAAACTACACAAAAGCTGGTAGCGTCAAACAAAGAACAATATTTTTGTGGATGTGAGAGCTTGAAAACTCGTTCTAATTATTGGCAATTGCTGCCCTATGTTAGACCCCAGTGGCAGAATATTACTAAGGGGCTAGTTGGCATTGTGGGATATGTGCTGGCGACTTTAACTTTAATTAATTTTGCAGGTAGGTTAGCCAATCCCTTTGGACAAGGTAATGTAGTGGCGATCGCTCAATTAGCTGCCATTTTGGGCTTGGTGTTTCTTGTCCGTGGCTTTTTTCAGTCTGTGCAAGATATCTATATGTCCAAAGCTGCTTTGCGAGTGGCTTTTTATCTCCGCAAACAGGTATATGGACATTTGCAAAAGTTAGATTTAAGCTATTTTGAAACAGCTAAAGCAGGTGATTTATCTTACCGCCTCACCGAAGATATTGACCGCATTGGTGAAGTAGTCAATAAACTCTTCCACGACTTTATCCCCTGTGTATTGCAGTTACTGGCAATCCCCATTTACATGATTTATTTGAATTGGCAACTAACCTTAGCAACGGTGATTGTTGCTCCATTCATGGGGATTTTAATTGGTTGGTTTGGTGAGCGTTTACGTAAATACTCTCTCAAAAGCCAAAGTCGCGTATCCGATTTATCGGCAATTTTGACGGAAGTTTTCAGTGGTATTCGTCTAGTACGAGCATTCGCCGCCGAGAATTACGAAATTGCTAGATTTAGCCGGGAAGCGGAACGCAGTTTTCAAGCCAAATACTCAGCCGAACGACTGAAAGCAGTGCAGATTCCCATTGTGGGATTTTTGGAAGCCTTGAGTGCTTTATCTTTGTTGATGGTGGGAGCATGGCAAATTCAGCAGAATAATTTAACTGTGGGAGAATTTTTTAGCTACCTAGCCGCAGCCGGGTTGTTAATTGATCCCATCGGTCACGTAACTAACAACTACAACGAATTTAAGCAAGGGGAAGCCTCGGTTGACCGGATATTTGAATTAATGGCTATGGAACCTACGGTCTTAGAAAAGCCCAATGCTGTCAC
Organism: Anabaena subtropica FACHB-260; assembly: GCF_014697105.1. GTDB lineage: Bacteria > Cyanobacteriota > Cyanobacteriia > Cyanobacteriales > Nostocaceae > Trichormus > Trichormus subtropicus. The sequence continues at coordinate 40,886 of NZ_JACJRF010000033.1, read as the reverse complement.
CTTACCGCCAGTCAAGGGGAAAGTAGAATACCGTCGCGTGACATTCGCCTATAAACCAGGGGAACCCGTCTTAAAAGATATCAGTTTATCGGCATTACCAGGGGAAGCGATCGCTCTTGTAGGTGCTTCTGGTGCTGGTAAAACTACTTTTGTCAATCTCCTTCCCCGCTTTTATGACCCTTCAGTCGGAGAAATCTTGATTGATGGCGTTGATATTCGGGATGTATCTTTAGAGAGTTTGCGGCAACAAATCGGGATTGTTCCCCAAGAAACTATTATGTTTTCTGGGACAGTAGCCCAAAATATTGCCTTTGGAAAAGACATATTTGATTTAGAAGCAGTCGCTACGGCGGCGAAAATTGCTAACGCCCATCAATTTATTAGCCAACTCCCAGAAGGCTACAATACCTGGGTTGGTGAACGAGGTGTAAATTTATCTGGTGGACAACGCCAAAGAATCGCTATTGCCCGTGCTGTATTACTGAACCCGCAAATTTTGATATTAGATGAGGCCACATCAGCCTTAGATTCCGAGTCAGAGGCGTTAGTGCAAGAAGCCTTAGAAAGATTAATGGAGAATCGCACAGTGTTTATTATTGCTCACCGTTTAAGTACAGTGAGAAGATGCGATCGTATTTTAGTTTTAGAACGTGGTCAAATAGTCGAATCAGGCACACATGAAGAACTATTAGCCCTGGAACATCGTTATGCCAGATTTTACACTCAACAATTTTCATAAGTTGAATCTCACTTATTTGTCATGACCAATGACCAATGACTAATGACTAATAACCACTTCCCTTTGTTGTTCCTGCATCCAACCTTCAAACAAATCATTTAACAGACGAGCTTTCATTGGTTCATCTAATTGCGCTGGGACAAATTTCTCCACCCGCACAATGACATACCACTCAGCAATACGAGATGGAGGTGAGATTTGACCTGGTTGACAACTAGAAAGTAGTTGTACCATTGCCGGATGCAGTGTACTCTGCTCGACAGGCCCAACTAATCCACCAGTTTGAGATTCTGGGCCTTGAGAATATTTCTGTGCTACTTCTGCAAAAGATTGCTCTTTGGCTTGCAGGCGGAAGTAGAGTTCTTGCGCCAATCCTGGGTCTTGAGTTCGCAGCAGGGAGTAAATTACTTTATCTAGTTTCGCCTTCAACTGGAAAAAATAAGATTCTAGTTTCGGCCCCCAAGTGACTTGTTTATATTTGTCTAGCTTAATCTTCCGAACAATAATATTGTCTAATTGTGCGTCACTCAAGCCTTGATGGGCTAACCATGCTTGAATATCAGTTGCTTGTGTTAACTGTTTCTCAGCAAAAAACCTCTGTTTAGCTTGGGCTAATTCCTCAGGCTTACACTCTATTGCTGCTATTGCTTCATCAATAATTAATTCCCGTAATAATTGCGGCAGCAATTGATAATTAGCCAGTAAGGGAATGAGTTCACTGGCTTGAATGGTACGGTTGCCAATTTGCAGCACTTCAGTTGTTGTCTGTTCATTTTGGCACTCTGGAGTGATAGATGCTGAGTTAGTATCCTGCATAACAGTGATGCCTTGACATTCTAGCTTTTAGATTCTAATAGCAAGAATACGCAATTTATGTAAAGTTTTATCGAAAATCAACCTGATTTGTGTGCAAGTAGTATACTCGCTTTTAGTTACAAGACATCATTGATAATACCCAATCTACTCTTGTGGCAAATATAGTGCTGTCAAAGTTAAATTAGTCCTGTAGGGATGAAGTGATAGATGTAGATCACAACACTCAACAATCCTCAGGGAAAATCTTTCAGCAAGATTGTAAAAAAGATTTATCGGCGGCGGTTGCTGCTTTCACCCAAGCGATTAAACTTAATCCCAAAGCTGAAGAACCCTACTATCATCGTGCAAATGCTTACGCTGCAATGGGAAATTATCAGGCAGCCGTGACAGACTATACCGAAGTGATTAGGCAAAATACGGGTAGATTGGGTTTTAGTAGTGGTACATATTGGAACAGAGCCAGAGCTTATGAAAAGTTGGGTGAAAAGCAGAAAGCAATTTCCGATTTAACTCAATTAATTGGGAAGAATAAAAGTTCTAATGCTGATGAATATTTATTAAGAGCAAATCTTTATAAAGCATCAGGGAATAAAGAAAGTGCGATCGCTGACTATAAGATAGCAGAAAAACTGTTGCAGCAATATGCAGATGGTGTTTTTGACACTGGGATGATGGACACCAGATATCAACAGATGTTGGATCAAGTCAGAAATGAGCTATCAAATATGGGTGTAGCTGTCACAGTACCCAAGACAACAACTGGTACTATTTTACACACAATTGCTAAAACAGAAGTTGAACGGGCATTAAATCTAGCTAGACTTCAGTCTCAACATCCTATAGTGAAAAATTTTGATGCTCAACTTCAGGATTTGTATAAGCAACTGGTAAACACACAACCGCAAGTAGACCAAAAAGTAGTAAAAAACCTGATAGCGAATGCAGCGTATGAAAAAATAGATAATCTAAAAATAGAGCGATCACCTACGGTGGGGCGTAGCCCATCGCAACTTTTGACAAAATATACCCTTGACAGTCCTATCATTGGGGTAATTGATAGTCAAAAAAGTGAATTAGAATCATTAATTCGCCGTAATAAATTTTAATCATCATTAAAATATGAATTACTGATGTAAAAACCCCGATTTCTTAAAAAAATCGGGGTTTTAGGTCTGCGCGCATCTAAACTTGATTGAGCTATAGAGTCTCCAAAAAGCTCAAAAGGTCTGCCATTTCTTGGGTGCTGGGCTGAAATTTTGGCATTGGTGGCGTGTCTCCACTAATGACTTGGTGAATGAGTCCATACTTGGACTTACGCTTAGACACAGCTTGTAAGCTAGGGCCGACTCGACCATCTGCTTCTAAACCGTGACAGCCAGCACAATTTATTTGAAAAATAGCGTGTCCCTGTATTGGGTCTCCTTTAATGGCAAAAACACTCTTAACATAAGGGTCAGAGGCTTTCACCAACTGAACACCAAAAAAGCCCAAAGGGACTGCTAGCAGTATCACTAGCGCCACTAAAGCGATACGCTGAATCAGAATTTCAGGTTTAGTAATCTGGTTATCCAAAAGGTGTGCTGTAAAAGTCTAGGTTTACTCAAATTTTTCATTTCCTACACATAGCTTAAAAGTTCTTGATGATGTCTGCAAGCATAAACTACAGTTTTTTGAGATATAAAGTTTGCCTAAAAATACTGTAGGAAGCAGGATTCATCCGCGATTTGGTAAAATCAGAAGCGGGAAATCAATAATGAATAATCGTAACAGGAGATTTTAAAGTGGTTGAACCCCTACTTTCAGGCATTGTTCTTGGTTTGATTGTTGTCACCCTAGCTGGACTGTTTTACGCCGCCTATAAGCAATACAAGCGCCCCAACGAGTTGGGTGGTTGAGTTTTGAAGTGCTGAGTGCTGTAAAGCGCTGCGGGCATAGCTGCGCTTAAAGCGGTAGTGGGGCGTGTAGTCGGTGCTGAGTGGGGAGTAGTGAGTAAAAAGCTTTTTTAGCTCCCCCTGCTCCCCCTGCTCCCTGCCTCTCCCAGTCCCTACTCCCCTAATTCCTCGCTTCTATAGAAAGTAAGTGCTGTGTTACCGTAGACTTTCTGGCGGCAAATTTCCCAATTAGGAATTAATATATCTACCCATCCGTGGGGATTATGTTCGATCGCAATTTCACCGCTTGGATCTAATAATTGATAGTGAGCGATCGCTTCTAGCACTGACTGATATAATCCACTAGCATAGGGCGGGTCAAAATATATTCTGTCAAATTGCTGCCCTGATAATTTTTTTAAATGCTGAATAACGTCTCCGCGCAATAATCGCCATTTTTGCTCGCTATGGGCTATAAGCTGCCAATTTTCTTCAATTACTGCACAGGCTCGGCTTGATTTTTCAATTCCGACCACCAAGCTAGCACCTCGACACAAAGCCTCTGCACCCATTGAACCATTACCGGCGCACAAATCTAGCCAGTGACACCCTTCTATTTCTCCCTGCCAAATATTAAAAACAGCTTCCCTAACCCGCGCACTGGTGGGTCGGGTTTCTTGCCCTGGTAAAGTTTTAATTTGGCGATTCCCGTAAATTCTTAGAGTCATTAGTCAATGGTCATTAGTCATTAATCATTAGTTACTAGTAATTAGTCTACTGACAAGTGACAACTGACGACCGACAAATTAATATTATGCTGCGATTTTTTCCCGTACTTGAGAGACAAAATTAGACAGAATTTGCAGTCCAATATTTGATGATTTTTCTGGGTGAAATTGTACTGCCATCAGGTTTTCATGGGCAATGGCTGCTGTGACGGTTTGCGTACCGTGAGTGACGGTTGCAGCACGAACTTGAGGCTCAACTGGGTCAACATAGTAGGAATGCACAAAATATACCCAAGGTTGGGGCGGTAAATGCTCCCACAAAATACTTTTTGGTTGGGTTAATTCCAATTGATTCCACCCCATGTGGGGAATGGTAATTTCTGGTTCAGAAACAAACCGCCTCACTTTTCCTTTGATAATTCCTAGTCCTGGTTGATTACCTTCCGCACTCGCTTCGAAAAGAATTTGCAGCCCTAAACAGATGCCTAAGAAGGGTTTGCCAGAGGCGATTGTATCTTTAATTGGTTGTTCTAAATCACGCGATCGCAGGCTCTGGACTGCTGGATCAAATGCTCCCACTCCCGGCAATATCACTGCATCAGCCTTGGTTAATTCCTTATGAGAATGAGTGATTATAGGAGTCGCCCCTGCTTTTTCTAATCCTTTGCAAACTGAATGCAAATTTCCCATCTCGTAATCTACAACAGCAATAACTGGCATTGACCTTCTCCTTGTAAATTGTTTATGGAGGGTTTTTCTATTCTAAATAATATTTTCCATGAAGAAAAGAATTCTATTAACTTCTTTTGATATTTGGCTTGATGATCAAGAGTCAAATTCTTCTGATGATTTATTATTTGAAGTCACTAAACTTAACTCACTTCCATTAGATTTAAATTTTTTGCGCTTGTTACCAGTTGATACCGGGGTTGCTAGTTCCCTAGTGATGGCAAAGATAGAGGAATTCTCACCAGATTACATTATCTGTTGTGGCATGGCGGCAAGCCGTAAAAAATTGAGTGTAGAAGTAGGTGCGACCTGTGGAGAAACCTTTTTACAGACCACAATTGATTTAAAACAATTACTCGTGGGAGCAACGGTAACTGATATTAGTGAAGACTGCGGTAAATTTGTTTGTGAAGGTCTTTATTATTCAGTACTAGACTACTTAGGACAAAAGAAACTATCATCTCATTGTGTTTTTGTTCATGTTCCAGTATTGAATCAGGAAAATTTGATGGCAATTCTCGCAGATTTCTTATTAATTATTAACAATCTGGCACTTTTATAAAATTATTACCGTCGAGGCGAGGGCGGGAAGATGAGGAAGAAGAAGCGGGGGAGCAGAGGGATAGGGAGCAAGGGGGATAAACTTAGGTAAAGATTTTCCATTTTCCTCCTACACCTTGCCCCTTTTGACCAGTTCTTAATCGCCAATCCCAGTTACTATTTAATTTTGAATTTCACCTATGTTGTCTTTATTACTAAGTTTTTTAGTGGCTCAATCAACTCCTACTGCACCACCGCCTGAAGAAGTAGTGCAACCTCAAGAAGTCCGTGCTTTACCAGGACAGTTAGATTCAATACCCACATTTAATAGCAATAGTCCAGAATTAGTTTTAAAAGAAGGAATTTTACTTTCAACTTTTCCACCAGCAGGAAAAAAAGCACCATCAGCTCATTTGAATTATCCTTTTCGTGGGCGATTTGATGTGTTTGCCCACCACGTTGCTAGAGCGGAACCACCGGAAGATTTACGCTCATTATATTTAGGGATACTTTTGCATAATCCTACATCCCAACCAGTGACGATAAATGTTTTGCAAGGAGCGAGTTATTTAAGTCAACCGGATGCACCGTTTATTGAGTTAGCATCTTTTGTTGAGAATAATTTGGGTAACGTGTTTGCGGGGCCTGGTAGTCGTGTTACGGCTGATGTATTAAGAGGACGGCGACAAGAGATTTTCCCGGCTCAAATTGTCATACCACCAGGGCAAAGTCGAATGCTCTTGAATCAACCTATACCTGTGCGGGAATTGACACCACCCTTAAATGGTCGCTCAACTTTTGCCCGACTGCGGACTAATGGTACAGTCTATGCAGCTAGTCTGGCTATGTTTGCTCGTACCAACGCTGATGGTAGTGAGCGTGCGCCGACTATAGAAGAGTGGCAAAATTTACTAGATAATAGTGATGTGTCCAGTCCCAGGGATAGGACACCTACACCCCTAGACGAAACTGGTAAACCGAGAATTTATGGACGCGTGGCTGGGGTGGCTCGTGGTTCCTATTGGCGCTCTTTTATAGTAGATAGTCCCAAAGCCAGAAGTTTAACGATTCCCCAATCAGGACAGGCTTTTTCTTATGCTCTAAGTACCTTACATGGTGGAACTTTAGGGACTGGTCAAATTCAGAGTGCGCCTATGTTGGTGCGTTATCCTGATACCGCCTATCGCGCTCATGGTAATTACGCTATTCAATATAGTTTAAAGTTGCCCTTGCATAACAATACTCCTAATGCTCAAACTGTGAGTGTATCTGTGCAGACTCCGATTAAGGAAGATCAGCTGACGAAACAGGGACTACGCTTTTTTACTACACCAGCTCGTCAAGTCTTCTTTCGGGGGAGTGTGCGGATACGTTACAGAGATGATCAAGGACAACAACAAACTCGATTTGTACATTTAGTCCAGAGGCGGGGTCAACCTGGGGAAGCTTTGGCTAGATTGAATATGAAGACAGGCGATCGCCGTTTGGTAGAGGTAGACTTTCTCTATCCCCCCGATGCTTCACCACCGCAGGTATTAACAGTAGCCACTCAGTAGCATTACGCAAAACCCTTGGTAGAGATGTAGCATTGCTACATCTCTACATCTCTACATCAATTTGATCTGTGTCTAATGTTCAATGGTGAATTTTGTCTGGTGATTGTGGGGGAACTTTACTGTATAAAGTTGTACCGTTTCCTACCTAACTTTCTTAAACTAAACCTAAACGATCCAAAATGAAAGCATACTCAAAAGCTAGTTCTCGTAAGCTTTCATAACGCCCTGATGCACCGCTATGTCCGGCTTCCATATTGGTTTTTAGCAGGAGAATATTGTTATCTGTTTTGAGTTGTCGCAGTTTGGCTGTCCATTTGGCTGGTTCCCAGTATTTGACACGAGAATCGTTTAAACCAGCAGTAATTAGCAAATGGGGGTAGTCTTTCGCTTCAACATTATCGTAGGGTGAGTAAGATTTCATATAGTCATAGTAGACTTGATCGTTGGGATTACCCCATTCTTCCCATTCCATTGCTGATAGAGGTAAAGAGGTATCCAAAATTGTTGTCACTACATCTACAAAGGGTACATCGGCAACTACAACTTGAAATAATTCGGGACGCAAATTAATCACTGCTCCCATTAATAAACCCCCGGCGCTTCCACCTGTAATCGCTAGGCGATCGCTCTGTGTCCAACCTTCTTTGATTAAATACTCAGCACAGGCGATAAAATCTGTAAAGGTGTTCTTTTTATGTAAAAATTTGCCATCTTCATACCACTTGCGCCCCATCTCTTCACCACCGCGAATGTGAGCGATAGCAAACACTACTCCTCTATCTAGCAATGCTAGTCTCGCTGATGAAAAGGATGACGGGTAAGATGCACCATAAGCACCATATCCTGTCAGCAGCAAAGGGTTTTTACCGTCTTTTTTAATGTCCTGTTTGTAAACAATTGATATGGGAATTTGTGTACCATCTTCAGCAGTAGCCAGTAACCACTCACTTTGATATTGAGTTTTATCGTAGTTTCCCAGAACTTCTGTCTGTTTTTTCAACTCTTGTTCCTGGGTTTCCATATCATAATCAAACACAGATGGCGGTGTGATCAAAGAAGTATAATTAAATCGTAAGATATTAGTATTGAACTCTGGATTATTTCCTTCAGAAAATTGATAAGTTGGTTCAGGAAAAATGATATTACTTTCATTCCCTGTAGATAGATTTTGTACCCTCGCAGTTTGCAAGCCATCCTTTCTTTCATAGATGACTAAGTGATTAATAAACAGGCTGACTCCTGATAACAGCACATCTTCCTGGTGAGGAATTATGGTTTGCCAATTCTCTTTCGATGTTGCAGCTAATGGTGTTTTGACTAATTTAAAGTTGGTAGCAGCTTCATTTGTGACTATATAAAAGTAATCACTATGATGCTCAACTTCATATTCTATTCCTGGTTCCCGTGAATAAATTATCTGAAAATCACTATGAGGATTATTAGCATCTAGATAGTGAACCTCTGACGTGATGCTGCTTTGCAAAGACATCAATATATATGCTTGACTGCGAGTTTTTCCTACAGATAAAGCATAAGCATGATCCGGTTCATGGTAGATTAATTCATCGTTTTTTGGGTGTGTTCCTAAAGTGTGTTTAAAAAGTTGGTAAGGACGATTTGCTGCATCAATTTTGGTATAGAATGAAGTTTGATTATCGTTACACCAACAAAAAGAAAAATAAGTATCAGAAATAGTTTCTGGATATAATTGGTGTGTGTTCAAGTCAAGAAATAAAAGTGTATATTGCTCAGAACCACTGGTGTCATAGGAGTAAGCTAATATTTGATGATTAGGGCTAATAGCAAATATACCTAATTCAAAAAAATCCTGTCCTGCGGCTAATTCATTTTCATCTAATAATACTTCTTCAGGAGCATCAAGACCACCTTTTTTTCGGCAATAAATCCTATAAGCTTTTCCGGCTTCAGTACGGGAATAATAATAATAATTATCTTTGCGATAAGGTACTGATAAATCTGTTTCTTTAATCCGCGAAAGCATTTCATTGTAGAGTGTTGTTTGCAGCGTTTCTGTATGCTGCATCATTGCTGTTGTATACGAATTTTCTGCTTCTAGATATTCAACTACTTTTGGGTTATCTATATCGCGCATCCAAAAGTAATTGTCTATTCGGCGATCGCCATGTAACTCTAAAACTTGGGAATCTTTATCCGCAATGGGCGGTGTGAGATGATTTTGTAAAATACTATACTTACTCATTATAATATGCAACCTGTACTCTAGATTCAGCAAATAGCCACTTATGATGGGCTAGTAATTCCAGCTTTCCTATGTAAGTTTCTTTTTAAAGTACACAAGCCAATTGCTGGGATAATTCCCAGAATGATAGCTGTAAATCCTTGTTGACTCCAATACAATATAGGAGTTCGGTAAGTTTCGGGAAGTAAAGTTTGTCCCAAAGAAAGCAACCAAACGAACAAACTGATACACAGGAAAGAAACTGAAGGGAAAAAATTCCACCACCAAGATTTAGTTGTGTAGCGCCGTAGAACTAACCATTGAAAGAATCCCAGCCAAATTCCCGAAAAAATATATGAAAATGTTGACAAAAAGCCCAAAATAAACGTTATTTCAAAAGTTAGATTTTCGTTAAGGGAAATTGCAATAGATGAAATATAGTTAATCCAGGCACTAGCCACACTATGGGCAATTAACCAACCGATGCTAGTAGCAATCAACCACAAGCGCCCAGAAAGGTAGCGACGGATAACCAAAGCTTGATCAGCCGCAAAAACTAAAGCAAATAAAACATTACTCATTAGTTTTACCCAAAAAGCCGAGGTTTGTGGCGCAAAAGCAAAAACAGTAGGCAAACTTTCCCAGATAATTTTTTCTAAAGCAATACTAGCAATACCACCTACCACCCAACCCATAATGGTCATTAAAGTAAATTGGCAAAAGAACATTCGACGTTGGGAACGGGGTATCAATAACTTGCTTAAGTGCGAATTACTATTAGTAGATGCAACACGAGGTGAGCTATGAGAGTTGGCTTGCATATTAAGTTTAGTAAAGCTAGGGAAAAAAGTTGAGGGAAGGAAGCAGGGGGCAGAAGTTGATTAAAGATGTTTATAACTCAACTACTAAATTTCCGTTTCATCGGCGTTTTCAAGTTATTTTGGCTTAAGCAAAAAAGCAATACTAAACCGTAAATTTATTTCTTTCCTCCAACCTCCTACCTTTTGCCCCCTACCTGACTTGAATAAAGCGTAATCTCAGAATGATAAGCTAAACAGTGACATAAAAAAGTGACTTAGGATGAAGTGTTAAATGGGTGTTACTTCAACGGCTCCTCACCTTTTGCGGGCTGCTCGTGGTGAAATTGTAGATCGTCCCCCCGTCTGGATGATGCGACAAGCGGGACGATATATGAAAGCATATCGAGACTTAAGGGAAAAGTATCCTTCTTTTCGCGATCGCTCTGAAATTCCAGAGGTAGCGATTGAAGTTTCCCTGCAACCTTGGAAAGCTTTCCAGCCAGACGGAGTAATTTTATTTTCCGATATTGTCACCCCCTTGCCAGGCTTGGGAATTGACATGGACATTGCGGAAGGTAAAGGCCCCATCATTCATGCGCCCATTCGCACTCAAGCACAAATTGAACAACTGCGTCCCTTAGAACCAGAAGCAGCTTTACCGTTCATTAAAACCATATTGCAGGCATTACGCCAAGAAGTGGGTAATCAATCAACGGTATTAGGCTTTGTAGGTGCGCCTTGGACGCTAGCCGCCTATGCTGTGGAGGGTAAAGGTTCCAAAACCTACTCCATCATCAAAAATCTGGCATTCTCAGAGCCAGCGATTCTGCATCAACTGTTAACTAAATTAGCCGATGCGATCGCCATTTATGCCCGTTACCAAATCGACTCCGGCGCGCAAGTAGTACAAATGTTTGACTCTTGGGCAGGACAACTCAGCCCCCAAGATTATGACACCTTTGCCCTACCCTATCAGCAACGAGTATTCCAGCAAATCAAGCAAACCCATCCTGATACACCCTTGATTTTGCTCGTAAGTGGTAGCGCTGGGGTACTAGAACGCATGGGACAATCTGGTGCTGATATTGTCACTGTAGATTGGACAGTAGACATGGCTGATGCTAGAGCTAGATTAGGCAAACAGATGAAAGTACAGGGCAATCTTGACCCTGGTGTACTTTATGCCTCTAAAGAGTTTATCCGCGATCGCATCATCGATACCGTTCGCAAAGCTGGTAACTGGGGTCATATTCTCAACCTCGGACACGGTGTACTACCAGACACACCAGAAGAAAATGTCGCCTTCTTCTTTGAAACAGCCAAGCAATTAAATGTTTTGGTGTAGTCAGTTGTCAGTTGTCGGTTGTCGGTTGACAACTGACAAACTCTCTAATTTCTTCTCTGCGCCACCCTGTGGGTTAGCCGCAAAGCGTCTACTGCGTGAATAAATCATAATTAGGAACTTAGCGTATTTATTAGTTGTCCATTTATCACTACAACTAATAACCAAACTTCAAACACATGACTAAAAAAAGAATTTTTGTGACCGGTGCTAGTGGTTGTATAGGTCACTATATTAGCGAAGCCCTAATTCAAGAAACAGATTATGAACTATATTTATTAGTCAGAAACCCCAGTAAATTACAAGTTGATACTCAGATTCGTCCTGGTATTACTGTATTACAGGGTGATATGCAAAATATTAGTCAATTTGCTGATTTATTATCCACAATTGATGTAGCCGTACTCACAGCAACAGCTTGGGGTGGTGAACAAACCTTTGATATTAATGTATCTAAAACTATAGAGTTACTTAATCTATTAGATCCCGACCGTTGTCAACAAGTTATTTATTTTTCTACCGCCAGTGTTTTAGATAGTAAAAATCAACCACTCAAAGAAGCTGGGGAAATTGGCACAGATTATATCCGTTCTAAATATGAGTGTTTACACAAAATAGCAGAATTAAGTATTGCACCTAAAATTACCACTGTTTTCCCCACCTTAGTTTTAGGTGGTGATGCCAAAAAACCCTATTCTCATCTCACATCTGGTATCCCAGAAGTTACCAAGTACATGAATTTAGCTCGCTTCTTGCAAGCCGATGGTAGTTTTCACTTCATTCACGGCAAAGATATCGCCAGCGTAGTTAAATATTTAATAGTTAATCCTCCCACAGAAGATACACCACGTAAACTGGTTCTAGGTCAAAAGCGTTTAACTGCTAATCAAGCAATAGAAGAAGTCTGCGCTTATCTCGGCAAAAAGATTTCTTTCCGTATCCCCCTATCTTTATCATTGGCAAATTTAATTATTGCTGTATTTCGGATTCAAATGGCAGATTGGGATCGCTTCTGTATGAACTATCGCCATTTTACCTATGATACAGTCATTAATCCTGATAGTTTCGGCTTACCTAATTACTGTGTAACCATGAGTGATGTATTAAAAATTAGTGGTGTTGATAGTCCACATTCTCTATAGAAATAATGACATTAACGTGAGTTTGATGAACCTCTCCCCAACTCTTCTGTCTTGAAAAGTTCTGAGTGGAGGAAGCCTCTGCTCAGACTTTTCGATCCGACGAGGAGAGGGGCAAAAATCTTTCTCAAAAAATGATCAAAATCAAAGCTATGCAAAAATAGGCTGTAAATTTAAAATAAACCCAGGAAGAACATCTTCACCAGATAAATTTGTAGGAGATTGTAAAACTTCTGGGGCTTGATGGGGACGATAAATTATTATCAGTTTATCTTTGGGATTAATTAACCAACCCAGTTGTAATCCATTTGCCAAATATTCCAGCATTTTGCCTTGAGTATCTTCTACATCATCAGTTTCCGAAACCAATTCCACCGCAAAATCTGGACACAAGGGAAGATATTTTTTTCTTTGTTGTGGTATGAGAATATCCCACCGTTCCATTTTTAACCAAGAAGCATCAGGAGAACGAGTTGCGCCATTAGGAAGTTTAAAACCAGTGGAAGAATCAAAAGCTTTTCCTAAATTATTTTGACTGTTCCACAACCATAGTTGACCTAATAAATCGAAATTACGGTTTCCCGTTTCTCCCCCAGTGGGTGACATGATTACTAATTCCCCGTCAGCAGTTAATTCCAAACGTAATTCTTGATTCACAGCCACAATTTGCTCAAATTCTTCATCTGTCAATTTGAGATGAGGTGGTAACTGTAAAGTTAAAGCAGTCATAATCCATTTTTCTCTACTAAAATCAGCGTGCGTCAAACTTATATACAAGCAACAGGTTAGCTTCTCACTTTACTTTAGAAAGTATCCCTAACAGATGCGTTCATTTGCAAATTAAGTTTTGTAGAAGCTGTGGGTTTTGGTGAAAATACGCCACGGTTTTGAAATAATACAAATGCTGCTACTGCTAACAGAAAATAGCCAAAACTCTTTTGCAATCTAGCCGCAGGGACAAACCTAGTCAAATATGCACCAAGCAAAGTTCCACCACTAGCAGCGAGTATAAAACTAAATATGAGATTCCAGTCTAAAGTGACGTGTCCTAAATAACCGAGAAAGCCAGCGATCGCATTCATGGCGATAATGAATAAAGATGTGCCAATTGCTGCTTTCATTGGTACTTTACCAAGTAACACCAAAGCCGGAATAATCGCAAACCCGCCACCAACACCAACCAAACCAGTCAAACCACCAACTATAATTCCTTCACTCATCAACCACAGCCAGCAATATTTACATACTGGTGGTGGGTAAGGTATTGTATCGTCAGATTTTTGAGTGCGGGTGCTGCGCTGAATCATGATGATACTAGCCACCAACATCAACAGCGCAAACAGCAACATTTGGATATTATCAGTAATAAATGGCAGTGTAGCCAACCTAGCCCCAAAAAAAGCTCCTAACATTGTCGCCGCACCAAAAATATAACCAGTTTTCCACTGGATATTTCCTGCACGCCAATGGGAGATGCTACCTAATAAACTAACTGTACCAACAATCACTAAAGTCATAGCGATCGCATTTTTGGGCGCAATTCCCATGACATATACCAACACAGGTAAAGCCAGCACGGAACCACCACCACCAAGTAACCCTAAACTAATACCAATACCAATGGCGAGAAGATGACCAATTATCCAAGTCATATTTACACCATTCGACGGTTATAGGGAAGTTTCGCCAGTAAATTAGCCATCGCACAGGTATTTGTCACCCCCGCAAATACCAAACCCCCACCAACAAAGCCACTCAATATTAAGAACCAAGGTGAGACAAACGCACCTAACACTGTTCCCAGAAAAACCAACGAACCCGCCACAATTTGTACTTGTCTCATCAAGCTAATAGGTGCGCGGGGGTTGATATTTGTTGATAAACCTGCGGCTTTCCAAGTAGGTAGTCCGCCTTGGAGTTGATAGACGTTGCTAACACCCGCATCTATCAATTTCTGCAAAGCTTGATTTGAGCGATTCCCTGAGCGACAATATAAGACTATGTTTTCATTGTGCGGTGTTACTTGGTCAGCACGAAAATTAGACAAAGGAAGTAGCTTTGCACCAGAAATATGTTCTGCTGCATACTCCGCAGCTTCGCGCACATCAATTAATTGGACTGTATTTTTATCCATCCATTGCTTGAGAGTACTTGCATCGATGTCAGTCAAGTTTTTAGTTTGCGTCATTTTTTTTAATTCCTTGTCAAAAATATTAGTCTGTCAACCCTTACCGTAAATTTCCGCAACGCTGATTTGCTGGTACAGCTTCCATAATCTTTTGCGGATTTGGCAGATTTAAGTTACCCATCAATTCGATAAATTCTGGACGAGTGCGGCCTGCTAATCGCAGATTAAAGCTTTTTTCTTCGCCAATTGTGGAAACCGTGTGTCCATGATAATCATGTCCTGGATAAACGAGTGTCGTCTCAGGTAGTGTCCAGAGGTTTTTGGTAATGCTGTCGTAAAGCGTTCCTGCATCACCACCTTGGAAATCAGCGCGTCCACATCCACGAATCAGTAGTGAATCTCCTGTAAGTAAGTATTTTTTATTAACCAAATAAGCCATGTGACTATCAGTGTGTCCTGGTGTAGCAATAGCTTCAATGTCAACTGTCCCGAATTGCAGCACATCGCCATGTTGCATTTTCCGGTCAGCACAAGCTGCATTTGCACCAAAAGGCACAATACTTTCACATCCTGTAATCTCCCGCAGTTTTCCTGTTCCGGTGATGTGGTCGGCGTGGATATGTGTCTCTAGACAGTAGCGTAATGTTAAACCCAGTTCTGTAATTAACTTTTGGTCACGTTCGATTTGTTCTAATACTGGGTCAAATAATGCAGTCGTTTTGGTTTCTAAGTCTGCAATCAAATAGGTGTAAGTGCTTGTTTCTGGGTCAAATAGTTGCCGAAATAACATAGCTTGTTGTTCCCCGATGATTTACCTTTCTATTATACTACTGTATAGTAATACAATAGTTATGTTGTATAATATTTTTAGATAAATTGTCAATAAACAATATACTGAGATTGTTCTAAAACTATGCTCGAAGCGTCACCAACAGCACTTGCACCAATAGCCGATTATTTCAAGGTATTGTCTGAAGTGAGCCGCTTACAAGTATTGTGTGCGCTCAAATCAGGAGCAAAAAATGTAACTGAAATCATGGAAATTACGCAACTCAAACAGGCGAATGTTTCCAAACATCTGCAAATTTTGGCGCAGACTGGTATTATCAAGCGCCAACCCCAAGGAGTGAGTGTATTTTATGAAATCGCTGATCCGATAATTTTTGAGTTGTGTGAGTTAGTTTGTCAGCGTTTAGCGCTGCAATTAGCAGAGAAGTCACAACAACTCAAACAACTAGAGAATAGTGCTTTAGGAATTCACAGTTGATTCACATAAACCTGAAATTTCCCCAGATTTATGGAACATGACACTATAAAATCAAGTCAAATACGTAGCGTATTGTTTTAATAATTGCCAAGCAAAAGCATTAACGGTAAACTAAAGCCAATTTAGAAAACAAGTTAATAAGTAATTATTTTTGTTAGCGTGGGATCACAATCACAGCGTGAGGATTGATACGAGATGCGAATTCTACTAGTGTATCCAGTATTTCCAAAAACCTTTTGGTCATACGAAAAAATTCTAGCTTTAGTCGATCGCAAGGTGTTGTTACCACCCTTAGGTTTAGTAACAGTGGCAGCGATTTTGCCCCAAGAATGGGAATTTAAGCTGGTAGACCGCAATATCCGTCCAGCCACTGAGGAAGAATGGAACTGGGCGGATATCGTTATCTTCTCTGCGATGATTGTCCAGAAACAAGATTTACTTGAGCAAATTCAAGAAGCAAAACGACGTGGTAAATTAGTCGCCGTAGGTGGCCCCTATCCCACCTCTACACCTCATGATGTGGAAAACGTCGGGGCAGATTTTCTCATCCTTGATGAAGGGGAAATTACCCTACCCATGTTTGTAGAAGCAGTCCAACGGGGGGAAACTTCTGGTACTTTCCGCACCGCAGAAAAGCCAGATGTGACAAGCACACCAGTACCCAGGTTTGATTTACTAGAATTAGATGCCTATGACATGATGTCGGTGCAATTCTCGCGCGGATGTCCTTTCCAGTGCGAATTTTGTGACATCATCGTTCTCTACGGACGCAAACCACGCACCAAAACCCCAGCACAATTATTAGCAGAGTTAGATTGTCTCTACAACTTAGGCTGGCGGCGTGGTGTGTTCATGGTAGATGACAACTTTATCGGTAACAAACGCAATGTGAAATTGTTACTGAAAGAGTTAAAAGTCTGGATGGTTGAACATCAATATCCCTTTAAATTTGATACCGAGGCTTCCGTTGACCTAGCACAAGACCAAGAAATGCTGGATTTAATGGTCGAGTCTGGTTTCTCCGCCGTTTTCTTAGGAATTGAAACGCCGGATGAAGATAGCTTGCAACTAACCAAGAAGTTTCAAAACACCCGCAGTTCCTTGACTGATGCAGTGCAAACCATCATTAAAGCTGGGTTGCGCCCAATGGCTGGGTTTATTATCGGGTTTGATGGTGAAAAAGCAGGCGCAGGCGATCGCATTGTCCGTTTTGCAGAACAAGCCGGTATCCCTTCCACCACCTTCGCCATGTTGCAAGCACTACCCAATACAGCATTGTGGCATCGCCTGAAGAGAGAAGGACGACTACGGGAAAATCAAGATGGTAACATCAACCAAACAACCTTGATGAACTTTATTCCCACCCGTCCTCTAGAAGACATTGGTAGGGAGTATATCGAAGCCTTTTGTACTTTATATGACCCCGTACAGTATTTAGACCGCACCTATCGCTGTTTCCTCATGTTGGGTGCGCCACGTTACAAAACCCCATTCAAAATGCCAGAGTGGGTAGTAGTTAAAGCCTTGTTAATTGTCATTTGGCGACAAGGTATTAAACGAGAAACTCGTTGGAAATTCTGGCATCACTTGTTTAGTATCCTCAAGCGCAACCCCGGAGTTGTCGAGCATTATATTTCTGTCTGCGCTCATAACGAGCATTTTCTCGAATATCGCCAAATTGTGCGCGATCAAATTGAAAAACAACTGGCTGAATACATAGCACAAGGTGTAGAGAAACCCTATGTACCTGTTGTTGAGGCAAAAGCTGAAGCAGTAGTTAGTTAAATAAATCAGAAATAATAGGCGATCGCTCTTTTATTATATGGTTGGGAGCGATCGCTTTATTATTTTGTTATGCAGGGACAAACTTCAACGATACACCATTCATACAGTAGCGCTTTCCAGTGGGTGCAGGGCCATCATCAAAAACATGGCCTAGATGTCCACCACAACGGTTGCAATGCACTTCTACTCTAGTCATGAAAAATGATCTATCTGTAGTAGTACCAATTGCACCTTCAATAGGGTTGAAAAAACTAGGCCAGCCAGTACCACTGTTAAATTTAGTATCAGATGTAAACAAGGCTTGTCCGCAACCAGCGCAGACATAAGTCCCTTGACTATATTCCTTATCGAGTGGACTGGTAAAAGCCCGTTCAGTTCCATGTTTCCGCAAGACGCGAAACTGTTCAGGGGTTAAAATTGTTTGCCACTCTTGTTCAGGCTTGGTGATTTCAAACTTAGTATTAGACGCTGCCATAATGCTTGACCTTTGCAGAATATAGGGTGGTAACAAAGCTGTGCCAGCTAACGCAGCACCAGTTTGTAAAAAATAGCGTTTCTTCATATATCTATTATTTTCTATTTTTACTTAGCCATCCCAGTAACTATGTTGGGATTTCTCTACCTTGACACCAAGAATTACTTATCTTCCTTAATTAAGGTTGATAAATAGATTAAAGCAGGCTAAAAAGATGGCGAAAATTTGCTCATTTTTAGGCATTGGTTTTTCTTTCTCCATCTCCAGTACCAATTACCCAGAAATTAATCCCCGTGTCATGTGATTTCTTCATGAAGCTGCCATATATTTTACATTGCGTTTAACACCATAACCCTTCAAATAGAATTATAAAAAAGTATAATCAAGCACTCCTTCATAGAAAATTAATATTACTCTTTCTCATTTAAGCTTCCCAAAAAATACATTGGTAGATATACTGCTAATAATACTTAAGTATCTTCTAAAAAATAGTTCTAAATTTTATAAGTATTTTGTTCTAATTATAATTAAGTAAGTACACTCAAGTTTATTTTTTATTAGTGCTTTTTTACTCTAAATGAGTACATAATATAACTAGGTATGAGCAAAAATAGACAACTCATATTAAAGGAGCCTCAATGAATCGACCTATTAAAAGTGCAGTAAATTCATTAGTGACAAAATTCTCACGACGAAATGCCCTGCTTTGGCTTGGAGGTAGCGGATTAGGTACTGCTTTTGCTGTGGGAACACAAAAAGAGGTAAGTGCCAATGGCCCCCAAAACAGGGATGTGAAGTTGCTGAACCCACCAACTTTATATGATGCCACCCAAAATGGCTATAGTCATATAGCTGTTACACCACCAAGGACAAGAACAGTTTATATTTCTGGTCAATTTGGTTCAGATTTAGACGGCAATATTGTCTCTAATGACTTTGAAGAGCAGTTAATCCAAGCTTTTCAGAACCTCCGCTTTGCCTTAAATGCAGTTGGTGCGAAGCCATCTGATGTAGCAAAAACGACTGTTCTTATAGTAGATTACGATCAAAGTAAATTGCCCCCGTTAGGACGTGAAATTATCAACTTATGGGGGAATAAACCACCAGCGAACACCCTCATTCCCGTTCCTAGACTGGCACTTGATGATATGTTGTTTGAAATTGATGCTTATGCTGTAATTCCAGAAAACCGTAATGTATAACTGGTTTCTCAGTTACTTCCCATCTAAAATTGTCCAGTAGATATGTTAGATGGTTGAGCGATCGCCTTGAATTTTACATTTTGGGCGTTGCACAATTACGGGATAATTTAACTAGTTTTTTGGGATAGGCATCTTGCCTGTCCTTTTTATTGTGAATTGATTTCACGCTGGTTCTACAATTACACCCATGAACCAGATATTTTTGCTTTGATTATCACGAATTGCATAGAAGAAGGGACGATCAACAATCATTTTAAATGGCTCTTGTGGCTCTCTTAAAGATGTCGCTACTATCCCTACAGAAGTCACTGCACTAGCTTCTGTACCCTCTTCATTCACATCGATAAAAGTTTTGTGTTTAACTTGACTAATAGTTAAGTTGTCTCCAATACCGGAAAAATTGGCTTTATTACTAAAAGCCTCTCCCATGCCTAAAGCTTTGAGTGTATCGTTGAGTGTAATGTCATAGTTTGTTTGAAAACGCGGTAAACTAATAGCTCCTTCACGCTTACTAAAATTAGACATCCATTTTTCCCAGTTCTCTGCATTTAAGTTTTCCGAGAAGGCTTTTAGGTTAGAGTTTTGTTTGGGCAAAAATATATATAAACTCGTCTTACCATCTTTACCATAAGGTAAACTTACAGCCTGGAATTGTGGATTTTCATAATATCTATATTCACCCGTTTGTGACATCATTGGGTGTTGTTTCTGTTGACCAGACGCAGTATAGAATGGTTGTGGCTTTGTCTGGGATTTATCAAATTCTTGGCTCCATTTCCCATTGAAATATATGGCATTAATTAAAAATAGTGCCTGATTTGGTTCAATTTTATCGACAATTTTATCGATTTTACCTTTGGTATTGTCTTTCACCCAATCATTGATTGTACTTGTAGCCGTGACATTTTGAAAGTCTAAATTTGTCACCTTGGCTTGATAAAAATTGCTGGTTGTTTGCACAAAATCGGGACGCAAACTAATATCTTGATTTACCCACAGGGAATTAGCAATATTTAATTGCACATTTTCATCAGGATTTTGTAGCTGCTTGTTTAAGGAAGCGTAAGCAGAGTTGAGTTCTGGTAGACTGATACCCTGTAACTCCAAGGTTTTAGCCATTGCTTGTTGAGTGGAGCCGTTAGCGCCATTGTAGGTCATGGCTAGGGCGATCGCTATACTTGTCGGTGAAACATTAATGTTTTTGGCATTAATGTCTGGTTTTGCTATTTCCGAAAACAGCTTAAAGCCAAACTTATTGTTCGCATCAACAATTTTGGTATCAATTACTACTGTTTTTTTTTGCAATGATGGCTCTGGTTGAGATAGCCCAGGTTGGGCTAGCGCACTAGTATTAGTATTTACTTGAGAACAACCTAATACACTGAACAAAACAACGCTAGCTGCTGCTAGAACATAACGTCTTCCTAGACTAACCGCGTAACGTCTTTGCAAGAAACTGTTTTTCACACCACTGAACTTCTGCCGATTCATTTTCCTACCTCACTTGCCAAAGTTTTTAGCTGTCTACCAAACTTGACGTTGTTAATACTGTATTAATTATTTACTATTGCATTAACACAAATGAAACACTCGATGGTTACAGTTTTGGTAACAGTAAATTTGCCAAAAGAAGTAAATATAACTATTGCAAAATTTTCATTAATATGGCAACGCAGATTAATTTTGCAGCATCTGATTTTTTTAGTTTATCTTGAGATTGAATATTTGTATTTTAAACTACTGAATAATAATTTTTCTAAGGTAACTAAACCTTTTAGTTAACTAAAGAGCTTGAAGAACCCTTGTATCTTTGTAGGTGAAGATTTTTTATCACAGAGACAAGAGAAAGAATTTGATTTTAACCGTTATAGATTTTTTGTCCCTTCCCTGTCTCCCAGCGCGCTGCGCGTTGGCGTAGCCTCTAGTAGAGAATGTAGGGAAGGGATTGGGGTTAGGTTCTGCCGAACTCACGTTGATTTTAGTTAACAGGAACAGTCCACCAAGCTAAGGCATAGGGTTGAGTTGCTTCGTTAACCTGCTTTTGATACTGAACGCGGATTTTGTAGTTCCCATTAGCAGGAACGGGACAAAAAATATGTTCTACACTATCAATCTCACTAATTGAAGAACAAACAACACCAGGATCTGTATTATTCGCATCAGCTTTCACTAAATAAAGGTCGAGGTTATTCAAACCGCGATCGCTAAAATTTTCACCTACATCAAATTCCTGATTTTTATTAGTATCATTTAGCTCTACCAAACGATTCCAACTTAAAGTAATAGCTACAAAACTGCCTTGCTTTAACGGTTTTGCTAACGCATAATCAACAGATTTACCCACATCTACCTGTCGATAATCCCACCCAATCCCTGGAACTGGATCTGTTGGCTGCCATTGACCTGCATTAAATTGTTGGTAAGCACGAAAAGCATTTAAATGACCTGTTCCCATTTGAGCATCCAAGGGAATTTTCGGGTCTAGGTAGGCATCAGAAGTCAGCCAGTCTTGACTTTGTTTATCAATCAGTGTGCGAGTCATATCCAGCCTTAAACCGTCACCACTATCTTGAATTTTTTCGGCTGAATTGAGTAGTACTGCTTTCATCACTTGCTGACGGCGGCTATCAATGCTCCAGTTGGGTTTTTTTGTGCGTAGCTGTCTGTCACCAAATTCTTGTAGCAAAGCCACAGTAGCAGTGAGATGTGGTGCAGCAAAACTTGTACCTGTAACCTTGTTCAACTTGCCATCGGGATTGAGCAAAGTAATATTACTACCCGGCGCTACTATGGCAACTGAACGACGGCCATCTATATTAAATTCCTTGCCAGCCAAGCGACCACTCACACCTTGGTTTACCCCAGCTAGGTTAGAAACATCAACTTTATTAAAAATCCCTCCTCTTCGGGATGAAAAAGCCACGTTTATTCCGTTAAAATTGTCTGTAGGGATGGGTATACCCCCTTTACCCTGATTGCCTGCGATCGCATACAAGACATCGTGGACACGACTCGACCAGTCAATACACATAGTGAGTAAAGCATTACCATCTAAAACAGCCTCTGGTCGGGGGTCGCGGTTGAGAGGTTCACCAAAGCTAAAATTAATAGCCCTGACATCACCACCATTTTGTAAGGCTATATGCTGGGCCGATAAACACTCCTCCGGTTGACCCATATTTTTTGTAGAACCTACCGCCGACGAATATAATCTCGCTTCTGGCGCCACCCCAGGTAAACCTTTGTCCCTACTGACCATCACACCAGCAACGTTATAAGCATGGGGGTCAACACCATTATTAGACTTAGCTGGGCCATTGCGTAAAAAAACAGCTGCTAATGAAACAGCACGATTTTTAGCAACAGCCTTATCCCAACCAAACATCCCCGGACGACCGATTTCCACCTGACCGATAGCAATCTTGCGACCGAGCAAATTATAAGGAATTTGATGTAACTTTAAAGCATCAATACCATTAGTTCCTAAAGAACTTCTTAAAGCTGAAGCTAATACAGGCACACTCAAACAAGAAGCACTCAATCCAAAAATTATCCAAGTTAGTTTTCTCATAGTCCATAAGTTCATCGTTATTACTCAACATCTATAGTTCTCTCCCTGCTCCCTGCTCCCTGCCCCTCACTTTCAAAAATTCTCAATATTTTGTTACAGTATTTTATTACAATGCTTACAGACGAGGACGCTTAGAAACCCACTAGCCATGACCCAAAACCGATCTGAAAAACCCATAGTAATTGCTCCATCTATCCTATCAGCCGACTTTAGCCGTTTAGGTGACGAAATTCGCGCCGTAGATGCTGCTGGAGCCGATTGGATTCATGTTGATGTAATGGACGGTCGTTTCGTACCTAATATTACGATAGGTCCTCTGGTAGTGGAGGCGATTCGTCCGGTGACAACTAAACCTCTGGATGTTCACTTAATGATTGTGGAACCAGAAAAGTATGTAGAAGGATTTGCTAAAGCGGGTGCTGATATTATTTCTGTCCATGCTGAACACAATGCTTCACCACATCTGCACCGCACCCTTGGACAAATCAAAGAGCTTGGCAAAAAAGCCGGGGTAGTACTTAATCCTGGTACACCTCTAGAACTGATCGAATATGTTCTAGAATTGTGCGATCTAGTACTAATCATGAGCGTTAACCCAGGCTTTGGTGGTCAAAGTTTCATTCCTGGCGTATTACCTAAAATTCGCCAGTTACGTCAAATGTGCGAGGAACGCGGTTTAGATCCCTGGATTGAAGTGGATGGTGGACTTAAAGCTAATAATACTTGGCAAGTTTTAGAAGCAGGCGCTAATGCGATCGTTGCTGGTTCTGCTGTATTTAACGCTAAGGATTATGCAGAGGCGATTACTAATATTCGCAACAGCAAGCGTCCTACGCCAGAATTGGCTAAGGTTTAGTTTCAGTCACTGTAAAATAAAATAATTAGTAAAATGAAAGGGCGATCGCCCTTTCATTTTAGGAAGCAGTCAGAGTTTGAAGTTTAAATTTTTCAGATACTTCAAAATCAACTCTGTCACCTAAACACTTCTACGTTACCTGTAAAGAGTACAAAAACTCAGGAGAAAGGAAGAAACCTTGGGTATTAATTGGGTCAATGATATTGGCACTTAAGTTTTGTCTAAGCGCTTCCACAAACTCCCAGTAATTGCTATTTAGCAACTGGTATCATTTTACTCTTCTAAATCCTCGATTTCTTCTGCATCCAAGTCATAGGTATCTACAAACTCTTCCACGTATTCTTCTTCGTCTTCTACCTCGTCTTCATAATAGTAGTCAATAGGTTGGAAAGAAACTAATCGACCTGTACTTTGCAACCAATTAAGCAACGATTCTTCTTGCTTGAGAGGAATGATAGCGCCTAGCTGGTGACGGGGTTCTTCGTGGAGAGCCGGGTTAGACAATTTAATCATTGTTGTATACCATAATCTCTCTTAATTAATACTGTGATTAGTATATTGGCAATGACTTCTGTCTTATGGATGATGTTTTTTTATCAATAGTTTAGATTCAAAAAAATTGGTGGGTATTCTATTTTTTCAAACGGGAAGAGAAATAGCCACGCGCCGATGGAGTAATTGGTCATTAAGTAGGGCTTGCTGAAAAAGAAAGAAAAGGTCACAAATAAAACTGACTAGAGAAGGAGAAAAAACTTAGCAGGAGTCAAACAAATAGCGATCGCATTATGACTCAGCGTGGCATTACTCCTCGAACAATTCCCCAAATAATTCTCGTACTTTTTCTTTCGCATTCTCTAACATGATTTTTCCTAAATCAGTGGCTCTGTAGAGTCTGCGACTTTGCCGCCCTGTTTTTTCCTCTAAGGAATACAAATATCCCTTACGCTCCATATCGTGTAGCATTGGGTATAGGGTTCCAGCACTGAGTTTATAACCATGATGTGCCAGTTCTTCGATAATGCCTAGCCCAAAAATTGGCTCCTGAACTGCATGGTGCAGAATATGAAGCCGAATCAAGCTAGAGTAAAACTCACGTCCATCCATCAAGCAATACTTTTACAACACTGAGAATTTTATCAAGAAAGGCAGCTATCCTGGAGGCCGCTATGCTGAAGGGAATTATGCTTCCTGCTCTCTCTCTGCCCCTTCCCTACGGGACGCTACGTGAACGAACTTTTGCCTTCTTCAATTTCGCTCATATGAGGTATTTTTGAAAAATCTACAGATCAAATCACCAGGATCTTGGTGTTCAAATGGCACTACAGTTCCATTTGGTTGCACTTTAAATCGTTGGCGACAGTTGTAGACTTCCAAAGGCTTTTTTTGTCCATCAACAGTGATACTTGCCCTATATTCCCAATAATTTTTGGCACTGCGGTTAATGTTAAGAATACAAATATTTTGACCATTATAATTACGGCATACACTAGAAAAAGCTGGGTATGCCAAGATATTTGAAAGAATAAATATTAGTATAAAAACAATATATTTGTCAGCTTTAGCTGAGATGTTGTTAAACATTAGCAGTCTGTAAGTAAGAGAGAGTGGCTCAAAAAAATGCGTAGTTCCAATTTGAATTACGAATTACGCAGCTTGCTTTGCTAGGTAACCGCGCTCTTTAGGGGACACTAACGCGCAGCGTCTCGTAAGATAAGGATTCACCGAGTAGCAGTATTACGAATTAACATCAGCCAATGGCAACACCAAGCGGCTAACTACCCGATGATCGGGCAACTGATAAATATCCAATTCCCCTCCTAATTGTTGCATCATCTGTTGGCAAATTAGCAAATTTAGATTTGGTGATTGATCGAAATGGCAGAAAGCGAGAACATCCTTGTGTGTTTTTTGCTGTAATTCTGTGAGTAATTGTGTTTCAATTGTGCCGTTATCTGTAATTGATACCTCTAAAAATTGTTCATCTAGACGACGACACCAAATATCTATTCTGCTACCGTTGGGAGAACGATGACAGGCGGCGAGTAATAATTCATGGAGGACTAATTCAAATTTCCCAATGTCGCCAGAGATCGCCATTGTCGATGGGTTAGCTGCGGTAGGAACGCCTTTGAGAAATGCCGGACTATTTGCTGCTTCCTTTTCTGTGGTGGGTTGTCCCAAACCGTGGACACCAATCCAGAGTTTTTTTTGCTGGACTAAGTTATCTATGCGTTCGAGCGATCGCTTGAGTAAACTGGATATGGGCATAGTTTCCCAGCTTACGTGTAACTGCCATTGTTCCAGTTTGACTATACTTGTCATTGAAGCAGTTGTGTGGTCTAATTGCCGCAGCAATAATTGATATCGTGTCTGTGTTAGGTCGTTGCTAGGAATGCCCAAATCATGAATTTGACCCAGTAAGTGTATGGCTGTACGCTGAATCTCTTCCAAACGACGATGTTTGTACCAATTGAGTTGGCGTAATTCCTGAGTTGTGGACTCTAGACGTTGACTAATTTGTTGTTGACGACGCAACCAAGCCAACTGATCAATTAAAATTTCTCCTGTATTGAGGCTATGTTGTGGCCAGTGGCGTTCTCGATGGTCTGCTAACAATATTACCCCTGTCGGTTGATGATCAACCCCAGTGCGTAAAGCCATCAGCAAAACTTGTCCAATACCAGAACCATGTAACCATTGGCGCGTTTCTGGAGGCAAATGATCTACACTTACGTTTAAGTAACTATTTTCAGCCAGCGCCCATTGAATCAAGGCTTCATACTGAATGGAGAGTTTGGACTTTAGCACTACTTCAAATCGGCTATCGGCAATTACCCCAGGGATAATTTCTGCTGTTGACTCACCATGTGACCAAGATAATAACAGTGCCAAAGGACAGTTAAGTACAGATGCAATTTGCCTGAGTGCAGTGCATTCTAAATGATGTTGCTCCGTTTGGCTGTTTGGGCTTTCAGTTCCTTCTATTCTTAAACATTGTTGGATACTGTGGAGTATGTGTTGCTGTTGTTCGTTATTAGTTTGTAGTCGCCATTGTCTGACAACTACGCCAATTTGTTGACTCACAATCCACAGCATTTCCTTCTCTAAATTTGTCCAACTGCGATGGTTTGTGTGGGTGACAATTAATAATGCCTCTGCTTTATGACCTTGAGCGCAATTGCAAATTAATAGCGATCGCACGCCATTTTCTAATAGCAGAGAACGCCAATTAAAAAACCGTAAATCTTCTTCTACGTTCTCAATTTCTACTGTAGTCTTGGTAGATTTTAACATCTGCCTGTCAGTCTCTGACAATAAACTAAACCCACTGATTAAAGGGCGGCGATTATGGGGTTGGGTTTGGTAAATAACTTGATAATTATTTTGGTCTTGGTCGTAATGTAAGAGTAAAAAGCGGGTAGCATTTAATCGAGTTAGTACTCTAGATGCACAAGTATGTAAAGTTTCCTTCAGGTCTTGGTGAGTATAAATACTTTGGGCAACTTCACTAGTTAACTGGGAGTCTTCTTGAATTTGTTTAACAGTATTTTCTATCTTGTCATTGGGAGCCACCAGAGAAATAAATCCTGCTGCACCTTGGACAAAATTTTTATCAGCCTCTGTCCAAATCCGTGGCTCATAACCTTCTACCGCGAGAAAACCCAATAGGTCTTTTTGCCAGATAATAGGAGCTGCTAGGAGCGATCGCACCCGCAACTTTTGCAACAACTTAGCAGTAAACTGGCCTTCTAAGGAACTACGAGCGTCACCAATCCAGACTATTTGATTAACAGATAAAGCATAATATAATTCGCTCAATTCTTGTACCGTCATGCCTGCGGCTAGTTTTTCTTTATTAGCATCTCGGTGAAGATTGACTAATTGATTGCCCATGCGACACCAAAAATAGCGCCCTTGTCTCTCAAACCAGTAAACATTGGTACGACTAGGAGAAACAAAATCTTGGGTGGCTTCTACTACTGCTTTTAGCCTTTCTTCTAAATTGTTTAGGTTACGGACGTTTTCCAATAAATGTAATAGAGGTTCATCTGGACGCTTGATTTGTTTCTGCTGTAAATGTATTTCGTGTTGATACAGTATTGCTCCCAGTTCACCCAATACCATCATTAAACGAGCTTTGGCATCTTCTGGTAGCAAGTAACCCCAGCGTTCCGAACCTAGTAAAAGCACGCCCATACATCGGTCTTTATGACGCATGGGTAGAATTATTGTCCCTTGGATATTAAATTTTGTGCCAACTTCTCGCCATTCTCCAGCGCGCTTTTCGTTGCGGATATCAGCCACACCCAAAGGAGACTGTTGAATCACTACTTGTTCTAATAGATCCCCTGGTTGAAGAACCAGCCGTTTTCGTAAAAAATTAACATCACCACCAGGAGTAATACCACCCTTACCAAATAAACTGTGCTTGAGGCGATCGTAAGCAGCAATCCAAATCAGCTTATAGTTAAATTCTTGATGAATGTAATGAATCGTAGTTTCAATCAGAACGTCAACATCATCTCCTTCCCTCAGGCTTTGTAAAACACGCCCCAAGGCAAGAATTGGTTGTTCGGCGGCTATCGATTTGTGTGGCTGCCCCATCTGATTTTTGATGAACATAGCTTGTAATATATAAGATGCCCAAATTACACTCACTAATATCTTTACAAGCGTTTTTTTATACTTCGGGATAAAAGAGGTGGGGGAGTGGGAGGAGAAGGAGCAGGGGAACAGGGGGAGTATTGACTCACTACTCATTACTCATTACTGTAAATAGCAACCGACTAATGACTATGGATATATATAAATTTGCCCTTCGTCCAGTTTTATTTGATTTGGTGAAGGCTGATCCGGAGTGGCTGCATCAGCAGACTATGCGGAGTTTTAGTTGGCTTTCGCAAACAGGTAATAGTTCAAGTACTAGATGGGTGCAGAATTTATTACAAAAGTCTCTGTGTCTACAAGATTCCCGTCTGGAACAGAGTTTGTTTGGTTTGAAGTTTTCTAACCCTGTCGGTTTAGCGGCTGGTTTTGATAAAGATGGTGTAGCTGCTAGGATTTGGTCTAGTTTGGGTTTTGGGTTTGCGGAATTGGGAACTGTGACGTTTGTCCCCCAGCCTGGTAATCCCCCTCCGCGCCTGTTTCGCTTGCCGTTGGATTATGCTGCTCTTAATCGTATGGGTTTTAATAATCATGGTGCAGCAGCAATGGCGGCGCGTTTGGCTCAGGAACAAGGGCAGTTTTCCATACCTATAGGTGTCAATTTGGGTAAATCTAAGGTGACACCTCTAGAAGCAGCCGCAGAAGATTATTTAAATAGTTTTCGCTTACTGAAGGAGTTGGGAGACTATTTTGTAGTTAATGTGTCTTCTCCCAATACTCCGGGTTTGCGATCGCTCCAAGATGCTTCTATGCTCGGTTCTATATTAGATGTATTACAACAAGAAAATAATTCACATAAGCCAATATTTGTCAAGATAGCGCCGGATTTATCATGGGAAGCGATCGCGGACATTATCGGATTAGCTAAAACCTACCAGTTAGCGGGGATTATTGCCACTAATACGACCATTCGCCGTGATGGACTGAAAACTCAAGTAATTGAGCAAACAGGTAAATCACCCCAAGAAGAAGCTGGTGGAATTAGCGGTGCGCCAGTGCGCGATCGCTCTACGGAAATCATTCGTTTTATTTGGCAGCAAACCCAAGGACAAATACCCATAATTGGGGTTGGCGGTATATTTACCCCTGGAGATGCTTGGACAAAAATTACTGCTGGAGCCAGCCTGATCCAAGTGTATACAGGCTGGATTTATGAAGGCCCAATGATGGTACGTCGTATTTTAACTGGGTTGCTTGCCAAGTTAGAAGAACATGAACTAAATTCCATCAGCGAAGCTGTAGGTTTAGAATTTAAGGGTGAATGAGTCATACCAATTCAAAATTCAAAATTCGTCTTGAAAAGTTTCCTACGGCGGGAAACCCGCCTACAGAACTTTCCGCAAAATTCAAAATTAAGAAACCTATATTTTGCAAAGGTTTCTGGGTTTGGATTTGTATCAGAATTTTAGTGAAATGGTATCAGTAGTCATGGACTATTGGGTAATTTTTGATCCACTGCGTGTGTCAGTTGTTAGTTGTCAGTTGTCAGTTGTTTTGGATCTGGTTTAATACCCCATCTCCTAGTGTGTGGTTTTTAAGTGTCTTGTCCCAAGGGGACACGCTGCGTGAACGCCACTGACTACTGACCACTGACAAAACTCCACCCGTGAAGGGATGGAGTTTTGATTAATTTTTGCCTTCATTTTCTTCTAATGGGAAAAATTCCTTAGTTCTTTCGGAAAAAGTCCAGGCAATTCCATCAGGATCACGAGTGCGAGTCCATTCGGGAAAATCTGGATCATTACGACGTTTATAGACAGTACTGGAGTAAACACTAAGCCGTTTTGCCAATTCTGATTGAATTAGAGAGCCAAAAATTAGCTGTCTTTCCAGGTTTGGCTTAACTTCTTGATGAGTCGCGGGTGGTGGTAATTCAGGTTCGGTTTCAGTTTCGGGTTCTGTTACTACTGCTTCTGGTGGTGACGGTGGCGCTAAGAGCGATCGCATTTCCGTAGTTACTGGTTGAGGCGCAAGTTCTTTAACAGGATCACTGCTATCTAAGATATTTCCTAAAATACTTGCTGTGATGAAGTAGTAAACTTCACCTCCTTCTCCAGCTGGTAGTAAACTTGCACCAAATTCTGAAGCTTTACCATCTAAATAACGTTTTGCCGTCGGGCCGGGGAAGTTGCCACGAATCGCCAAATCCATTGGGGTAATTTTGCCTTGGTTTTCCCTAATTAACTGACTGAAAATTGGGTTAACTTGCTGACACCACTGTTGCCATTGATATTCCTGAAAAATTTTGAAACCAATGACCAGGACAATCAGAGCAAGCAAAAATCTCCAGGTAGAAACTAAGAAAATGACCAAAAACGATATTGGCAAAAGTAGAACGAGAAACGCCTTCCCGTTACTTTCTAATGTTTTTTCACTCATGCCGATTTTTGCCAAGCGATTTTTTTGGGAAATAATATATTATATTGGCAAAAATCGCGGCAAGTTTTTGTATATTTTGGCAAAGTGACAGCAAAAACATTGGGGTATGAGGAAAATATTGATTGCTCATACCATTTCACTAAAATTCTGATGGAGATCCAAACCCAGAAACCTTTGCAAAATCTAGATTTCTTAATTTTGAATTTTGCGGAAAGTTCTGTAGGCGGGTTTCCCGCCGTAGGAAACTTTTCAAGACGAATTTTGAATTTTGAATTGGTATTACTCCCCATTAAGTAGGGCGTGTTCTTTCAAATCAGCGAGAGAAGAGACTTCCAAGGCTCTAGCATGAGTGGCTGACAGGATTACAGGTGGTGCAACTCCAGCTTCCAGGGCTTCTTGCCAACGGGCTGCACATAAACACCAGCGATCGCCTGGTTTCAAACCGGGGAAATTATACTCAGGATGGGGCGTACTCAGGTCATTACCACGAGATTTGGTAAACTCTAGAAATTCTGCTGTCACCTGAGCGCAAACAACGTGCATCCCCGTATCATAAGCACCTGTTTGACAAAAGCCGTCACGATAAAACCCAGTGACGGGAGAGGAACAACAAAGCTCTAAGTCTGTGCCGATGACGTTTTTTGCCTTTGCCATATTGAATGCCTTAATTTTTTCAATGGTTGGTGCATAGGTTTGTAGTGAGAACTTTAGTTCTCTCTTTGAGACGCTCCGTAAACAAAAAAGGACTAAGGTCCTTACTACAAAACGAATACTACTATCTTTACATTGCTACAATTAGCCTGGTTTGTAGTGAGAACTTTAGTTCTCTCTTTGAGACGCTCCACGAACAAAAAAGGACTAAAGTCCTTCTTACTACGAAACGAATCCTCTCCCATCCTATCTACCAAAAACACTCCCCAAAGAACGGCTAATATTTTGTGGCTGCATAGCGTCCATTGCGGCTGTGGGTTCATAGCCGCAGTGAACCATGCAATCGGCACACTTAGGATTACCACTAGCACGACCATATTTGCTCCAGTCTGTTTCTTCTAGCAATTGTTTGAAGCTGGTGTAATGTCCTTCATTTAAGAGATAACAAGGTTTTTGCCAACCAAGAACACTATAACTAGGGCTACCCCAAGGTGTGCATTCATAATCTTTCTCACCTACTAGAAAATCTAGGAATAAAGGATTGTGGTTGAAGTTCCAGTTTTTCTTGCCAGTTTTGTAGGGGGTGAGGATTTCCCGAAACAGGGCGCGTGTTTGCTCTCGTTTGAGGAAATGGTCTTGATCTGGGGCCCAGTCGTAACCATAACCAGGAGAGATCATCATGCCATCTGTCTTGAGGGTTTCCAAGAAGTCGAAAAACTCTTGCATTTCTTTGGGATCGCAACCCTCAAAAATAGTGGTGTTGGTGGTGACGCGAAACCCTTTAGCTTTAGCAGCTTTGATGGCTTTCACCGCAATATCAAATACCCCTTGCCTGTCTACACATTTATCGTGCCATTCCCGCAACCCATCTAAATGGACGCTAAAAGTCAAATAAGGTGATGGTTGAAATTTATCTAGGTTTTTTTCTAATAACAAACCATTGGTACATAAGTAAACATATTTTTTCCGTTCGACTAAACCCTTGACAATCTCGTCAATCTGGGGATGCAGCAGGGGTTCTCCCCCAGGAATAGAAACCACTGGTGCGCCACACTCATCTACTGCGGCGAAGCACTGTTGGGGAGTCAAATTTTGCTTCAATATCTCTGTCGGATGCTGAATTTTTCCACAACCAGAACACGCTAAGTTACAGCGAAAAAGTGGTTCTAGCATCAATACCAAGGGAAAACGTTTGCGTCCTAAAAAACGTTGCGTAACTAAATACTTACCAATATCGATCGCTTGTTGTAAATTAACCGCCATTGTTCCTATCACTCCTCATTTTTGATTGATCGTTGGTCAACAGTCAACACTCAGCACCTCACATAACCCTGAGAAACAAACCAATTCACTGCATCTTTCAGGGCAGTATTTATCGGAGATTGGGGCAAACCTAATTCTTTGACTGCTTTTGAGGCATCGTAGTACATGGTTTGCTGTGCCATGCGGACACCATCTATGGGTACTGAAGGCTGCTTTCCGATTGGTGCGAGGATGTTTTCTTCAATCCAGGCGACACTTAGGGGTAGCCAGCCAGGGACTATCCATTGGGGTGCTGATAAACCTGTGATTTCGGCGAGTTGCTCAAGTAATTGCTTGAGGCTGATGTTTTGATGTCCTAGAATATAGCGATCGCCACTTTTTCCTTTTTCTAAAGCTAGTAAATGTCCCCAAGCTACATCCCGTACATCGATTAAATTCAATCCTGTGTTGACGTAAGCGGGCATTTGTCGCCGCAAGAAGCGGAGAATAATATCGCCGGTGGGTGTGGGTTTGATGTCCCAAGGGCCGATGGGGGTGCTGGGGTTGACTATGACTACATCTTGTCCTTTGGCTGCGGCTTGTATAGCTTCTTGTTCTGCTAAAAACTTGGATTTTTTATAATGTCCAATTAGCTTATCTACAGGACTTTGATAAGTTTCATCCACCACGCCACCAGAGGGATTTACCCCAATGGCTGCTACAGAACTTGTGTAAACGGTGCGTTCAATTCCAGCTTTTTGGGCTGCATCTAACATCTGAAAAGTGCCAAGGACGTTGTTTTGATAGAGTAAATCGCGGTCTTTTTGCCATAGGGAATATTGGGCTGCTACATGGAATAGGTAGCGACAATCAGCCATTTGTTTCCAAAGGTATGGATTTTGGAAATCGCCTTCGACAATCTCCACATCCAAACCGTGTAAGTTACCCAAGTTGCTGTGAGGACGAACTAAGGTTTTAACTGTGTATCCTTGTTGCAGTAACAACCGGACTAAATTAGCACCAACAAAACCAGTAGCCCCTGTGACAAAGACCCGCATTAATTGTCCTCCTTGCGGGCAAATCGGGGAAACCAGTCATCTAAGAAGGAGTAAACCACGGGTATCACAATTAAGCTGAGGATTGTGGAAGTTACTAGCCCCCCGGCGATCGCTACAGCCATAGGCGATCGCAATTCTGAACCTGCACCTAAACCTAAGGCGATGGGTAGCATCCCGATAATTGTAGAAATGGTGGTCATCATGATTGGGCGCAGACGGACTGGCCCGGCTTTGAGAATTGCTTCTGTGCGGGTTAATCCAGCTTTACGGAGTTGGTTAATGTAATCTACCAGGACAATGGCATTCTTATTTGCCAATCCCAGCAGGAAGACGAAACCAATCAACGAGATCATGCCAAAGTCACTCTTGGTAAAAAGTAACGCCAGCATTGCACCGACAATTGACAGGGGTAAAGAAACCCCGATAATTACCGGGTCTATCCAACTTTTGAATAATAAAATTAGGACTGCAACGATACAAAGGGCTGACAGCAACAAAGTAGACACAAAACTACCAAAGACTTCACTTTGACGAGCAGAATCTCCTCCCAACTCTAAAGTGATATCAGCAGGTAAAATTTTTCTTGCTTCCTCTACTATCTTATCAGTAGCATTACCTAAAGACAATTCCTGTCCTAAGTTAGCACTGATATAAGCTACCCGTTGATTGTTGAGCCGTTCAATTTGTAAAACCTGCTCTTGGGTATTGGTTTCACCTGTAATTGACACATCAGCAAATCCAGGTATTTTCTCGATGCTCTCCTTGATTGTCCTAGCGGCTTGGTTGAGAGCTTGTAAATCATTACCACTTAAGGCAACTTGCAGGGGTTTTTGTCCACCAGTGTCCACAAATTGGATATCTTCTACGCTGGTATTCACACCAGGAAGATTGGGCAAAGTTTCCCGTAATTGGTCTTGCAGTTCCGCAGTCTGGATTTGGCGATCGTCTTTCAGGCGCACGTAGAGAGTGCCTTTATTTGGTTCGCCTTCACGAGAACCCACTGTAGTAAATACTGTTTCCACATCTGGGGATTTTCTCACCACATCTTCTAGTTGTTTGGCTACTTCTAGAGAGTCGTTGAGGGGGTTGGGGATGGGAAATGAGGGAGTGGGGGAAGATGAGGAGGGAGAAAGATTGTTTGCTTGTGCTGCTTGTGCTGCTTGTAGCTGTAAGGCTGCTAAATCGGGGGGGATTTGCGGTAAAGGTGCGGTGTAGGTAATGTTAAATTCACCCCGATCTAATTTGGGAATAAAGCCTTTGGGGATGAATGGTATTAATGCTATCCCTGCAATAAAACTGAGTATTGCTAATGCGATAACTGTCTTACGATGGTTTAGAGACCAGTTGAGTAGGTTTCTATATGATTTGGTGAATTTTCCCCAGATGTTGTCTTTTCGACGTTGAGAATTTCCAGTTACAGGTTTGAGAAAGTAGGTAGCTAAAACTGGTGATAGGGTACGAGCGACTAAAGTAGAAGCTATGTAAGCAGCCGAAACGGTGATTCCGAATGGTTTGAAGAATTGCCCAACGACTCCACCCATCAAACCAATGGGTAAGAAAACTGCTACAGATGTGGCTGTGGTGGCGATGACGGCTAAACCAATTTCGTCTGTAGCTGAGTAAGCGGCTTGGCGGGGGGTTTCTCCTTCTTCGATGTGGCGAGTGATGTTTTCTACGTCAAGGATGGCATCATCGATTACGCTGCCAATGACCAAGGCTAGAGCCAACAAGGTGATTGTTTCTAAGTTAAAGCCAAAACTAGCCATAACAATAAACGTCGCCAACAAAGACGTAGGAATAGCTAAGGCAGAGATGAAAGTTGCTCGCCAATTCCACAAGAAAGGAAAGATCACCACAATCGACAAGACAATGGCTTCCATCAGCGCATTGATAGTTGATTGTGTGGCTTGGTTGATATATTTGGCTTGAGTTGCGGCTATGGTAAGTGTGACATCTTTGAGGTTGGCGCGGAGTTTCTGGACTTCCTGCTCAACTTGACTGACAACTTCTAAGGTGTTGGCGTTACCTCGTTTAATTACCTGAAATGCCAGAGCTTCTCGACCATTGAACCTAACTAGTGTACCTGCGCCTTGACCGAGAGCCGCACTGTTATTACTACTCGCTGGACTCAGAGGCGGTGATGCTGTAGGAGCGCCCAAAAGTGAGACTCTGAGGACTCCTGGTAATTGAGCGATCGCTGGTGTAATTTGGTCTTGGGCTAATTTCGTTAAATCTGCTAAATTCCGAGAATTACTTTCAATGGCATAACTCACGGATGCTGACTCGTTCAGGTTCAAGGGAATAATCTTGTAACTTGCCCCTTGAGGGAGAGTTAATTCTTGAAGTGCTGTTTCTACTTGGCTTGTTGATGTTTCCAGATTTGTCCCTACACTAAAAGCCAAACTCACAGCAGCTTGTCCAGGATAGCTAGATGAACGGAGATTATCTAGACCTGCCACAGAACGCAGACGCTCTTCTATGGGTATGGTAAGCCTTGCTTCAGTATCAACCGCAGTTTTCAGAGGAGCCGTAGCATTTACCACTACTACCGGAAAGGTAATGTCTGGAAACAAAGCATACTTAAGAGAACTGAACGCCAGCGCACCAGCTACCGCTACAGCAATCCAAAAACTAACAGTCAGCCACGAATACTCAATTGCCCATCGGGAAAAGTTGAAGCGTTGCCGTACTGATTTTGAGCTATTTAGCTTTACCATCTTGGAAAATCATCATGCTGAAGACACAATTATTGTCATGCTACAGTAATCCAGGGAACTTTGCGAGTCAAAGAAGAGGCAGAGGGGCAGGGAGCAGGGGTGCAGGGGAGGAAAATCTAACAGTAATATTTGTTCTGAACCATTGAATATTTTATTTTCTGGAAGTCCCTTAGCAAATGACAACTGACTGATGATTATTGACACAATTTTTGTACCGCAGGGATCTGAATATGGGGCTGTGTGTCGTGGATTGCGCCGCATAAGTGGTAAGATACCAAAGGTTGTGGCTATACCAGTAGGCGTAAAGCCGTTGACAACATACTTGCAACAATGGCAAAAGCAGGAACACTGGCAAAATGCCCAACAATCAAAAGTTTTAGTGATGGGTTTGTGTGGCAGTTTGACAACTGACCATTGTGTAGGTGATGTTGTGTTGTATGAGAGTTGTATTTATCAGCAAAGATTGCAAGAGTGCGATCGCTCTTTGACTACAAAAATCTACTCAGCACTTCAGACTCAGTACCCAGCACTGAATTTAGTTAAATCATTGACAAGCGATCGCGTGGTTTGCTCTGCTGTGGAAAAACGCTATCTAGGTGAAACTTTGGGGGCTGATGTGGTTGATATGGAGGGATTTGCTGCCCTAGAGTTGTTAAATAAAGTTGGTGCGACAGTGGCGATGCTGCGGGTAGTCAGCGATGATTGTCGTCATGATATCCCTGACATCACAGCAGCTATCAATGTTGATGGTTCTCTACAACCTTTACCTCTAACATTGAGTTTTCTTCGTCAACCTATTGCCGCTACTCGCCTAATTCGGGGTTCTCTACGGGGGCTAAAAGTACTTGAGCAATTGACAACATCACTATTTTCGGAAAAATTTAAAGTCTAAAAATTTAAGTAACAATGACAATTTGGCTTTTCAATCAATGACTCAACCAAGGCATTCAGTGCAGTAGCAGCCAGCAAACCACCTCCTATAGTCCCCTCAATTGTAATGAAAGGTGATGTTTGTTGCATTAATCGTCTTTTGGCGGCGGGAGCATGACTAAAACCAATTGGCATTCCAATCACCAGTGAAGGTTGGATTTTTTCCTGGTTAATCAGTGTGCAGACTTCTAAGAGTACTGAAGGAGCATAACCAATGACTACTATGCAACCCTCACTCACTTTTTCTAATGTTTCCCGCCATTGTTGATGCTGCCAAAATTCTTTTTCTGCTTCAATGGCTGTGGTGATGTGGGGATTATTAATTAAGGTGGTGACTTTACAGCCTAGATGCACTAATCTTGTTTGGTCTATGGCTGTGGCAATGGTGCGGATATCAACGACAATCTCGCAAGCTGAAGCCAGGGCTTGACGACTCACAGCGATCGCTTCTTTGCTTACCCTGATAAAAGATACCAAACTCACATCACCACAAGCCAAAACTAGCTGAGAGATTAGATGTTGTTCAATTTCTGATCGCTCGGATAAATCAGGTAGTATGTGTTGCAAAGATTCGGCAAATACTTCTGGGTGGGTGTGAACTTCTGCATCTAAACCATGCCAAAGTCTTGCTAACCCTCCTAACCCAACTTTGGTTTCCACTTCCAATAATTTAAGTTGTGCTAATACTTCCGCCTGCATAATTTGACAATGGCGATCGCGTCCTAATAAACCTTCTAACGCCGATGCTGTTTGTCGCAGTTGGGCTATTTGCTGCATGACTGAGCGATATTGTTGCTGTAACTGTGCCATGAAATTGGCATTGTTATCTGTTTCTAGTTCTACTTCCAAGATGTTACGGATGTGGTTGAGTTGGAATCCTTGCTCTTTCAGGGCCACAATCCGTTGTAGTCTGATCACATCTTGTTGATTGTAAAGGCGGTAATTGCTAGGCGATCGCTCAGGCTGGGGTAACAATCCAAGCTCATGGTAATGGCGCACCATCCGGGGAGTGATACCGCCTCCC
Source organism: Anabaena subtropica FACHB-260 (assembly GCF_014697105.1). Taxonomy (GTDB): domain Bacteria; phylum Cyanobacteriota; class Cyanobacteriia; order Cyanobacteriales; family Nostocaceae; genus Trichormus; species Trichormus subtropicus. Next base: position 2,476 of record NZ_JACJRF010000033.1, on the reverse strand, counting down.
ACTGCTTGGGTGAGTTCTTTAATTGTTAAGCAACCGGAATAAATTCGCTTTAGCATAAGATTTTTCTTCTCAGTGGAGTTTCGCCTGACTTTTCACGGGATCTGGAAAACCCCTCCCCATAGAGCGTTCGCGTAGCGTGTGCTTTGCACTCAGCGCTTCCCCTACAAGGAGAGGGGCTTTAATTTTTCCCCCTTCCCTCGCAGGGAAGGGGGTTAGGGGGTTAGGTTTTACGTTAGCTTTTCCACATAACGTGAAAAGTCAGAGTTTCGCAGGTTACAACAATCAAAAATCATTTAGCAGTTTATAAGAATTCTGCTGTAATCACTACTTTCACCATTTTTGCTGTCAATACCTTGACATTAACATCAATGTCAAGGTTTAGGCTAAAAGTATTCCTGACTCATGCAACTCTATGCTTTACCCCCAAAGTTTTCACAAATTCACCAAAGAACACACTGACACCTTAGCCGCCCTGGTTTGTGGAGTGTTGTTATTTTTGGGATGGTTCGCTTTACATTTAGGTTGGTTGGGGTTGGCGTTGCTGCTACTACCTGCTGCTTATGTGATTGGTGGTTACGAAAGCGCCCGTGAGGGAATGACGACGCTGATTCAGGAGAAAGAATTAGATGTTGATTTGCTGATGATTGTTGCAGCTCTTGGTGCAGCAGCTTTGGGTTTATGGCGTAGGGAATATTATTTAATTATTGATGGGGCAATTTTGATTCTCATCTTTGCTATCAGTGGTGCATTGGAAGGTTACGCCATGCGCCGTACTGAAAAAAGTATCCGCAGTTTGATGAGCTTGACACCAGATACAGCCAGGGTTGTCAATCAAGGTGGTGAAGAAACTATTCCCATTAGTCAGTTACAAGTAGGGGATGAGATTGTTGTTAAGCCCGGGGAGTTGATTCCTACTGATGGGATTATTGTGTCTGGTTACAGCACTATTAATCAAGCCGCAATTACGGGTGAATCTTTACCTATAGAAAAGACGATAGGTGAGGAAGTATTTGCTGGGACACTCAACGGTTATGGGGCGCTGAAGTTAAAGGTACACAAACCAGCCGCCAGCAGTTTAATTCAGCGTGTAATTCGCTTAGTAGAACAAGCGCAAACAGAAGCGCCTCCATCGCAACAGTTTATTGAAGGTTTTGAGAGGGGATATGCACGGGTAATTGTGATTGCTGGGATATTATTGGCAACTTTACCGCCGTTTATTTGGGGTTGGAATTGGGAAACAACTATTTACCGTGCCTTAACTTTTTTGGTAGTCGCTTCTCCTTGTGCATTGATGGCGGCAATTATGCCTACATTATTATCAGGTATTGCCAATGGCGCAAGACAAGGGATTTTATTTAAAAATGGGGCGCAGTTGGAGAAGATTGCTAAAGTCCGCGCGATCGCCTTCGATAAAACTGGTACTCTGACTACAGGACAAGTCAGGGTATCTCAGGTAATTGCTGCTAGTAATTATACAGATGCAGATGTTTTAAAAGTAGCAGCAGGTTTGGAATCATCTTCAGAACATCCCATCGCTCAAGCTATTGTTCAGGCGGCTAATGATTTGGTATGGGTACGTGCAAGTGAGGTACAAGCGATACCAGGACAGGGAATTGTGGGTATTGCCAATGAGCATCAAGTAATTGTGGGGAATGCAGCTTTTGTCCAGCAGTATGTGAATAAGTTACCAGAGAAATTACTCAAGGTAGCGCCATCTTTGGAAAATCAGGGGAAAACTGTTGTTTGGGTAGCACAGGGAAGGCGCAGGGAAGATGAATATGAGGTAATGGGTATAATTGCGATTGCAGATATGGTAAGAGCAGAAGCAGCTGAAACTATTGTCCGGCTGCGGAAGTTGGGCATAGAACAAATTGTGATGATTACGGGGGATAATCAACGCACTGCTGAGAGTGTGGCGCAAACGGTGGGGATTGACCAAGTGTTTGCCGAACTCTTACCTGAAGATAAATTAGATGTGATTCGCAGTTTGCAGCAAAAGTATCAAACAGTGGCAATGGTGGGGGATGGTATTAATGATGCACCTGCTCTAGCTCAAGCTTCTGTAGGTATTGCGATGGGTGTGGCTGGTAGTGATGTGGCTCTGGAAACCGCAGATATCGTATTGATGGCAGATAAATTAGAGAAAATTGCCTCAGCTATGGAATTGGGTAGGCGATCGCAAAGCATCGTCAAGCAAAATATAGTTATAGCCTTAGGATTTATTGCTCTATTGTTAATTGGTAACTTTCTTGGCAATGTCAACTTACCCATTGGTGTAATCGGTCATGAAGGTTCCACAGTGTTAGTTACCCTGAGTGGTTTACGGTTGCTGAAATAAGGACTGGCTGATTGAAAATACGTCTTTCTTAACAATACCTTTGCCAAATTACGAGGGTTCAACGCCCGTAGAAACGGGATGAATACGTCCTAAAGAAGTAAGCTTGGCAAAAATCTGGTTTAATAAAATAGGCTCAGG
>NZ_JACJRF010000032.1 GCF_014697105.1 Anabaena subtropica FACHB-260 | reverse complement strand
ATTGCTGCCAAAATCGCCTCTCACACACTACGCAAATTGCTTCGCCGCCTTTTTGGTATTGATGTTCTCACCTTCCAGTCTCATTCTCTTTAATTCACATTAGACGTGAATTATGAATTAGATGACTATCGATGGGTAAAGAAAAGTCACGAGACCATTCATTCCAAGAGCCAAAATAATTTCTGGCATCAATTCCTAGTTCGTGTAGCGCAATCAGTGTGTTAGCAGCCCTAGAACCTTTAAAGCAGTAAACATACACAGTAGACTCGGAAGTAATACCCACTGATTGGCAAATTTCCCATATTTCTGCTGGTGAACGGAACATAGGGATTCCAGATTCAGATTTCATTAAACGATGCCATTCCAGCCAGATAGAATTAGGGATTCTCCCTTTGCGGGGACAAAAATCAGTACCGTAGGGAGAAGAACTTAGTCCTTGCCACTCATTGCTATCGCGCACATCTAATTTTATGATTTCTGGATTGTCAAGTGCTTGCAACATCTCGGTTGTAGTCACCATCATCTCAGCTTTGGGACGCAATCTAAAGATACTGCTTTCTCTTTCAGGTACTTCATTGGTGGTAGGTAAAGCAGCAGCCAGCCAAGCTTGATATCCTCCGTGTAAAACCCATACCTGAGTGCAACCTAAATACTTGAGTAAAAAAGCTGCTCGACAAGATTGACCGTAGCCTTGATTTAAAGCATCTTCATACACAATTAACCTTTCCCCACCAGATATTCCTAACTTGCTCATAATTTCTGCAAAATACTCCTGCAAGTTCTTTAACCCTAAGGGGGAAGAATTCTCTAAAAGATAAGTGAAAAAATCTCGGATATTGATAGATTGATATATGTGAGAAACAGCATAATCTTCGGGACTGCGCGTATCGATGATGACAGTTTTTGAGGATTTTTCTGCTAACAGAGACGTGAGTTCTGGAGGAGAGATGAGGAGTTTTGTATTCACGCGTTAATGCTTCTGTTATCGTACCCTTAGGCATTATCGCTCCCAGTGAATTTGCGGTTTGAAATAAAAATCACACAAGCATGAATTTTGAGTGTTAAATAGCTAGACAATTTCCATGCAACTATATATATGAAAAGTGATACTAGTAAGTAAAAACTAAATCATACAGCTAGCTACAACTTCTCATATAGAATTGTATTAAAAGCCCGTGACGAGGATTGAACTCGTGACCTCACCCTTACCAAGGGTGTGCTCTACCACTGAGCCACACGGGCAAATTTTTTGAAAATTTTAGATTTTGAATTGTATGTAAATTCAAAATCTAAAATTGAAGGTGGGCCGGGCTGGATTTGAACCAGCGTAGGCGTAAACCAACGGATTTACAGTCCGTCTCCATTAACCACTCGGACACCGACCCGTATGTCCCACGATTTACAATAATAGCAGCGTATTCTAGAAATGGCAAGGGGGTGATAAAAAATTTTTGGGAGTCCAAGAAACTAGAGTTTGTTGTAAGCACTTTAGTTCTGAATTTTCCCAGCCCTAAGTGCTTACTACGAAACAGCCTAATCTAAAAGTTCACCTGTTTCTTGCAGGGAGTGCAAACGACGGTAAATACCTTCTTGACTCAAAAGTTCATCGTGGCTACCAACTTCTACAATCTTTCCCTGGTCTAGAACTACAATCTTGTCTGCTTCTCGGACTGTACTTAGACGGTGAGCGATGACGATTGTGGTGCAGGTACCCTGAATCGATCGCATCGCCAATTGAATTGCACGCTCAGATTCATAATCTAGACTAGAGGTGGCTTCGTCAAAAATTAGCACATCTGGTTCTACAAGCAAGGCTCTAGCAATTCCCAAACGCTGTCTTTGTCCACCAGACAACCTCACTCCACGTTCCCCGACAACGGTGTAATAACCTTGGGGTAAGTGCTGCATGACTTCGTCAACTCTGGCGATTCTACAGGCTTCTTTTACCTCCTCAAAAGTAGCCTCAGGTCTACCGTAGGTGAGGTTATCTAAAACTGTACCGTTGAAAACGTCTACTTCTTGGTGAACGATCGCCAATCTGCGTCTATACTTACCTACATTCAAAGTGCGAATATCTTGACCATCAATCAAAATTTGCCCATCTTGTGGTTCAAAATAGCGCAACAGTAGTTTAACTAAGGTAGACTTACCAGAACCAGAGCGACCCACTAATGCCACTGTTTGGTATGGTTCAATCAATAAGTTGATATCTTGCAACACTTTCCGGCTAGCATCATAGCCAAAACTGACATGGGAGAATTCAACTTTGCCAGTGAATTTGTAGGGTGAGGATGTGTCGTCTTCTTCCAAAAGACTAGCCGCATCGTATCCAGTCGGCTCTTGCAGAAACTCGTGAAACCTCAGCATGGAAGAATACCGACGAGCAAACACTTCTGCTAGGGTACTAATCGGTTCCAATTCAGAATACGCCATGCTAGACAAGGTTAAAGTCATGATGAAATGACCGAGGGAAACCCTACCACTTACTGTTGCAGCCAATGTTAAACCCAAGATGCTAAATACGCAAAACTGAATAACAGTTTTTTGCCAAGTCAGCAGGTTAACATAGCCTTTGTGAATGCGATAATCTACCACCTTTAGCTCACGATCTAAACGTTGCTTTTGTCGTTTTAGTTCTTTCGATTCTGTAGCAAAAGCTTTCACCGTTTTGATATTGGTGATTAGTTCAGATGTGCGGCTTTCAGTGTCTTCCATGTATTTATCTAGAAGGCCTTCGTGCCAAATTATTCTCTGTAACTTTCTCAAGCTAAAGCCGAGAATAACAACGAAAGAAATTAGATAGAAAATCGCAATCCGCCATTCAATCAAGACAATAAATCCAAAAATTCCTAACACTCGAAATAGTTTGGGAATTAACTGTCCGGCGATTTCTGGATATGTCCAAGTGTGATTAGAAAGACCTCTACCTAGTCGTCCGGCAATTCTTCCCGGATTATTTACATCATAAAATTCTAAGGGAAGTGTGAGAATTTTCTCAATCGCTGATTGGGTTTTATCCCGACGTGATCTTAAGGCTATATCCCAATGAAACCAACTGGTTAGCCAAGGTTGTGTTGGCGCTCTCACGACGGTGACAAGGAAAATCAAACCCATTAATACACCCAAGGAGAGAGGTTTACTCACTGGGTAATTAGTTAATTGGGATAGAGTGGCGATCGCACTCTCTAAGGGTTTATCCAAGGGTTGATTGGACAAAACGTTCAAAATTTGCCCAATTGCATAAGGCACAACCAAATCCACAATTTCATAAACGCTAGAGACTGCAATAGTGAAGACACTCAGCTTCCAGTCGTCATGAAAATAATTGACAATATCTCTAAATTTAGCCATGATGCACACTGCCCAAGAGCGCGAGTGTTAGCTGGGAATTGCTATACTACATTAATATTACAATTGTAGTCAAGAGCCGGATAATTAAATCGCCCATTTGGGAGAGAAAGACCACTGTAATAGTTTGTGAAATGCTGTATCCCAACAGATGCTAAATACTTTCAATAGTTGGTCAACATTCAAACGAATCATTAATAACTTTGACTACTTTTATTCTTTTTTCAATTGTTCTAAATAAGCGGCAACCAATATCATAATTCTGCTACATCTTTGTTAAGAAAAGTTACAAGACGCTTAACATAGGACATATATTTTATGGTAGATTCACTTGAAAAGAAGTCACCGCATCAGGTTGTAATCATTGGTGGTGGTTTTGGTGGACTGTATACAGCAAAGACGCTGAAGACAGCGAATGTAAATGTTACTCTGATCGATAAACGTAACTTTCACCTATTTCAGCCACTTTTATATCAAGTTGCCACAGGTACTCTATCACCTGGTGACATTTCCTCACCATTACGAGCTGTATTCAGCAAAAGCAAAAATACACAAGTGTTGCTGGGAGAAGTAAAGGATATCAATCCCAAAGCTCAACAAGTTATTTTGGATGATAAAATAGTACCCTATGATACATTAATTGTTGCCACAGGTGCTAACCATTCTTATTTTGGTAAAGATCACTGGAAAGATTTTGCACCTGGCTTGAAAACTGTTGAAGATGCGATAGAAATGCGTCGTCGGATATTTGGCGCATTTGAAGCAGCAGAAAGTGAAAATGATCCCGAAAAACGCCGTGCTTGGTTGACGTTTGTGATTGTCGGGGGTGGTCCAACTGGTGTAGAATTGGCGGGTGCGATCGCTGAATTGGCATACAAAACCCTCAAAGAAGATTTCCGCAGCATCGACACCTCAGAAACAAAAATTTTACTATTGCAAGGGGGCGATCGCATCCTTCCACACATTGCGCCAGAGTTATCCCAAGTAGCCCAAGTATCTTTGGAAAAGTTGGGTGTAGTTATCCACACTAAAACCAGAGTGACAAATATTGAAAATAACACTGTTACTTTCAAGCAAGGCAATGAAATCAAAGAAATTCCCTCACAAACTATATTGTGGGCAGCAGGTGTAAAAGCTTCTCCAATGGGACAAATCTTAGCAGAACGTACAGGTGTAGAGTGCGATCACGCTGGACGTGTGATCGTAGAACCGGATTTAACTATTAGGGATTATAAAAACATCTTTGTAGTGGGGGATTTAGGCAACTTTTCCCATCAAAATGGTAAACCCTTACCTGGTGTTGCACCCGTAGCTACACAACAAGGAGAGTATGTAGCTAAACTCATTAAACGACGGCTTAAAGGTCAAACTTTGCCACAGTTTCGTTACAATGACGTAGGTAGTTTGGCAATGATTGGACAAAATTTAGCTGTTGTAGATTTAGGTTTAATCAAACTCCAAGGTTTCATTGCTTGGGTATTTTGGCTATTAATCCACATCTACTTCTTAATCGAGTTTGATACTAAATTACTAGTAGTATTTCAGTGGGCATGGAATTATATTACTCGTAACCGTCGCTCTAGATTAATTACAGGTCGAGAAGCTTTTGTACAAGCAAAAACTGTTAATTAACAATATATTTTGATTATTTAGCTGTAGGCAAGAATTCCAGACGATAACGATAAAGAGCAACTGGGCGATCGCCTGCGGTAAAGTAATCTGGATCTTGGGGTGAAAGGTAGACGGCAGTAACTTGATCTGCTTCAATTGCTGGAGATGAAGTAGACATTTGATGGTAAGAGGTAGTAGATTCAACTGAATTTAAGTAAGGTAAGGAACCACCTTTAAATAATTGCTGAAAAACTTCTGTAGTAATAAATTTACCATCTGGTGTAGTTTCTGTACCTCTTGCCGTAACTATAGAAATTAACTGACGTTCACCACGTAAAAATGTAATCTGACGATTAGGTGAATCTGGATCTACTTTGACTGACAATACTGCTTCATCGCCTAAATAAGACCTAGCTAAATTCAAACTATTAAATGCTCTATCAGCCACTAAAATTGTTGATTTAGCATCTAGCTGAAGCATGAATTTTAAGCCAGCAACCGAAGATTGTGCTTTTACAAACCGCACTAAAAAGCTCATGGGCTGATTTAATTGCTGACGATTCCCTTCAAATCCAGGTGTAACAATATCCGGCGCTAAAGGTGCTGCTAAATCTACCAAGGTACTTTTAACTTCCCAGGTTCCAGCCATCCATTCAGGGTAAACCAAATCTCCCTTAGCTGGCTCCACAGAAGTTAGTTGTTTCCACTGAGGAAAATGAGCCAAGCGTTCAGATAATTCACCTGCGGTTACTTTTTCACCCCAACCCAGCACCAAGAAAACAATTAAGCAAAGATTACAAATAACCCTGATAGTAAATGTTAATTTCATTTTGACAAGTTTGTAGTCAGGGCTTCAGCCCTTCAATTCTTGTTAGAGAGGGCTAAAGCTAAAGCCCCTAATACGAACATTCTTAAAGCAATGTTGGTATAGGCTCCCAAACTTCACCATATTTTTCTTTCAAGGCTTGCCAAGCTTCTACTTGTCCCGGTTCGTATTCTCCTGGTTTACCCCATTGTAGAAATAAGCTCAAAGCTGACTCTTGTTTCTCATCTAAAAACCGAATGGCATAGGTTGGAAAATTACCTCTTTTTGCTTCACCAGATTCAAATTTCACTTGTGTAATTTTTTCCATATTCAAGTGAAATTCAAAACCTTCGGTGTGCATATTGGCGTATTTGCCCTTAGCCAATTCTGCATAAAATAGCTTTTCTATTTTGCCTCGTGCTTCTAATACAGCTGCACTGCTAGTAACAATTAACCGCAAAGTTCCCAAGTCTTCACAAGCTTCTAAAAATTCTTTCAAAGTTGCACTCATACCTGTTACCCTTTCTCAATATTAATTAATGACTAATGATTACTTCTCGTACTGTTCATAGGCGCTAACAATGCGCTGAACTAGGGGATGGCGCACGACATCTTTTTGAGTGAATTCACAAACACCAATACCTTCAACGTGCTTTAAAACTTGTAAAGCCACTGTTAAACCTGATTGTTGATTCATTGGTAAATCGGTTTGTGTGGTGTCACCTGTAATTACCATGCGAGAACGGAAACCCAAACGGGTTAGAACCATCTTCATTTGGGCGGGTGTGGTATTCTGAGCTTCATCGACAATCACAAAAGCATGATTGAGGGTACGTCCTCGCATATAGGCGAGGGGTGCGACTTCAATAATACCCCTTTCTATCAAATTGGGGACTTTCTCTTGGTCGATGAATTCGTAAATTGCATCATAAAGGGGGCGGAGATAAGGATTAATTTTCTGCTGCAAATCTCCAGGTAAAAAACCCAACCTTTCCCCAGCTTCTACCGCCGGACGAGTCAAAATCAGCTTTTCTACTTGATTGGCGAGGAGCGCTTGGACGGCGACGACAACGGCGAGATATGTCTTACCAGTCCCAGCCGGGCCGATGCAAAAAGTGAGGTCACGTTTACGGATAGCTTCGATGTACTGGCGTTGTTTAAAGGTTTTAGCTCGGACTTCTTCGCCTCTGCGGGTTCTGGCTAGGACATCTCGCTGTAGTTCTTGTAGCTCGTCTTCGCGGTGATTATCTACAGCTTGACGGGCAGTTAAAATATCCGCACTAGAAATAGTATTGCCCTGAATCCAAATATTTTCTAGCGATCGCACTAATTTTGCTGCTAAGTCTCTTTGGGTTTCCGTACCATAAATATGTAACTCTTGCCCACGCAGTACTAAATTAGCTCCTGTGTGCCGTGATAGGATTTTCAGGTTTTCTTCTCTATCACCAGCTAGAGCGATCGTACTGGGAATGTTAGGCAGCTGAATTATCAAGGCATCTGCCATAAGTATTTTTTTAATTTGTGAAGAGCAATTCTTACTAAATTTCAGTAGTTTCCTGAGGTTTTTATCTCATTTTCGATTAGTTAGTTTTTATACTATTTTATAATAAAAAACCTCGTTAATTCTCGACTCTATCAAGGTTTTATTTAAATTTACTGACGAACTGTATTTTTATAATTTTGTAAATCCCAAAATATTTAATCATTTTTTAATATTTCTCAAGTAGAGACGCAATAACGTCTCTACTTTATTAAGAGTTGAGCTAAAAAACCTGCCAACCTTAACTCACTAAATTCAAAATAGGTTCACCATCATAACCAAAGACACTGCTCTGATTTAGTAGCGACCAACTTTGCGTGCAGCTTCTGCTTTGCGCTTGCGTCGCAAACTGGGTTTTTCGTATCTTTCCCGACGTTTAACTTCTGATAAAATCCCAGCTTTTTGAATTTTCTTTTTAAAACGTCTGATTGCCGAGTCAATAGACTCATTTTCCCCTAACCGGACTTCAGCCACTCCCTGGATTCACCTCCTGGCAGAGATTCTCACAGTTGTGCATAACCATTATTAACTGTATACAGTGGGTAACTTCTACTGGTAGCTGCCAAAAGATGTAAGTATTTTTTGACCACTTCCCAAATTTATCGAAGGTTCTGAGCGGAGTTAACTAAAACCGCTCAGGCTTCTCTTCTATTTTTAACTTAGTACAGCACAGATTAGATAAATCAACTATTCAAAATACGTAAAAAGCTTGCTTAATCAGCTTTTTGAATTTTGAATTTTGTAGCTTGCTTTCCTGAGTCAGCGTAAGCCTACCCGTAGGATATTCCGCGTAGCGGTACTAGCGAGTGCGTGGTTTAACAATCGGTCTTGGTGCTGCGTTTCCACTTCTTTCTCGTGATATGGGCAAAAGTGTACGTTCTTGTTGATCTTCTTCAACAGACATACCTTCCCGGCCTGGAGTGGTGCTGCCGTAAATATCCAAGTAAACTGATTGTCCAGTAAGTTGTGCCGCAGCAGCAATTACCGTGCGAATCGCCTGAATATTTCGTCCCCCTCGACCAAACACTTTCCCTTTATCTGCACTTTCAAAGGCGATGCGAACCCAAGCCCGTTTTAGGGTTGGAGAAATTTCACAATCGACACTTAAAGACTCTGGAGCTTCTAAAAATGGCTGCATCAAAAACTTGACTAGTCCAACGTAATTAGGACTAGTTGTTAGTGAATTGGCTGTGAGACTATGATGCGGTTGCGGTTGTTGCACTGACCTGTTCAAAGACATTTTGTTTTTGTAAGATGCGACGTACCGTGTCAGTGGGTTGAGCGCCTTGCTGTAGTCGCTTGACGATGCCGGGGACATCTAATCGCACTTCATCAGTTCTAGGGTTGTAAAATCCCAATTCTTCTAAGGGGCGACCATCGCGGCGAGAGAGACTATTCATGGCGACAATGCGGTAGCTCGCTTCCCGCTTTTTACCGTATCGCTTCAAGCGCAGTTTGATCATGATTGAAGAAACATTCTCCTATTTGTAGGTAATTGAGGAAGTTGCTGTCTTGATTCAGAACTTCTTTTACTGAAATGCTAATTTTAGCACTTGCCCAGGGTTTCGTGCTATTAGTCCAGAGTCAATAGTCCACAGTCGAGTGTGAGCAAACCTGTAAATTAGGCTGACGACTAATGACTATTGACTATTGATTTAAAGATTGCCGAAACCTTTTTTCTTTTTGTCTTTGGGCTTTTTCTTTTTCGTCCCTGCACTACCGCTATTGTAGCCGCGCCAGCCGGGAGCTGCGGGACGATTGCCCCCACCAGCGAAGGCATTACCCATACCACCGCCACCACCGAACATTCCCGGCATTCCGGGGAAATTACCTTGACCCATTTGCTGCATGAGCGATCGCATTTTTTGGAAATCAGCCACCAGTTTATTTACATCGGCTTCTTTATAACCGGAACCAGACGCAATCCGTCGCCGTCGGCTGGGGGAACTGGCAAGTAAGTCGGGGTCGCGGCGTTCTAGCATGGTCATGGAATTAATCATCGACTCACACCGCTTGAGTTGGGTTTCTCCTTGCTTGAGTTGGTCATCTGAGAGTTTACCCATCCCTGGAATCATCTTGAGGATACCCCCCAGTGATCCCATATTTTTCAACATCCGCAGTTGCTTCACAAAGTCGGTAAAGTCAAACTTCGCTGACAGGATTTTCTCCTGCATTTTCTCAGCATCAGCTAAGTCAAACTCTTCCTGGGCTTTCTCTACCAGTGTCAGCACGTCACCCATACCCAAAATCCGGGATGCCATACGATCTGGGTAAAATGGTTGTAGGGCTTCGACTTTTTCCCCCACACCCACAAACTTAATCGGCGCTCCCGAAATTTGCCGTACCGATAACGCCGCACCACCACGGCTATCACCATCCATCTTGGTAAGAATTGCCCCAGTTATACCTATTTGCTCGTGGAAAGTACGGGTGAGGTTTGCGGCTTCTTGACCAGTCATCGAATCCACCACCAGCAATGTTTCGTGGGGCTGGACGGTTTCTTTGATGCGGGCTAATTCCGCCATCATATCCTCGTCAATTTGCAGACGACCTGCTGTATCAATGATGACCGTGTTCACACCTTCGGCTCTGGCACGTTCCACACCTTGACGGGCAATTTCTACCGGGTCTGCATCGCTTCCCAATTCAAACACTGGTACGTCAATTTGTTTACCTAGTGTGAGCAACTGGTCAATAGCGGCTGGACGATATACGTCTGTAGCTACCAACAAGCAACTGCGTTCTAATTTGCGTAAATGTAAAGCTAATTTGGCGGTGGCTGTGGTTTTACCAGTACCTTGTAAACCAGCCATCAAAACAATTGTGGGCTTTTGTTCCACTTCCGCCAGGGGAACATTCTCTTCCCCCATCACCTGTACCAGCTCATCGTAAACAATCTTGATGAACTGCTGGTCAGGTCGCACGCCGCTAATAACTTCGGCTCCCTGGGCCTTGGCTTCAACTTCGCTAATAAAATCTTTGACTACTTGGAGGTTAACATCTGCTTCCAATAGGGCGCGGCGCACTTCCCGCAAAGCATCTTGAATGTTAGATTCGGAAATTTTATCTTGCCCGCGCAGCTTTTTCCAGGCGGATTCTAAACGGTCTGCTAATGCGTCAAACATATCTTAGTTACAGTTATTGAGCCAATGGGGATGTCCGAATCAGCTATATAATGCGATTCAGGAATTTTTATAATGTGCTATTTACCAGCTTAGTAGTTTTTCCCGCGACTTGAGCAGAGGATACCTACCTTTGTGTTGGGTGGCTAAAGTGGCTAACTGAACATCTAAATTTATATTTGCCGATGATGCTACTGGATTAGAAGGCAAAAGCGGTCATAATTCGCTTGGTTGCTCCCTGTACTTCCTGGTTGATGGGTGATTGCTGGAACAACAAAGAACTCACTGTATAGAGATGTATCTACCGCTAACGGCGAATGATAATTCATCTATTATTAGGGATTAAAGAGAGAACATATCTCAAAGTATTACTTATGACTAGCAACACTCTCATTCAATCTACAGAAATTGTTCACCTGTCAGGGATTAGTTGGCAAACTTACGAAAATTTGCTAGTTGAACTGAGTGCTAGTCGTCGCCTCCGACTTACTTACAATCGGGGTAATCTGGAAATTATGCTTCCTTCGCCTGAACATGAAATTTATAAGAAAGTATTGGGTCGATTTGTCGAAACTTTGTCAGAAGAATTAAATGTTAAGATTCAACCGCTTGGTTCTACAACTTTTAAACACCCAGAACTAAGTGGAGCAGAACCAGATGAATGTTTTTATATTAAAAATATCAATTTAATTAAGGGTAAAACAAGAATTGATTTACAGCAAGATCCGCCACCGGACTTGGTAGTAGAAATTGATATCAGCAGTAGTTCTAAAAATCGTTTTGAAGTTTATGCTGAAATGGGTGTACCAGAGATTTGGGTATACGATCGCCAAACTTTTAGTATCCACATTTTACAAAATAAAACGTATACTAATGTTGATCAGAGTTTGGCTTTTCCTGGGTTGCCTGTTTTAGAAATAGTTAACTTTTTAGAGCAGGTTGAGCAGAAAGATTATTTAGATTTGATTCGAGAATTTCGTGGCTGGGTTAAAAGTAAAATTGAGCATCGATGAATCAATTCAAAATTCAAAATGAACCGCAACTTCTTGAAGAAGTCATGAAATTGAAGAATTAACTAAATTTTCTACGGTATCAGCATCATTTGGTAACACGGCGGTGAGGACTTCGCTACCTCTGTCTGTGACTAAAACATCATCTTCAATGCGGATTCCTCGGACATCGGCGAATTGTGATAGGCGTTCCCAGTTGACTGTATATTGATATCTTGAGCGAATTTTTTCATCGTTTAAGATGGCGGGAACTTGGTAAAATCCGGGTTCAATTGTGACCAACATTCCTGTACGTAGGGAACGATTTAAACGCAGGTAGCCTAAGCCGAAGCGATCGCTCCTTTTCTTCCCTTCTTCATATCCGGCTAAATCTCCCAAATCTTCCATGTCATGGACATCTAAACCCAATAGATGACCGATACCGTGGGGGAAAAATAAAGCATGGGCATCTTTTTCTACTAAATCTTCGGGATTACCTCGTAAAATGCCTAAATTTACCAAACCTTCAGCAATCACCTTAGCCCCTAATAGATGAATCTCTGCATACTCGACACCGGGGCGGATATTGGCAATGCAAGCATCATGGGCTGCTAGGACTACATCATATATATCGCGTTGGGTGGGGGAAAATTTACCAGACACAGGCCAGGTACGGGTGATATCAGCAGCCCAACCTAGCTCTGTTTCGCCGCCGACATCGGCTAATAATAAATCTCCTGGTTGCAGAAGATGGTGATATTGTTCGTTGTGTAAAACTTCGCCGTGGACTGTGACAATACTGTTATAAGCAGTAGTCATGTTGTGAGCGATGAAAACGCTTTCCATTGCGGCTCTAACTTCCGCTTCGGTTTTGGCGTTTGCTGTGGCTACCATACCGGCTTTGTGTGCTGCTACACTCACAGTTGCAGCTTTGCGTAACTCAGCTAATGCGTCTTGGTCGTGGGTGAGGCGTAAGGTGACGATCGCTTTGGCTAATTCTAAGTCAATTCCTTCTGGTTGACTTTGGGGTAAAACCCATCTATTCATTAGTTGGGATTGCTGTGTCCAAGTTGTCGCATCTTGAACGGCAATAGTAGCTGCACCTTCTAGGAATGGAGTTAATTCTGATAATGGTTGAGCTGCATCTGCACCAATGGTTTGGGCGATTTCTTCACGCTTGGGGGTTTCTCCGTGCCACAGGGCGCTACTGGGTGCAGGATCATCAATAAATAAGGTTAACTTGCCGGCTTCTAGGTGAATGGCGGCATTTTGTAAGGGTAAGCCAGCAAAGTAGAGGAAGTGACTGCTGGCACGAAAAGGAAAACGATTGGCAGGAAAGTTACGGGAATTGCTACCACCAGACCATAAAATTGCTGGAAAATTAATTATATTAGCTAGTCTTTGGCGGCGATCGCGTAAAGTATTTGCTAAAAAATTCATAAAGTTAATCTGAATTACGAATTATTTTATGGGACAACAAATTATTCAAGTAGATGCTTTCACTAATAAACCGTTCGCGGGCAATCCTGCGGCTGTCTGTGTTTTACCTGCTCCTCAAGATGACACTTGGATGCAAAATGTAGCCCAGGAAATGAATTTATCGGAGACGGCTTTTTTAGTCAAACAAGATGATGGTTTCAGTCTGCGGTGGTTCACGCCGACGGTGGAAGTACCGCTTTGTGGTCATGCGACTTTAGCCAGCGCCCATGTTTTGTGGTCAGAGGGGCATTTGTCCCCCGATGAAATTGCCCGTTTTCATACCAAAAGTGGTTTACTGATTGCCAAGCGCCAAGATGATTGGATTGAGTTAGATTTTCCGGTAAATCACTCACAACCAATAACAACGCCGCCTGAACTAGGTGAGGCTTTGGGTGTGCCGTTGAAAGTAGTTGTACAGAACTCCTTGGGCTATTTGGTAGAGGTGGAGTCTGAGGATTTGGTGCGGCAAATGCAGCCGAATTTCTCAAAACTGGCAACCTTATTAACTGGTAATGCTATTGTAACTAGTCAAACTCAGCCTGATTCCCAATATGATTTTGTCTCTCGTTTCTTTGCTCCTGGTTTGGGTATAAATGAAGACCCCGTTACAGGGGCGGCTCATTGTTGCTTGGCTGCTTATTGGCGCGATCGCTTGCATAAAAATGAGTTTTTGGCTTATCAAGCTTCTAGTCGCGGTGGGGTGGTGAAGGTTAGTTATGGGGGAGGCGATCGTGTATTTCTCTCAGGACAGGCGGTTACTGTGTTGAGGGGGGAGTTAATTTAACGCAAAGGGGCGCAGAGGTACGCAGAGAGTTTGCTTTGTGTTCCTCTGCGTTTAAAATTAAGCGTCACAATAGATGAATAAACATATATTTTATTTCCCATGTCTGCTAAAAATACAGCTAATAAAAGTTCTATTGTCGGTTGTGATTGGCCTATTGAGCAGTTGCCTGGATTGAGCGAAGATGAAAAATCTCAACTAGACAATTATGGAATTAAGACTACATTAGGGCTAGTCAAACAAGGTAAAACTTTAGAATCTAGGTTGGCTTTGGCTAATAAGTTGCAAGTACATCTTCAGTATGTAAATAAATGGGTGGCTTTAGCAGATTTAGCCAGGATTCCTAGTGTGGGAACACAATATTGTGGTCTGTTACTTCATGCAGGTGTTGGTTCTGTGGCACAGTTAGCCCAGATTCCTACTCACAGATTACACAAACAGATTTTGCGCTTACAAGTAGCCACTTTGCAGCGTCGAGATTTGTGTCCAGCAATTGAATTAGTCCAACAATGGAGTCAGCAGGCGAATATGATCAACACTTAACAGTTACTTAACATTTAACAGTTAACAGTGATTCCCTAATCTTTCGCCAGCACCCCGTTGAGGAAGATATCGGCAAGTCCTTCTGCCATCTGCTGCATTTGTTGGGGTGAAGCATCTGGTTGCATGAGAGTATTGTTAGAGAAACCAGCGATCGCAAACATTCCCAGGAAGACTTTTGCTACAAGATTGGCATCTGCTTGGCGATAAATGCCTTTATCCATTGCGGTTTGGAAGAAGGCTTCGGCGACATCGGTCATTTTACCAATGACTTCTTCTTGAATGCGATCGCGTAAGTCTGGATGAAACTGCACTTCCATGAAGCAAACCCGCATTAAATCGGCGTTTTTTTGTAAATTCCACATTCGGCGGCGCATTACCTGAGCGACAGCTTTATAGCTACCCATTTCACTCAATTCTGTGAGCAAATCTGTGAGAATTTCCACCCAACCGCTAGTTGCTACTTCCACCAAAATCGCTTTTTTATTCTGGAAATGCCGAAACAAAGTCCCTTCGGCTACACCTGCGGCTTGCGCTAAATCGCGGGTGGTAGTACCATCAAAGCCTTGGGAAGCGAATAATTTCAGCGCCGCTTGCAAAATTCGGGTACGTGTCTGTGCCTCTGAAGGTGGAGAAGAATTAAAAACTCGCATAATAGTTAATGTAAAATCTCCGGAACACTACTTGTAGCATTATTGTCTAACGTCAGGTACAAAAAGCACAGAAAGCTTAATACAAGATTAACGCTCCAATTGTCAATTGACCTGTGGCTTAGGTAGTGGATACATACACTTACTTGTTGCTTATGAATCAACTTAGTCGTTCAATATCGCGTCGGCTGTTGGCAATTTTAATGGCAACAGTTGTCTCTTGGTGGGGATGGACACCAGAAGTAGCGTTAGCACAAACGCCAACCCTGCTCCAACTACAACCAAGCAAAACGCCAACCACAAAAGCTCCAACTTCGATTCAGCCCTATCTAGACAGGGTAATTGATCAGTTGACGGAGTTCCGGCTTGATAATGGCATGAAGTTTATTGTCTTAGAACGCCATCAAGCACCAGTAGTTTCTTTCCTCACCTATGCAGATGTTGGAGGTGTGGATGAGCCAGAAGGACAGACTGGTGTAGCCCACTTTCTGGAGCATTTGGCGTTCAAAGGCACTACACGCATCGGTACGAAGGATTATCAGGCGGAAAAACCTCTACTTGAGCGTTTAGAACAGTTAGACACTCAAATTAGAGCAGCCAGAGCTAATGGTAAGCAAGATGAGGTTGCTAAATTGGAAGCTACTTTTAAGGAAGTGGAAGCACAAGCTGACAAATTAGTCAACCAAAATGAAATGGGGCAAATTGTGGAACAGGCTGGTGGTGTAGGTTTAAATGCTACTACCTCGGCGGAAGCAACTCGTTACTTCTACAGTTTTCCCGCGAATAAGTTGGAACTTTGGATGTCCTTGGAGTCAGATAGATTTCTTGAGCCGGTGATTCGGCGGGAGTTTTATAAAGAAAAAGATGTGATTTTGGAAGAACGCAGGATGCGGGTGGATAATTCACCTATTGGTATGATGATAGAGAAATTTATCGATACCGCTTTCACAGTTCATCCTTACAGACGGCCTGTCATTGGTTATGACCAAGATATCCGTAATCTCACACCAGTCGATGTAGAGAAGTTTTTTGAAACTTACTACGTACCCAGTAATATTACTATTGCTGTTGTTGGGGATGTGAAGACGGCTGAGGTGAAACGACTGGCACAAATTTATTTTGGACGCTACAAAGCAGCACCGAAACCACAGTCAGAAATTGCTCCAGAACCAAAGCAGACACAAACAAGAGAAGTTACTTTAGAATTACCTTCTCAACCTTGGTATTTGGAAGGCTATCATCGTCCGTCAGGTACTCATCCAGATAATGCGGTATATGACATTATTGGTGGTTTATTAAGTAATGGACGCACTTCGCGGTTATATAAGTCTTTGGTGGAACAACAGCGTTTAGCGTTAAATGCCCAAGGCTTTAGTGGCTTCCCTGGGGATAAGTATCCCAACCTGATGCTGTTCTATGCTCTCACAGCGCCTGGTCATACAGTTGATGAGGTAGCGGTAGCTTTAAGCAAAGAAATTGACAAGTTAAAAACTGAACCTGTATCTACAGTTGAATTAGAACGGGTAAAAACTCAAGCTAGGGCTGGTTTGTTACGTAGCCTCAATTCTAATAGTGGCATGGCACAGCAACTTTTGGAATATGAGGTGAAAACTGGCTCTTGGCGAAATTTGTTTAAACAATTAGATGAGATTGTTGCTGTGACTCCTGCTGATATTCAACGAGTGGCCAAGGCAGCATTTACACCAGAGAATCGCACAATTGGCAAGTTGTTATCCAAAAAAGCATGAGCAATACACCGCAAAGATGAGGAAATAAGCAACAAATATGCACAGGCAAAATAACTTCAAAATGGGAAAAGGCAAAAGGTTAATTTATGCGTTGGTGGCTATTTTTGCCTTTTTAGGTGTAACTTTTAACTTTTCGCTGACAGCGACAGCAGCAGCCAAGCACTACACAGAGTTGGAGTTTGGGCCTTTACCTGAGGTAAATTTACCCAAGTATGAACGGTTTGTGTTGCAAAATGGCTTGGTTGTCTATCTGATGGAGGATCGGGAACTACCTTTAATTAGTGGTACAGCACTAGTACGGACTGGAAGTCGTTGGGAACCAGCAGATAAAGTCGGTTTGGCGGGTTTTACAGGTGCAGTCATGCGGACTGGTGGTACTAAGAAACATTCATCTGATAATCTCAATGAAATACTAGAACAACGGGCAGCATCTGTAGAAGTTAATATCGGTGAAGCTGCGGGTAGTGCTAGTTTTGAGGCACTGAGTGAAGATGTCGAAACAGTGTTTGGGCTATTTTCGGAGGTACTGCGAGAGCCAGTGTTTGCTCAAACAAAACTGGATTTAGTGAAAACTCAAGCTAAGGGTGGTATTGCTCGCCGTAATGATAACCCCAATGATATAGCCAGTAGGGAATTTCGCAAGTTGATTTATGGCAAGGATAGCCCTTATGCCCGTATTACTGAGTATGCCACAGTGGATGCGATCGCCCGCGAAGATTTGCTCAAATTTCACCAGCAATATTTTCACCCCAATAATATGATTTTGGGCATTGTCGGCGATTTTGATCCTAAACAAATGCGATCGCTTGTACAAGCCAAGTTAGGCGACTGGCGACGTAACCCTAGATTGACTAAACCAGCTTTACCGGAAGTATCCCCAGCTAAGACAGGTGGGGTGTTTTTCGTCAATCAACCCCAGTTAACTCAGAGTAGTGTGTTAGTTGGGCATTTGGGTGGTAAGTTCGATAGCCCCGATTATGCAGCCTTGGATGTATTGAATGGTGTATTAAACGGTTTTGGGGGACGTTTATTTAATGAAGTGCGATCGCGTCAAGGTTTAGCCTATTCTGTATATTGTTACTGGAGTCCCCGCTTTGACTATCCAGGGATGTTCATGGCTGGTGGACAAACCCGTTCTGATGCTACTGTGCAGTTCATCAATGCTTTAAAGACAGAGATTAAACGCATTCAAGCTCAACCAGTGACAGCAGAAGAATTATCTCGCGCTAAAGAGTCTACACTCAATTCTTTTGTATTCAACTTTCAAGACCCCAGCCAAACCTTGTCACGGTTAATGCGTTATGAATATTACGGCTATCCGGCTGATTTCCTGTTCCGCTATCAAAAAGCTGTAGCTGCAACTACAGCATCTGATGTGCAACGGGTAGCCAAGCAATACCTCAAGCCAGAAAATCTCGTGACTTTGGTTGTCGGAAATCAAGCCACCATACAACCACCATTGACTCGGTTAGCGGCTCAAGTCACGCCGATAGATGTGACTATTCCTGTCCCACAACAACAATCGCAGAATTAATCACTGAAGTTTTTGAGGATGATGAAAACCCCAGATTATTGAAGAAATCTGGGGTTTTCAGTTTATAAATTCCATGAAGACAAAGAAGTTGTACTAATATAAAAAATTTGGTTTTATAGACAAAATCCAAGTAATTTTGTCTGAAAAATCAGTCAGATAATATTGACTTTATTAAATAAAAAATCAAAATATAGGGGAGGAATTCTAATCTTTTAGATTAGCTATATCCATGTATTGCTTTGCATTGATATGAACAAATTGCAGGAGCCAAGTAAATGGTGAACATAAAAATCTCTGACCTTTCTCCCGGTGACGAAGGAAAATCTATTAATGAACTCACTGTTTGGGAAATGAAAACTGTGTATGCTGGTTTAGAAAGAAGATATGGTAGAAGACGACAAGTTGAAACTAGTCTAGAAGAGCCAGACACAAACTCAATACCTGATACAAATGCAATTCTTGGTCAATGGATGGATAATCTAGACTTTCAAATTAAAGACTTGCGAGAACAGCTTGGTATTCCCCA
The DNA here is from genome assembly GCF_014697105.1 of Anabaena subtropica FACHB-260. Lineage (GTDB taxonomy): Bacteria > Cyanobacteriota > Cyanobacteriia > Cyanobacteriales > Nostocaceae > Trichormus > Trichormus subtropicus. The sequence continues at coordinate 42,394 of NZ_JACJRF010000032.1, read as the reverse complement.
ATAGTTGTTAACTAATTACAACTTAATACTTACAATTATCGTGTGCTTTAGCTCAGATTAAGTTAGGCACGCGATTTTTCATGGAAATCATCAGATATTTGAGGCAATTTCTGCAATATTACTATCTATTATACTTAAATCTTCAGTACACATCGAATAGCCTTCTCAATACTATTCGGATAAGCAAAGGAAGCAGAGGAGGAAAGAGGATTATTGTTCAGTAATTCTTCTCTCCCTCTGCTTCTCTTTTCCCCCTGCCTGCCTCAACCAAAAATTCCTTAAACGAACGGTATTGAGAGCCTTCTTTTTTATTAATTATTGCTTTTCTATGCTAGTAACTATGGCTATGCTACACTGCGCGAAAAAAATCAAATTGGATTGTTATATCAATATTAAATCCAGTAATAATCAAACTCAAAAATAGACATATATCACTTATTTATGTCTTGTTAATCAAGATTTTAGACTTGATTTTCATGGAAGAAGTAAATAAAAATTGAATCAACGGTTAAGCAAATAAAAACTTAATCGCCTGAAACTACTGCTCAAAATGATACTTTTTTAGGAGTCAATCATGGCGTTTATTGCTGTTAAAGAATTACAAGCTACTGGTTCAGAATTGTTCCAAGATTCTGAAAGCTTCCTCAATGAATTGAACAATCTTGATGACTCTATTCATGGTGGTGGTAACTATTCTAATACCACCAATGGAGTTTTAGATTTAGCAGTAAAAGGATTTGAGTTTGGTGTCATTACCTATGGTATCGATGCTATTGGACATTTAGCTAAGTCTTACAGTTCTGCTGGTGGCGGTTACGGTTACTAGTAATTTTCCATTAGTCACTGCATAAATTTCGAGCTAAATAGCTCTGTTGAAATTGTGGAATGAGCGATTAAGCAAAATCAACATATAAAACTTAATCGACTGCACTTTCTAGTAAAAAAGCAAATCCTTTTAGGAGTCAATCATGGCATTTATTGCTGTTAAGGAATTACGTGCTACTGGTTCAGAGTTATTCCAAGACTCTGAAAGCTTCCTCAATGAATTGAATAATCTTGATGACTCTGTTCATGGTGGTAACTATTCTAATACTACCAATGGAGTTTTAGACTTGGCTGTGAAGGGATTTGAGTTTGGTGTCATCACTTATGGTATCGATGCTATCGGACACCTAGCTAAGTCTTTCAGTTCTGCTAATGGTGGTTACTACTAATTTCTCATTAGCTGGTGAGTAAAGACCGAGCTAAATAGCTCTGTTTTAATTGTGGCATAAGTGATTAAGTAATATTCAGTTATCAAGCTTAATTGCTTATGCTTTCGGCAAAACACAAATTATTTTAGGAGTCAATCATGGCGTTTATTGCTGTTAAAGAATTACAAGCTACTGGTGCAGAATTATTCCAAGACTCTGAAAGCTTCCTTAATGAATTGAACAATCTTGATGACTCTGTTCATGGTGGTAACTATTCTAAAACTACAAATGGAGTTTTAGACTTGGCTGAAAAGGGATTTGAGTTTGGTGTCATTACCTATGGTATCGATGCTATCGGACACCTAGCTAAGTCTTTCAGCGATGCTGGTAACGGTTATTACTAAAATTCACTTGCTGACTGCGTGAAGAATCGATCTCAATAGCTCTGTTGAAATTGTGGCATGAGCGATTAGGTTTTGAACTTCTTAATCGCCTGCACTTTCTATTAAAAACCAAAATTATTTTAGGAGTCGATCATGGCGTTTATTGCTGTTAAGGAATTACAAGCTACTGGTTCAGAGTTATTCCAAGATTCTGAAAGTTTCCTCAATGAATTGAACAATCTTGATGACTCTGTTCATGGTGGTAACTATTCTAAAACTACAAATGGAGTTTTAGACTTGGCTGTGAAGGGATTTGAGTTTGGTGTCATCACTTATGGTATCGATGCTATCGGACACCTAGCTAAGTCTTTCAGCGATGCTGGTAACGGTTATTACTAAAATTCACTTGCTGACTGCGTGAAGAATCGATCTCAATAGCTCTGTTGAAATTGTGGCATGAGCGATTAGGTTTTGAACTTCTTAATCGCCTGCACTTTCTATTAAAAACCAAAATTATTTTAGGAGTCAATCATGGCGTTTATTGCTGTTAAGGAATTACAAGCTACTGGTTCAGAGTTATTCCAAGATTCTGAAAGTTTCCTCAATGAATTGAACAATCTTGATGACTCGGTTCATGGTGGTAACTATTCTAAAACTACAAATGGAGTTTTAGACTTGGCTGTGAAGGGATTTGAGTTTGGTGTTATCACCTATGGTATTGATGCCATTGGACACTTAGCTAAGTCTTACAGTTCTGCTCTATAAGTACTAAGTTAAAAGCTCTGTTGAAATTGAGACAACAGCGATTAAGCTATATCAAAATATTCAGCTTAATCGCCTGCACTTTCCATTGCAAACCAAAATTATTTTAGGAGTCAATCATGGCGTTTATTGCTGTTAAGGAATTACAAGCTACTGGTGCAGAATTATTCCAAGACTCTGAAAGCTTCCTCAATGAATTGAACAATCTTGATGACTCGGTTCATGGTGGTAACTATTCTAATACTACCAATGGAGTTTTAGACTTGGCTGTGAAGGGATTTGAGTTTGGTGTCATCACTTATGGTATTGATGCTATCGGACACCTAGCTAAGTCTTACAGTTCTGCTCTATAAGTACTAAGTTAAAAGCTCTGTTGAAATTGAGACAACAGCGATTAAGCTATATCAAAATATTCAGCTTAATCGCCTGCACTTTCCATTGCAAACCAAAATTATTTTAGGAGTCAATCATGGCGTTTATTGCTGTTAAGGAATTACAAGCTACTGGTTCAGAATTATTCCAAGATTCTGAAAGCTTCCTTAATGAATTGAACAATCTTGATGATTCCGTTCATGGTGGTAACTATTCTAAAAGCACCAACGGAGTTTTAGATTTAGCGGCGAAAGGATTTGAGTTTGGTGTCATCACTTATGGTATTGATGCTATTGGACACTTGGCAATTTCTTTCAGTTCTGCTGCATAAATACTAAGCTCAATAGCTTTGTTGAGATTGTGCCATGAGCGATTAAACAATATATTGTTTAATCGCTTGTAATCTCTCTTAAGTATAAATTTAAGCTGAGGATATAACTCTGATTTTAATAATAGTACAATAAAAGTACTTTATCTAAAGTATTTTTATTAAACGTCAGTTATTTGACCAATACAAAAATGTCCAAAATAGTTATTACTGAATTACATTTTAATGATTCGGAAAAAATTTTTATTGACCTAAATGACGGAGATTGTAAATTAATATATGGTGGAAACAATCATTCTCCTACTCAAATATTAGAATTTGTAGAAAAGGTTTTTGAATTTGCTATTGTAGCATTTGCAATAGCTACTATTGTAGAACTAGTGGATTCATATTTAGCTAAAAACAGACAATAGAAAACAAAAGCTAAAGCTAATTTGAATCTTATTTATAAATATTCAATAAAGATTCAAGTTTGCTCCCATCTAACAAAAACTTAGTAGCTTTTACAATATCAGTTCAATACCGCATATTGTTGCAACCCTAAAAAAATAATTATTAATGTTGTAAATCATCTTCTGACTATGCCACCATTTATCTTGAGTTCTCAAAATGTATTCGAGTACCTAATTTCGTTAAATTTGTGTACTTCTGATGAGCAGTCCTTAAGCAAAATAGAGCTAAAACCTGCTAAAAACTTTAATTTATTAGTTACTTTTCCAGACGGGAGGAAACTGCTTGTTAAACAAGAGCGTCATAATTTAGAAGGAAAAACAACTGGTGAATTTTTGCTAGAATGGCGCATTCACGATTTTGTGAGAAAATTTCCAGAACTTAGCCATATACGTTCCCGTTTATCAGAAGCAGTACAGTTTAATTGGGAAAATTCTATTATTATTTTCAATTATCTTGATAATTATCGAGATTTGATGGATTTTTATGCCAAGGAGAATTTAAATTTATTTCCCATTCAGCTAGCAAAGGCAGTTGGCAATACTTTGGCATTAATTCATCGCACATCATTTAACAGTGAAAAGTATCGAGAGTTCTTTCAAAATCCTAGTGATACTACACTTAACCCCACAACACCTAATCTAAATCGGGGATTAGAAAGACTGGCTCCAGAAATATTTGGTAAGGTTCCTGCTGATGGTCTGAGATTTTTTGCTCTATATCAACGTTACGATAGTTTGGGTCAGGCGATCGCACAATTACTCAATAGCTTTACTCCCTGTTGTCTCACCCATAATGACCTGAAGTTGAACAATATTCTTCTCTCTCTCAATTGGGAAGATGCAGATGATGAAAATATTGTCCGCTTAATTGACTGGGAACGTGGTAATTGGGGAGACCCCGCAAATGATTTAGGTACAGTCATCGCCAGCTACTTGCAAATTTGGTTGTACAGCATGGTTACTGGTAAATCAATTGCTCTTGAAGAGTCTTTACGTCTAGCAGCTACCCCCTTGTATGTTCTCCAACCTTCAATGAGAGAGTTAGTAACGGCTTATCTCACTAATTTCCCAGAAATCTTAGAACATCGGCCAGATTTCTTACAACGGGTAATGCAATTTTGTGGTTTAGCTTTAGTTACCGCTATTCAAGCTCAACTCCAGTATGAAAAAACCTTTGGGAATGCAGGTATTTGTATGCTGCAAGTCGCCAAAAGTTTGTTGTGTCGTCCAGAAGCATCTATCCCCACAATTCTTGGTGTGCAGTTATCAGATATTTCACCTGCAAGTTTGTCTCAGCGTTAATTAGGGAGTGGGGGGAGATAGGGAAGAATTTCTACTTACCTTATCTTTCTATCTCCCTCATCCCCCTCATCTCTCAAAATCATTTATGGACAAATCTCTATGCAACTATTAGATTCTCTATCTGTGCAATTGTCGGATATTCCAGAGTCATTGCAGATATCATTGCAAGACATTATTCATAATCTTGAAATTCAGTCTCAGTATTGTATTAAGCATCCAAACTATAAAGCCTTAGAGTTACCTGAGTCTTCAGTATCTCGGTTTCAAAAATTATCTTCAGATTTACAAAATAAGTACTTGAGTCAGCAATTGCGTAGTTTTCTTTACGGTATTTATTACAATGGTTCATTGAAAAGTGTTTTGGCATCTGATGCAGAGATATCTAATTTAGCCGTCAACCAAAATTTAGAGAATAATACATTTTTGGGTGTAGACCTAGCTTTTTACGATCGCCTGCATGAAAATAACAGAGGTACTGGCTACTGGAATTATGGTTGGCAAGTAGTTAGAGAAGAATCAGATGGTACTTTCGCTGTGTATCGAGATGGTTTGACTCTGCACGTTGAACGGGGTGGTTTGGAAACTAATACTATAGATGACTCTGTTGGTATCCAACTGCCGAAAAATCTAGTCCAAAATGGATTTTATATGGCTGTAGCAAACGCAGGTGCTGCACCACACAATCAAACTCTGGTGCGTGTCTACTTCAACTTAACACCAGATGGTGCAGTTGCTGTCATGGACAATTTGACTACACACCTCAACGCTATCCCTGTTAACTTCACATTTAAAGCACTATATAATCCTTCTGATTATGACCGCTATGACTCAGCCGTGCTGTATTTTGGTAAAAATGACTATGAAAAGGTTCACCCTGTCCTAGAGAGGCTTTATGCAGAAAATCAAGGGCATTTTCAGGAACAAGTACCCCTATTTACTAAGCCTATCGCATCTGGGTTAGCGATCGCAGAAGAACCAAACCATAGATTTGGCGAAAACGAAAGTTTTGGGACACACCGTTGTCAAATTGTGGCTAATGGTTTGTTGGAGGCTTGGCAACAAGGTAATGATACGCCAATAGGTAGGATGACTGCAATTTTGCAACACTTCTCTTCACTCAACATTGAATTGCAGCGTCCTTACCTCAATGCTTACTCCGAAGATATCTATACACCTTTGTAATCTTCAAATTTCATCTTCATCATTGAAGTTAGAGATGTATTGATATTGAGTTGACTGATTTTTCACTCGGTAAACAGGTTTTGGCAGCTATTCCGGTTGGGCAAAAGGCTATTTCTCAATAATACTTAAAATTTAGGCTTATGACTCAAGAACTTTCCCAGCATCATCAACTTTCTGACTGTGCAATTCTCACTGAAGAATGGGAGGCTATTCTTAAGGCTATATCTACTGGTAAGTATTCTTGGGCTTGTGTATTAATCCTCCAGACAGTTGGTTATAATCCTCTTACATATATCCCTTATCGTACCTATATTCGCTTACGTAAAAATAATCCCACACCTAACATTATTAAAATTCGTAAAACCAATAGTATAAATGTTAAGTTCGTGGCGATAAAAACAAAGATTATAGCTATAGACTCAAGTCATCTTTAACAGATTTTAAAATTATTTACTCTGTGCCTATGTGGTTCAATAAGGGAACACCAAAAAAAATTATTCCAAATTGACGGTTAGTAGGGTGCGTCAGTATGAATAATTTCTTGGTACAGCTAGATTTTCTTGCACTGACGCACCCAACCTACTTGGATATTTTTTATCTGGAAGTCCCTAAAAAAGCTTACATCACAGAGGCACAGAGAGGGATAAATTTAATTTATTCCCCATTTAGGCTGGTTTTGGCAATTCTGATGAGGATGGAGAATAGCCATTTTGAGAAAGGTCAGCCACAAGTTCTAAATTAGTAATTTGTTGTTGTAACCAATTAGTAAAAAAATCTTTAAGTATTTGAATCCGTCGTGACTCATCTAATTCTGGTGTAATGATTTCTTCAACAACAATTATATGTACTCCTTGGGGTGTAATTATTGGTTTAAGAATTTGGGGAGGGGTTGCAGCAAAAACTGCGGCTGCTATTTCTGGACGAAAATCTTGACGATAGCGAGTACCTTGATACCCTCCAGCGCGGCGAATTTCGGGATATTGGATATATTGACGGGCGATCTCTTGAAAGCTGATTTCGCCCTCTTGTAAAGCATAAAATAACTCTAAAGCTAAGTCTTCGTCATCTAAAATAACTTCATAAGTTACCGCTCCAGTATAATCAATTTTGTGAGCATAAAAATAAGGTTCAACTTTTTCTGCAAATAAATATTCCGCTAATTTCATATACAGTAAGTTTGTTTTCGCTACTTCTTCAAAATCATCTATAGTTAGGTAGTGTTTTTGTAGCCAATTCCAAGTATCATCTGCTTTCAGTAAGCGGTTAGCCAAGCGCATACTATCAGCCGCTTGTTGTAGTTCTTCTACACTTAATTCAATTCCGACTTCTGCGGCTGTATGGGCAATAATTCTCTGAGTAGCGATCGCTTCTAATATACTAGGAACTTGGAAAGATAATTTCAGGTGATTAATAATGTCTTCGGCTGACATTTTCAATAATTTATCCATATTACGTTCTCTCCCGTTTTTCAACTAAATTAAATTGATATTTTGCAGTAATTATTCATTTATTATGATTGCGTGATAAATGTTTTCTAGACTCTATCTAGTGATAGTTTTCAATCTTCAATAATTAATATGATAGTCCGATTTCATTCTTAATAAATAGCATAAATTTAGTTCATAGTGAGGGATTTAGCCCTTTTATTAGGACTAAACTCCTGACTACAAACTTTGAATTATTTATTATGTTCTATTTAAGTAGCGTGAGTTAGAACTAACGTCCATAACGCACGGGAAATCTTAGATGGTGTGTTGCACTATGGGACAACACACGCTACAAAAAATTATTGGCAGACAAATTAAGGAAGAAAGTTAAAGCTCTAACCCACCTTTTTGTAACTTCTTGAATGGGTCTAAGATGAAATCAATAACTCGACGCTGACGGATAATTACTTCGGCGGTTGCTGATTGACCAGGAGTTAAGGAAATCCGCTTATTACCAGCTTGAATATAAGGATGCTCTAGGGTAATATCCATTTCATAAACTTCTATGTTGCCCTGGCTTGTAGTTTGTATTTTCGAGTCAGGAGAAATCCAGCTAACACGTCCTGGCAATACTCCATAATCTTGGAAAGGATAGGCATCAAATTTGATTTTAACTGGCATTCCTACCTTCAAGAAACCACTGTGTTGACTAGGCATTGAGCTTCTGAGAACTAATGCTGCATTCTTGGGAGCAATTTGAGCAACGATCTGTCCAGCTTCAACTACGGGGCCTGGTTTGTCGATAGGCAGATCAAAAATCGTACCATCAACAGGCGATCGCACTATTCTTTGTTGCATTTGAATCTTGAAGGCGTTAATCTGGCTCTTGGTTTGGATGATTTCTGATTGCAATGTCGTTAGTTGGTTTTGCAGGTCTTTGAGTTGTTCCTGACTTCTTAACAGCGCCAATTTACCTGTTTGTACAAGGCTTTGATAGCTACTTTGCTGTTCTTGTAGCCGGAGTTTTGCTTGCTCAATGTCAGCTAAAGTTTGGCTGACAGTTGTTTGATAACGGCTGCCTTGTTCTTGCAAGCGTAATTGGGCTTGAGTAAAATCAGCATTAGCTTGCAATAGAGAACGTTGACTTTCTTCAGCTATCTTTTCTAGTTCTACAACTTTAATTTGCGCGATCGCACCTTGTTTTAACAGTTGGCGATAGCGTGCAACTTCCTTAATATCTCTTTGCAAACGACTATTAGCTAAATTCCTAGCTAATTGAGCGGAATTAATATTTTGCCTAGCTTGTTCAACTAGAGACAATTTTTCTAATTTTTGTAAGTTATATGTACTTTGTCTAGCATCAAGATTTTGCTGCGCCTGATGGACTTGAGCCATCTTTTCTAATTCTTGGGCTTGATTTTGCTGTTGTTGGATGTTAATTGTTAACATCAATTGGTTTTTGAGTAGTTCTTGTTGTCCTTGACGATTGATCAGTTCTTCTAACCTTGTCTGCGCTTGCTCTACCTGTGTTTGCAACACATCAGAATCTAATTCCAATAGCACTTGTCCGGCTTTGACAGTCGCTCCTTCTTCCACATTCACAGCTTTGACATTACTGGTAATCGCAACACCTAATTTTTGCGTTGCGCCTTGGGGTTCTAAACGCCCTCTGGCGCTGCCAGTTTCATCTACCTTGGTGAACATTGCCCAAGGTAAAACAACGATTGTAAAGCTGATGAGCAAATACAGCATGGAGCGCGTCCAGCGCTGCGGTAAAGCATCTAGTAGTTCTTCTGTGCCGTAAAACCAATCGTTTGTCTCCGTTCCTGTCTGTGTCCGATAATCAACGAAGTCATGAGCATCTTGACCTCGTTGCAGCTGATCCGGCTGTTGTTGAACAAGTACAGATGATGAATTAACAGATGGATGTGGCATAAATTATTTAGCGGAAATGTGGGATATAACATGGAGTATCATCTAGTACCGATTGCTGAGTAAGATACTTACTCAGCACGCTGCTCTACGCCGCGCTAACGGTACTCATGACTCAGCACTAAGTAGTTCCCAGTTCCTCAACCTGCTTGTGCCAATTGTTGTTGGTTGAGATAAAAATAATGACCTCTTCTGGCAATTAATTCATCGTGGGTTCCAGTTTCGACTAATAAGCCGCGATCTAAAACCAGGATCAGGTCTGCATGGCGCACGGTGGACAGGCGGTGGGCAATGATAATACTGGTGCGCCCTTTGAGTATAGTTTTCAGATTGTTTTGAATTATACGTTCTGATTCAGAATCGAGATGACTGGTTGCTTCATCTAACAACAGTAGACGGGGGTCTCCTAACAAAGCACGGGCGATCGCTAAACGTTGTCGTTGTCCGCCAGATAACATCCCCCCACCTTCACCAATTTGGGTTTCATATCCTACTGGCATTTGCTTGATAAAGTCATCTGCTCCTGCTAAACGGGCGACGGCAATAATCTCTTCTAAAGGAGCGTCTGGGTGAGCAATGCTGATATTTTCGCGGATTGTGCCGCCAAATAAAAAGGTATCTTGATCGACAACACCGATTTGTGAACGGAGCGATCGCAGGGCTATATTAGTCACATCTTGCCCATCAATTAAAACTTTTCCATCTGTCGGGGGATATAAACCCAAAATCAGTTTAAACAGGGTGGTTTTGCCGGAACCACTCCGCCCTACCACAGCCACGGTTTGCTCAGGCTTGATTTCAAAGCTGAGATTTTCTAAGATGTTGCGATCGCTTTCTGGATGATAACGAAATGTGACATTATCAAAGCGAATATGTCCTTGTAATCTTGGTAAAAATTGCCGATGTTGGCGTTGTAAATCTTCCTCTGGTTCTGCTTCTAATACATCGTTAATTCGTTCTGTAGAAATAACTACTTCTTGCAATTGATTCCACAATACTACCAACCTCTGAAAGGGGCGAATAATATTACCCAACAGCATATTAAAGGCGACTAATTGCCCTATCGTCAGTTGGTTTTGAATCACCAACCATGCCCCAAACCAAAGTAATCCCGTAGTCACCAGAGTTTCTAAGGCAGAACTAAAAATTTGTAATTTGTTACTAATTATCTGCCCGGTGAAGGTTTTTCTGATGACATTATTCAGTTGTTCTTCCCAATGCCAACGGACTGTTTGTTCAATTGCCATCGAGCGAATTGAGCGAATACCAGAGAGGGATTGAATTAAATAACTATTCTCGCTAGCTGTAGCACTAAAAACCTCCCGACTAATGCGACGTAAAAATGGTGTAGCAATGATTGCCAACAACATAAAAGGCGGCACAATCGCTAAACTCAGCAACGCCATTGCTGAACTGTACCAAAACATCAATGCTACATAGATAAACACTGTCAGCAAGTCTAAAATGATTGACAATGCTTCCCCAGTCAAAAAGCGCTGAATCTTTTGGTTTTCTTGGACGCGAGAAACAATATCCCCGACGTAACGCGACTCAAAAAACGACAAGGGTAAACGGAAGGTATGTTTAATAAAACCTACCAGTAGAGATATGCTGATGCGGTTGGCTGTATGGTCTAGCAAATATTGCCTTAGTCCGTTGAGTGCAACACGGAATAAACCAAATATCATTAACCCCAAACCCACTGCATTTAATGTCAAAGTGCTTCCTTGAACAATCACCCTATCTAATAACAACTGAGTAAATAGGGGTGTGATTAGTCCAAACACTTGAATCAATAAAGAAGCGCTGAATACCTCCACCAACACCCGCGTGTGGGGTTTAACTAACTCAAACAGTTGCCAGAATGATGTATTCGCTTCCTGGTTTTCTTTGAGTTCAGTTGTCGGTTGTAGTAACAAGGCGTAACCAGTCCAACCAGCTTTAAATTCAGCCAGGCTAAGGTTACGTTGTCCGATTGCCGGATCACCGACAATTACCTGTCTTTTATTAATTTCATAAACTACAATGTAGTGTACACCTTCCCAGTGTGCGATCGCTGGTAGCTGTTGTTGTGCCAATTTATCCAGGCTTGCTTTTACCGGACGGGTAGTAAAACCAATGGTTTCGGCTGCTGCTGTTAAACCTTTCAGCGATGCACCATCACGATTGACGTTAGTTAAATCCCGCAGCCGATTTACACTCAAACGCTTACCCCAATAGCGGCTAATCATCACCAAACAAGCTGCACCACAATCAGCCGCACTTTGTTGTTCAAATATGGGATAGCGCTTAGTCAGTCGTCCCCATAAATGACCAACTTTTACACGCGGACTAGGAAAATAGGCTCGTCGTTGCTTTTGTTTTGGCTTGGGTTCTGGTTCCTTAATAACTGGGGATGGAAGATTAAGTAAGGGAGATTGAGTAGCATTTTCCCCACTCTCCACTCCCCACTCCCTACTCCCCAATTCCGGCCAATATTCCTGTGCTACTTGCCAATTATCATTCTTGAGGATGTAGACAATAGCGGATTGCGTTACCCGCCAAGTTCCCTGTTTGCTGTATTGAGAGATTTTTCCAGGTTGAAATGTGCGTCCACTATTTTTTACTAATTCTCCCCGACGCAACAGCCAAAGCTTAGTATCTTCAAAGATTTGATTTGGTAGTGAGCCAATATCTAAAGTATGCCGTTCAAATAAAGCTAGGGCTTTAATTATCTCCTCCACCGAGCTATTTTGCGGCAATAAGGAATTTTGACAACATAGCACCAACAAATCCCAAGTTTCGGCGTGTTTTTTCAGGCGATCGCCAATACTGGTATTTTCACCCATCAATTCTTGTAAAATTGCTTGGGGAAGATAGCCGAGTTTTAAGTTTACTGAAGCTCTGGCGACATAAGGAATAAAGTCTGCGTCAGGAAACAGCGTCAATTCCCCAAATGATGTACCAGTTGAGAGGGTAGTAATTAAGTTGTGAGTGCTATCTAGCAGCCTGACTTTACCCCCAAGAACAATATGAATACCCGCCGATGCTGTAGCTGCTTGCCAAAATTGTTTGGCAATGGGTGGTTCAATAATTTCTAAAGCTGAAATGCACTTTTCTAATTCTCTTTCGGATAAAGACTCACCCAAGAGTTGGGTGAGTTGTTCGGCTAAATATTGCCGGGAAAACCCTGATGGCATTTCCCTACCTCCAACCCCTTTGGGGAATTCAAAATTCTCTCATAGCCTACGGCTAGGCTAAGGCCACCGTAGGGAAAGCTTGCGCCAACAAAATTCAAAATTCGGGATTTTCTGGATAATTTTGAATTATTGAGACCAAGCATAATTACGAATTAATCGACCAATTAAAACTAGGCTTAGAGGTAGTTTGTAAGTCACCAATTGTAATCCCAGCATCCTCAATAGGATTAGCTGGTTTTGGCTGGGAACTTTTGCGTTTAGTAGAAAGTCCCATTTGTTTGAGCAGGCGATTGATGTGGCGATCGCTAATTTCAATCCCTAACTCTGCGGCTAAATGCTTGCTTAACCATTGAGCAGTCCAATAAGTAAAAGCATAGCCATAATCACGAGGACTATTACTCACCAATTCTCTTAGTCTTTCTAAATATTGAGCATTAACAATCTTCGGTCTACCTATTGGACGTTCGTTCCATTTGTGTGCTAAACCCGCTTCGGCTATTCCAATCCAATAACGTGCCATTTCTTGCGAACAACCCAATATTTCGCAAATTTGAGTTTGAGATTTACCAATATCTGCCATTAACATAATTTCGATGCGTCGGCGATATTCTGGCTGTAGATTATTTTGTAAATGTTTGAGTAAAGCCTTACGTTGGAAAGGCGTTAAAAACTTGCTTTCTTGGTTTTCGTAAATACTAAAAACTGTGTCTTGAGTAAAGGTATTTGACATAATCATTACCAGTTGCTGTCTAATGTAAAATTGCGGCAAATTTATGGATTGCAACTATTAGTAAGCCAAGTTTAAATTTATGGATAAGTAAGTTCTTATTCAGGTTTTTAGCCCTGATTCTTCTAAGTACTATAGTGCTTACTACAAACCCCAAAAATAACTTGACAAAGTACTAATAAAACAAGGCATAGATAAGCCAAATATCAGAAATATTGGTAGAAAACCTTGCAAAAACGTAATTACGAATTACGTTGTCCTTAGCCTTAGTTATTGAGGCCCTAGCCTAGCCGTAAGCTATTACACATTTCACCTTGCAGTACTAGTTTTCTAGATACAAAATTCATCTGTCACTGATATACAGATGATGAGTGTTTACCCCCCTATTTGTAAGAAAATTAGGGTGGCTATTTATCAGCATTTAGCATTCAGAATCCGGTAGTCAAAATAGTCAAACCTTTTGAGACGTAAGTGTAATCCAATTGTTCTGCACTGGTTAACCTTAATAACTTGATAGTTTTTTTGAAGCTTGGTGTAATGCTGGTATTTAGCTCAATGCAGGTAATTTACTGAATTCTAATACTTACTCTGATTCTTAGGATGTTACCGAACTCTGCAATTTTGCTTCAGAGGTAAGCCTCTCAATCTTTAAACTTAGGTTTCTAGACACTAAAAAGAAGGTGAAGCCTGTTATACATTGGAATAAAAAAACATATACGGTTAGGTATAAATGTAAAAAATATATTTACATTAACCTAACACTAATTGTTTTCTCAGCAGCCGAATATGATGTGCCTACAGTCAATTAAAAGACAAAATTAGAGCAAAAGTGACAGTTATCAATTTAGTGCTAAACACCACTGTTATTCTTTTAAGAATTTTTCATCCTATAGTCAATAGGTTTTATCAAAAAATCCTAAACTTCATCAAATCTTTATATTAAACTCACTGAAAGTTAAATATTACTTATTGTTCCGATTGGATTCTGAATAATTTATTAGTTTTTCTTCTATTTAATAGACAAAAAAATAAGGCACATAATTTTATTCTCCATTTTATTTGTTCAGCATTAAAATAGAATATTCTAAATAAAAATATTAAATTTCCCTCTATCTTAAGCATGAAACAAAGAATGTATGAAAATTTAATTTTTGAAAAAATTCAACATCTGTAGAGTAAGCATTAGTCAATGTATCATATCTTGGTGGGTATTTCCCGGATACATCCATTTCCCAAATTAAGTATAAATCTTATAGCGAAATTAATTTTTAAAATAGCTTATTTACCGAGTAAAATATTTTTACTATGAATAAATAATAACTACTCATCTTAGTAGTATTCAAGCTAACATTAAAACTATCAAATCAATCAACTTCACATTTGACGTCATTATGATGACAAATATTTAATGTGTATTATGACTATTTAGTATTTTGGTAAATGATGAGTAATGGACGAATTAAGTATATTATTTAGTTCCGTAACTAACCATTGGTGAAACATATTACCGAGAATTTCTTGATATCGTTCTAGAGTTAATTCAGCAGACACAAATTCTTCTACCATAAATAGGTGATAACCTTGCTCAGTTTGCAGAGGGCCAACTAACTGTTTAGGTGAAGTTCTAAATATGACAGCAGCTATATTTGATGGAAGTGCGAACCGATAAACTTTACCTTCATAACCGCATTTTTGCCTACGAAAATCATCAATATTATATAAGTATGCAGCCTCATAGAAACTGATTTCATCATCTTCGATTTGGTAGTATATTTCCTGAGCAAGTTGTTCTGAATCGACAATAATTTGGTAGAGACTAACTTGCTCAAACTCTAGTTGGTTTTGGATAAAGAAAGCTTCCACTTTGTCAGCAAATAGGAAATTAGCCAACTTTTGAGATAATAAGCGATCGCGAATACCCATTTCCCAATCCTCAGGGGAAACCAACTGATCTTCTAACCACGCCATTGTATCTGCGGCTTTCTCTAAACGCTTTTCCCGGCGCTGGCGGTTGGCTTCAGTTTCAATTTCTTCTGTTGTCACCGTGATTCCTCTGACCTCGGCTACTTGCCAGATCAACCTTTGAAATAAAATTTTTTGATAAACTTCCTTTAAATTCATATCTTTTTTGAGAAAATTAACAATTTCCTCAGGCGCAATAAATACCTTTGTTAAGTCATTCATTAATGTATTAGAAGGTAGCTATGTTGTGTACTGAAGTTATAACAAGCAAATGTTTAATACAAGTAGCTAGGCGCGAATATTTATAACTATGTAAAGACAAATTAAATGTAAAGTGTGTTGTCGCGCAGCGCACCGCCAATAATCCAAGGTGCATTAGCCTACCGCATAAAACATCCTATATATCTACATAATTTCACCAATCCAGTGTAATCTATCAATTTTTTAACACATAAAAAAGCTGGAAGCTAATTAATTTGGTTAGCTTCCAGCAGATTTTAGGAGTTGCTGTATAAATTGCAAATTTATCTAGCAGAAGTAATCCTATCTAGGAGAACAAGGATTACTGATTTTAAAAAGGGCAAGAACTATAAGTTCTACCAGCTACGATAACAGTTAAACCACTACTTCTACTCTTTTTTCTTACTACTTTTGGGTTGGTTCAAGCAACACCATCCCTAGTATAGAAAGTTGTTCGAAGTTTTCACCACCACATGAAAATTCGCTAGAGAGCATTAAAGGTTAAGATTGGCAGGTGCCAGCATACCAAACTTATCTTTGCTCAAACTTTCTCGAAAAAAGAACTACTAGTAATAGTTAGCTTGTTCGTCTTGCTGTAGGATTTAGTGAATTCCCCAAACACTAAGTGCTTCAGCAATAGCACTCAGTTGCATAGGTTTCATAGTCAGATTATCATCGATTTTATCGATGACCTCTATTTAAGTAGCTATATTTAATGTATAAGATTCCATCACTGAAAATTTGCCATTTTGGCAGAATTTAGTGATTAATTTACATCTCCTGTAAAACTTGCCGAATGTTATCAGATGTCACCTCATCTGTAACTGTCACTACACCAATTTGTGTTGGTAAAACAAACCGCACTTTACCATCTTTAACCTTTTTATCTAATTGCAACGCCTCAATAATCCCTTCAATATCTAATCCGACTGGTAATTTTGTCGGTAAACCGGCTTTCTCAATTAAAGCATTTTGACGGTCTGTATCTTCTTGTTGCCAAAGTCCCAAATTTACAGCAATTTGTCCAGCCGCTACCATACCGATACCTACTGCTTCTCCATGTTTGAGTAACCGATAGTTAGTTAAGCTTTCCACCGCATGACCAATGGTGTGTCCATAATTCAAAATTGCCCGCAGTCCGCCTTCCTTCTCATCTTTACCCACAACATCAGCCTTGGCTTGGCAAGAACGAGTTAAAATAGCATCTATCAATTCCGGTTTGATGTAGCGGAGTTGGTCGAGGCGTTGACTCTCTTCTAACTGGCTGAATAATTCCGCATCCCAAATTACACCGTACTTAATTACTTCTGCCATGCCTGCCCTCAATTCTCGCACAGGTAAGGTTTTTAATACTTCGGGATCAATTAAGACAAATCGCGGCTGATGGAACGCACCAATCAAGTTTTTCCCGTGGGGATGATTCACACCTGTTTTACCACCAATAGCCGAATCGACCATTGCCAAGAGTGTAGTAGGTACTTGCACCACATTAATCCCCCGTAGCCAAGTAGCGGCGGCAAAGCCAGTCATATCCCCAATTACCCCTCCCCCTAACGCCACCATCGTTGAGGAACGTTCTAGGCGATTTTCTAGGGCAATGTCGTAAAGTTTCTGAATAGAGTTAAGGGTTTTGTAGCGTTCCCCTGGTGGTAGAGAATAGCTGGCTACTTGAAAACCAGCCGATTCTAGCGAATCGACGGCAATTTTGCCAAAATGTTTAAAAATAGTGGGATTGGATACTAATAATACTTTCTTGCCCAGTTTTAACCCAGCCAAACTTTGACCCAACTGCTCTAAACTTGCAGATGAGATCGCAATCTCATAGGACTGCGTTGGTAAATTCACATTAATTAAAGAAGTCATTGCCCAAACCCCAACAAGCGCCGTGGGCTGTATTCTACCTCATTCTGGGAAGTCCAGGGGAGGACATATTTTTATCCAAATACAAGAATTATTGACTATTTTTGCGTTTATGGTACTTGGTCGAGTTCGTTTTGAATATTTGTCTTAGCCTAAAACAATCAGGACTAAAGTCCTAACTAAGAACTTACTACTCAACTCCACACTTCAGTTAAATCCAACACAAACCCCGGTAAAATATTTTCGTCTGACAAATTGACAGGATGATTCAATACTTCTACATCCTGACCTGGGCGATAAACTTCTACCTGTTGATTTTTGCGGTCAATTAACCAACCTAAACTAGCGCCATTGTCTATGTATTCTCTCATTTTGGCGCGTAACTTATCTATAGAGTCATTTTTAGAACGTAGTTCTAGCACGAAATCAGGACATATTGGGGCAAAAGTCTCCTGTTGTTCTATACTGAGAGCATCCCATCGGTCTTGACGTATCCATGCTGCATCAGGAGAGCGATCGCTACCATTAGGAAGATGAAAACCACTGGAAGAGTCAAAAACTATTCCTAATTTATTCTGGCGATTCCACAACCACAATTGTCCAGCAATATCCAGATTTCTGTATCCTGTATCGCTCCCAGTAGGAGGCATAACAATCAACTCTCCCGTAGCAGTTCGTTCTAATTGTAAATCTCTATTAGCCAGTGCTAATTCAACAAACTGCTCATGAGAGAGTGTTAGCGTTAACGTAGGTGGAATATTGACGGCAAGTGTTGGGGATAAGTTAGTTTGTGTCATTTTACCGTCCTGAAACTAGAACCAAAATGCTACAGCAGGCTAAACTAGTTTCTCTTCTAGTTAGTTCCAGATTAACATTCACGCAAACTGTTGTTGAACAGGAGTGCAGGGAAAACAACAAAGGAAAATAAAATCCCTACCGCTTACTAACTGTTAACTATGGACTATTGACCAATGACCAAAAATTGATGATTCAATAGAGTTAGTAAAGTATTGTGGAGAAAAATAAATGTTGGCAATAGTAGCTTATATTGGCTTTTTGGCTTTGTTCACCGGGATCACTGTAGGTCTGCTGTTCGGTCTGCGTTCTGCTAAGGTACTGTAATCTAACAATCCTAAATCCTTTGTGAAAAACTAGATCCCCGACTCTTTAAAAAGTCAGGGATCTGCAACAATTACGAATTAGTTGCTACAAAATTTGGTCTTTTGGCTGGAGGACGCATTTCCAAGCCTAGTAGGTTGAGCATTTCCTGGTCAGCATCGTAATCTGGACAGGGAGTTGTCACCGTCAGCATTTTATTGTCATCGCTGGAGAAAATGGAATTTGCTCCCGCCATAAAACATAAGGCTTGTTCAACTTGGGAAAGCCTCGCCCTACCAGCACTCAAACGTACATCCGAAGTGGGCATAACTATACGTGCAGTGGCAATCATCCGTAATATATCCCATATAGGTACATCGGGCTGATCTTCTAAGGGTGTGCCTTCTACTTGGGAGAGAATATTAATCGGGACTGATTCAGGGTGAGGATTGAGGGTGGCTAAAGTTTGCAACATAGCTACGCGGTCATCGATGCTTTCACCTAAACCAAGAATGCCGCCAGAACATACGGTAACATTAGTCTGTCGGACATTTTCAATTGTGTTTAGGCGATCGCCATAAGTTCTCGTGGTGATAATTGTGCTGTAATAATCAGATGATGTATCCAAATTATGATTATAAGCATACAACCCTGCTGTCTCTAACTTTTTCGCTTGTTCTGTAGAGAGCATTCCCAGAGTACAGCACACTTCCAAACCCATATCTGTAACATCTTTGACCATTTCTAAAACTCGGTCAAATTGAGAATTATCCCGCACTTCCCGCCAAGCCGCACCCATACAGACACGACTGACACCCTTTTGTTTAGCATTTTGGGCAATTTCTACAACCGTTTGCTTATCCAGGAGTGCTTGGGGCTTCACTTCAGTTTGATAACGAGAAGACTGGGCGCAGTAACTACAATCTTCTGGACAGCCACCTGTTTTAATCGATATCAGCTTACATACTTGTATTTGTTGAGAATTATGAAATTGCCGATGTACACTAGCAGCTTGATAAATCAACTCTAGTAATGGCGTGTCATATACTGCGCGAATCTCTGCTTGCTGCCAATCGTAGCGTATTCTTCCCACCGACATCAGTATAGTATCCTTCTTCTAGTATTAAGAACTGGGGACTGGGCTATTACAGTCAACAGTCAAAAGTCAACAATCAAAACCAATCTTAAAACCGCACCTTGTACAAATCAAAAAATTCCCCTGGTTGTCGCCCAACTACTTTAGCACTAGCAGCGTTAATTGTTTTTTCCCACTCAGCCACAGGTTCTAAAAATACTTCCGCACCTAAATAAGTTTCCAAAACTGCCCAATCTTCAGCTTGATGGTGTTCTGCGTTGAGGATATCAAAGACAAAATGTCCCCCTGGTTTTAGCACACGCTTGACCTCTTGTAATACAGATGTCCAATATTCCAGGGGAAAATAGCAACTGAATCCTGTGGCGATCGCCAAATCAAAATAAGATGGTGTGTAGTTTAGCTGATGAGCTGCCCCTAATTCCACCCCTTTAAACAGCTTGGAATTCAACTGCGAACCACGAGAATTGAGGGTATCCCGTGCTACATTACTGATTTCTTGCCCATAAAACAACGCTTGCCAATCTCGCCAAGGATAAATCAAAAAGCTGACTCCACAGCCAATATCCAAACAGTGCTGATTCTTTTGGGGTTGGGCAATTTCCCAGAAAGGAGAAGCAATTTTTCCTGCCAATATACCAGAAATCCACTCTTGATAAATCGGCATTTCCTTTACTTCTGCTGGTAGTTCCCAGGATTGATTTTGATACTGTTGGTTAAAGCGATATGCTACCTGTGCTACCCTTTGTTGCCATTTATCTGAACGATTGGTGTTGTTTGTGTAAGAATTTTGTGAAGTAGACAGATGGCTTTGAGATGACTTTTGAGACATTAGGGCTATATAGTTCCTTAAAGTTATGGTGAATACGAAGTAAAATCGGATAAGTATTCAATCAAGGTGGTTTTTCTGAAACAAAGTGTTTATATGAAGGATGTAAGATTTTTCTACAAAAAATTCTGGTTGGAGCTAACCTAAGAGTATTTTGGATGGTAAAAGTAAGAAAAATCTGACTACTGAATACAATATATGGGAAGCAATTGAAATTTATACCCCAGGGATAAATGCTTATGTTACAGTCGAGTGTCTAAAACCCTATCTGAAGAAACAATTTTTAATTTTTAATTTTTAATTGTTTACCAGTTCCTCACAATTAGGAATTAGTAGTTATCTGCTCCGTCAGGAATTAAGACTCAGGACTCAAGACTATCTATGTTAGCAGGCCAAATTTTACAGGGTGGAAAATACACCCTCATCCAAGAAATAGGACGTGGTGGCTTTGGCATTACGTTTAAGGCTATTCATCACTACTTAGGACAAGAGGTAGTAATGAAAACCATCAACGAACGGCTAAGACAACATCCTGATTTTGCGAAGTTCGAGCGTCAGTTCCAAGATGAAGCCAGGAGACTAGCTACTTGTATCCATCCTAATATTGTTAGAGTCAGCGACTTTTTTGTTGAGGATGGACTACCTTACATGGTAATGGAGTATATCCCTGGAGAAACCTTAGGAGATGCTTTTGTCTTACCAGCGATACCCTTACCAGAAGAAAAAGCAATTCATTACATCCGCCAAATTGGGGCAGCATTGCAGGTAGTACACAACAATAGTTTGCTACATCGGGATGTGAAACCAGATAATATTATCCTCCGCCAAGGTACACAGGAAGTAGTACTGATTGATTTTGGCATAGCCCGCGAATTTAATAGCGGTGTGCGACAAACTCATACAGGTATAGTATCTGAGGGCTATTCCCCTATAGAACAATACTTAACTCAAGCACCACGCACACCCGCCACAGATGTTTATGGTTTAGCGGCAACTTTGTATGCACTGTTAACAGGACAAGTTCCCATACCAGCATTATTGCGCGATCGCGAACAAATGCCAGCCCCCCGCGAACTACAACCCCATCTCAGTGCAGCAGTTAATCAAGCCGTCATGCGCGGTATGGCGGTAGAATCACGCTTTCGCCCCCCAACAATTGCAGAATGGTTGCGATTACTACCAGGTAGTGGCGTAAATTTGCCAATTCAACTATTACCCACTCATGCAGTGCCAACTATTGATTTATCCGTGCATCTGCAAGAAAACTTTTCTGGGGTAAAGAAACGCCGTCTTGTAAAGAAACCATCACCCCTGAAAAATTTCGCGTTAATAGCTTACAAGCATGGTGCTTCTAAAGTTTTACTAGGTGTCAGTATAGCTTTAGTTGCAGCTACAGCCGGATTTAGTGTCACCAGCTTATTTTCTCACTCTCAGCCACAGCCAAATGCAAAACCCCTGTTTGAAGAGCGCCCAATGAAACCGATAGGCGGAAAAGCCAACACTAATTCTCCTCAAGAGCAAGATAATACTAGACAAAATTATCAAACTGCTTCCCCAAACGAAACTACACCCGTCTCAACTTCCAGGCGCCGCAGGCGCAGTCTAAATAACCAACAAACAGAATCTTCCAATAACAACAGCAGTTCTCCAGAACAATCACCACAACCTAATTCCAGAGAATCACAACGCCCTAGTTCTCAACAGCCTGCTATTTCACCTAGCACTTCTCCCACACCATCCTTAGTAGAAACACTGCGCGAAATACGTTCATCTCGCAAAGCAAATCCAGCCAACGCTACAAACACCACCCCGTCTTCCACCACCCCCCAAGTGGAGCCACAATCAAGTCCTGTAGTTGTTCCAGCACCAGCCATCGAACCGAAAAATTCGGATGGTTCTGTAGTCGTTCCAACTGTGGAAGTGAAACAAAATTCATCTACTGATAGCCAAACTCAAACGCCCTCACAAAAAAACGAAAAATCACCAGATAATACACAAATTAACAATTATTAACACTTTAATTCCAAATTGTTCCCTAGATTGAGTTGACGCAAGGAAACCCAACGTTTTTAAAACAACGGGTTCATTAAATATTTCTATGTTCAGAAATTCACCAACAGTATTCGCCACTTGCTACAAGCGAGGGGACACTTTTCAGCAGTCGCTCATGGGAACGGGATATTACACTCGATCCAAAACCAACTGACACGAGTATCGCAATAAATAAGTCTAAAGACCAAAAAATATTTTATTAAATTAATTAGTGTATTTAAAATAACGCCAATAAGATTTATCGTTTTCATTATTGACCTATATTTTAAATGTTATTAGACTCACAAGATTAAAAAATAACAATTACTTAGTATTTTTTATATATGATACTGTTAGTAATCTAGTGTAGAATTTGTTGCATATATATTGTCAGGTAGTATAAATTAGATTATTGTATAAATTAATAATTTAGCTCTATACTGTTCGTTTAATTGAATAGAAAGTATTGAGTAAGGGAAAATACATTAAGAAAGTCCCAAATAGCCTAATTACTTCCTTTTTTATTAACCGTACAGTATAGAATCTAACTTATAGATAATGATACCGTTTTGCATGAAGTCTTCTGTTTAGTTGAATTTACACAAGACTATAAGGGCTTGCTGGCATGAGACTATCTGAGTTAGATCCACTCATACCGCTTATTCATTTAAAAGAAGAACTCCTTAAGTTACCAAAAGGCTACTCATTTTATGAAGAAGAAGTTGTAGATTTTCTGTCTCGACGAAGATGGACTGAGAGCGATCGCCGCATTGACCGCACAACATTCTGGCGTTGGAGAAATGATAACGGAATTGAACACCAAAAAGTATTCAGCCGATTGGATGTTCTCAAACTCTGCCAAATTTGTGACCATTATCGAGTCGATGGTACCCGCACTGAATATTTGGAAATCATGAAGAAGAAAAAAGAGCTAGCGTTAAATAAATAACGTCAGTACTTAGCTATCAATTCAAGTACTGGTAAACTTAGCTTATCTGTGATAGGACTAGGTTTGTTAGTTGGTAAAAATGCAATTTTTCAAGCTAGCAAATGCAAAAGCTTGAATTAGGGGAATTTTTCAATTCCATTATTAATTCATTGGTAAAAAAACTGTGGTGTAACCTAAAAGTCTACACCACAGTTTTTTTTAATTGCTGATATAGCGAATAATGGCAACAATAAAAATTGTCTTATATCTCAGGTAAGAGAATGAATAGGTCTAATATATTTCTGAAGTTTTGATTAAAACACTCTAGAAGTATGAGGCTTTTACTAAACCATTTACAGAAGATCAATGCAGTGTGATTAATTTATTTTAAAAAGTTGTAATACTGTTATGTTCTCCATTGGAGATTATGTACTTAATCAACAAACTGGTCATTTAGGAAAAGTTGTTGGTTACGGAAACCATCCTATTAATCATGTAGATACGGTGACATTGAAAGTGCTTGTGGCTGAAAGTGCTAATTCGCAAAAGCGAGTATTTGTAGTGGAAGATCGAGTTTCAGCATGGATTAGGTGGTCAGTAGCCTCTTAATTCCACCTTATAGGAGATAACGATGGTGCAAGATTGTATTTTTTGTCTACAAGAGGCTGCTTTACAACTACTACGCAAAAAGCAATTATTCCCTACAAACCCAAATGATTGTTTTGTTAATCCTCCCTGTGGATGTCATAACCCTGGTAAAGAAATCCAGTGTGAAGACTGTACGCACTTAGAAGCTTGTTTGTCTAGTTTTAAAACAAGAGGGAACAAGTAGAAGCGAAAGTAACTATTGTTACTTGCCTTCAGCATTTAGAACTGAATAATAATTTATCGAGATTGCCTAATGTTGCTGCTATTTGGCAGTTTTTCTTGAGAAATCAAGAGGTTGTAGTTATACTGTCCTGGTGATAAATTACCTATGTGTAATAAATACCTTCCTGGTTGCCAAAAACCGGACAGTTCGGCTTTACTTCCTGAGTAACTATCCGCTAAGACACAGAACCGTCCGTCAGGACCATCAATAAACAATGTGGGTTTACCAGGACCTTCAACAGTTAATCGTAAATAAGGTAGCGCCTCTGTAACTTGGATAATTTGATTGGGTTCAGTCCCGACATGGCCGCAATTACTTTTGACTGAGCCTTCAGACTGACCACGTAAAACTAGTGGGTCTGAGGGTAACTTTCTCCTGATTTGAATCGATGGTACTTGAGCAAAATTAGCTTCGGTTGATGCCAAGATCATGACCAAAGCTACAGGAAGAACTTTCAACAGCCTAAACATTTTCATATAAATTAATGCTTCTGACTATTTATAGAGCATTTTTTATAGATATAAATTAAATAGTCTAAGCTAAGAGACGTTGCCAATCCGGCTATGTTCCAAAATAGATTGTATAAAATTTTATCTACTAAGTTAATGAATATATGGCTAAATGTTAAAGATTAGATAAAGTGTCTAATTAAGACGATAGCTCTCTTGAAAATAGGGACTAGGAATAAGCGATTATTCACTAGAGGCTAGGAATATGAGAATACCAAAACACAAATTGTCTAATTTCTCTAACAAAAACAACGTTCCTTAAACCTGTGAGGGGAGTAGGGGTAGGGTATGGGAGTTGATGAAACTATGATTTTTTCCTTACTTTTATAGTCATCACTCATTGCTTGGTTAAAAACCTAAACTGATCCACGGCTTACCCTGGCTACTCTGTCTCTTTATAAGTCCCACCCATTCCCTTTGATGTTAACCGAGGTAAAAAAGATCAATGAATCCTCAACCAGATGATGATTTGCAGCGTCGTCTCCAACAGCTAGAGGCACAAATGAATTCCCAGCCTCCAGCGCCAGAAAAAAATTCCCCATTGAGTTGGCTAAATTGGAACCCTAATTTTCAGAAATTACAACTCTGGTTTAAGGGCTTATCAGGTACGAAGAAAGTTGTAGTTGTTGGTGGTTCAGTAGTCTTAGGTATAGCGATCGCCCAAATGGTTTTGAAAGTTGTTGTATCTGCAATATCTTTGGCACTGTTAGCTGGCTTAGTGTATCTTGGATACAAATTTTTTGTATCCGGCAATTCTCAAAATAAGCAATAGTCTTGTCTTATGGCAGTTGTCAATTACATCAAGTACACCCTAGCTTATAACCTCTAAGAGGTATACCTGAGCAAAATCAGAAACGCTATATGTTAACCATGTCGGAAGCGGCAAAAAATAACTTTTAAAGGGAATTATTTAAATGACGACCCCAATTGTTAAAAAAATTCATAATCAACCTAGCAAAAATCTGGCAAAACCAAATTCACTACCCCTGACAACAAGACGGTTAGCCGCTTGGGTGACAGAGATCACTTTGCTGGCGACAACAGGCTTAGTTCCCTTTGGCCTTGGTGTATACATCAATTCCAGAAGTGATATTAATCGAGTACCGCTTCACCCTGCATTGATAGTTACAGAAAGAGCGATCGCCAGACCTTTGGCATTACCGGCAGACTACGGCATTCGTAATGTAGCTTGGCCGACGAATTACTTATGGATGTTAGCCTTGTTAGCACCCACAACCATTTCGTGGTGGCAATTATACTTACTAGCAAAAACAGGGAGTACTCTTCCTAAGCGTTGGTTTGGCATTAAGGTTGTGAACGAAGAAGGTACTCCCCCAGGTTTAGCCGCCGTAGCAGTACGAGAAGGTATTGGTCGCTGGACTGTACCTATGTCCGTCGCCTATATTCTCTGGCGTTACAGTTTTGCCTTTCCCAACTTGGGATTGTTTACATCATTAGCTGTATTAATGGTCATAGGGGAAGCCTTAGCCTTACCTGCGCGCCGGGGACGGAAAGCTTTGCACGATTGGTTGGCAGGGACTTACGTAATAGATGCCAATCGTCCCGCACCATCCGTAGATGTAGCCGCTAGTGGCCGAAGTTTGTCTACTGTTAGTCATCAGACAGAACAACAATTAGAGGGAAATGCCACATTAGCGACAACAGCAATGGCGATGAGCTACCCCCAACCAGAAGCGATGATCTCCAACCGACCGGAGGTCATCGCTACAGACAACAGCAATTTGCTTTCCCTGTGGCGACGAATGCAGCAAAACCCCAGCCTCACCTTATTTGGGGTCGCACTCACAAGCATGACGGCGGTACTGGCTACTCTAATTGGTACTCAAGTTTATATCCAAGCCCAACAAAGCCATCAAGAATCGCAAAAAATTAATAGTCAGCAGTTTCTAGCACTAGTTCAACAATTAAGTCCTGAGTTTGGAGCTAGCATTGAAGACCGCCAGAGGACAATTTTGGCTTTAGGTAGTCTCAATGATGCCCAGTCTATCCAGTTTTTGACGGATCTGATGGTGAAAGAAACTGATCCCATCCTTCTCGATACCATCCAACAAGCACTCACCAGCATAGGAACCGCCGCCATCCCCGAATTACAAAACAAAAACCAGTTTTTGGCTACAGAGTTAGACTCTATTGGTAGCGCATCACAAGAACGAGAAACTCGGCAAAAACGTTTACAAATCAACCAGCAGACAATTAACAAAATTCTCAATGTTTACAGTGGTAAAACCTTAGGGCTTGACCTCAGTCGTACTCAACTAGGTCAAAGTGGTACTCCGGGTATTTCCTTCTTTAACTTGGTTTTAGAAAACATTGATTTATCAGGGGTTAAGTTTAAATCTGCCAATCTCAACCAAGCTAGTTTTAAGGGTAGCCGTTTTCGTGGTGTTGGTGAAGATGGACGTTGGGATACATACGACGATGCGATCGCTGATTTAAGCCAAGCGCAGATGAAACAAGCCAACTTCACTGATGCGAACCTCAGTCGCGTTGTCATGACTCGCAGCGACTTAAGCCGCGCCACCCTCAACAGAGCTAATTTATCGAATGCACGTTTAATTGGTGCTAACCTCAGCAGCGCTCAATTAGTAGGAGCCGATCTGCGGGGTGCAGTTTTAGAAAATGCCAGCTTAACGGGGGCAGATTTAGGTGATGCTAAATTGCAAGAAGCTAACCTCTATGGTGCGCGTCTCGGTCGAGTCATCGCTATAGGCGCTCAATTGTCCTTTGCCAATTTAACTAAAACCGATTGGCAAAGCTCAGACCTTTCTGGTGCTGATTTTGAACGAGCTAATCTTAGTAATGCTGACCTCAGCGCCACTCGAATGACAGGTGCGATTTTACGCTCCGCTAAATTAGAAAATACCAATCTGCGAAATGCAGATTTGAGCCTTGTAGATTTACGGGGAGCCAATGTTGCAGGCGCTGATTTTAAAGACACTATTCTCACACCGAGCAGACAAGATCCAGCAGATCAATTCGTACAAACTCCAGAACTAGGCTCAGTATCTGCGGTAGTTAAAGGAGTAGATTTTTCTCAAGCCAAAAATTTAGATGGTAAGCAATTAGCTTACATTTGCACTCAAGGTGGTATTCACCCACGTTGTCCGTAGTCATTTGCGGGTGTAAGTATAAGGGTGTGAGGAAAAATTCTTCATATCTTTATACTCTTCTTTCATCAGAAAACTTCCATACCAAGAGACTTTCAAGCCTGTTCCCTTTTCTCTGTTCCCGATTCCCTGCTATATTACCCATGACCTATGACCAGCAACAGCGATAACATAAGTATTCAAAGGAACCTTGAAAATCCAAGATGGTGTGAGGAGTCGGGTGATGAAGTATTTACCTTATTTAGTTGCAGTTTTGGGAATTAGTTCTGCTTTGAGTCTTGTTGTCAACACTCAATCAGCACAAGCTCAAGTCGCATACGGTAGCTATGTGGGTGTTGGTCCGACCATTGGTTTAACGGATAGTATCCAAGTTGGGGGAGTACTGGCTTTTCGCTACAAACTTCTAGAATCACCAATTTCCTTCCGCGCTCAAGCTTTAGTAGGGCAGAATACCGCCGTTGTACCTACAGTTTCTTATGACTTACCCTTAAATTGGCAAACAGATGCTTACTTAGGTGCTGGGTTAGTGTTGACTGGTGGTAATAGCGCCTCTCCCGTAGGCGATAAAATTAGTTTTGCCCTACAACCAGGTATTGATTACGTCGTTCCTAATAGTAATACGGTGCTGTTTGGTAATGCCATCATCGCTTTTGATGCTTATCGTAATGGTGGCGGTGCGGCTGTCTCTGTACAAGGTGGTGTAGGTTTACGCTTTTAAAGATTGTAAACATTGGTGTTACTATTAAGTGAATGTTCGGTTCTGGTGGGGAGCAGTCACTAGAGGTAACGGGGAAAGTATGCCTGTGGTATTCCGTAGGCTAACGGTGTAAATCCGGCGCTGTCCCGCAACTGTGAAGGAAAGGCAAATTTTTTGACTTTCTCAGTCAGAACACCCGCCGAAATCTCCTCTTATTATCAACATCTGCGAGGTACGGATGACTACTAATAATACCGTGGGTGTGGCGGAACACACCTTATTTGTCTGCAAAACCTGCGCTAGTGTTTGGCAAGATGGTAAACGCGTAGGTGAAAGTGGTGGTCAAAAACTCTTAAACGAACTTCAGCAGCTAGCACAAGACTGGGAATTACGAGATAAATTCCCGATTCAAGAAGTTGAGTGTATGAGTGCTTGCAACCGTTCTTGTGTTATTGCTTTTACCGGCAAAGGTAAATTAACCTATATGTTTGGGGATTTAACTCTAGATAACAGTGCTTCTGCTGTGCTGGAATGTGCTAGTAAATACTATGAGCAAGCAGAAGGTTTACTACCTTGGTCAGAACGCCCTGAACCGTTGAAAAAAGGAATTCTGGCCAGGATTCCAACCTTACCCGTCAACAACTAGGGCGTATAGAGTATTAATGTTAATTTTGAATTGTGAAGATGCGCCTTTTAATTCTGGGTGGAACTGGTGATGCAGCCAAACTAAGTGCCAGAGTTGCAAATATCCCAGGTATTGAAGCGATCGCATCTTTAGCTGGTCGCACCCGTGAACCTTCTGTCCCATCTGGTCATGTCCGAGTAGGAGGTTTCGGTGGTGCGTCTGGTCTAGCTGAGTATCTACGTCAGATGGGAATCGATGTATTAATTGATGCTACTCATCCCTTTGCCACCCAAATTTCTCACAATGCGGCGGTGGCGGCTGATGAAGTGGGGATACGACGTTTAATGTTAATCCGTCCACCTTGGGAGAAAGTATCAGGTGATCGCTGGATTGAAGTTGATAGTACAAGCGCCGCCGCCGCTATTTTAGAAAATCAAGCAAAAAGAGTATTTTTAACTGTTGGTAGACAAGAACTCGCAGCTTTCGCCCATTTGCAAGCAATCTGGTTTTTCATGCGGATGATTGACCCTCCGGCTACTGATGCTTTAGTGCCAACCGGAATGATATTGTGCGATCGCGGCCCCTTTGCCCTTGTTCAAGAAAGGGAAATCCTCATTCAACACAATATTGACACCATCGTTAGCAAAAATAGTGGTGGTAATGCCACCTACGCCAAGATTGTAGCAGCGCGAGAACTAGGTGTACAGGTTGTTATGGTAAATCGTCCAGCTGTACCAGCAGGTGAACAAGTTACAGAAGTTGATGCTGCGATCGCCTGGCTGCTAGAACAATTCTCTTTAGAAACATAGGCGTTCAGTCCTAGACTATCGCCTCATTCTTCATCTTGATACAAATCTTGTAGCCCTTGTACTTGAGTGCGTCGGGAAGTTCGACGATATTTTTTACTTTCAAGTTTGGGTTCGTACTGACTTTGACCTTTACCTTTTGTTTTTAGCTTCAAGGTAGATTCGGGATCAGCTTGTTGGTGAAGATAAGTTTGGCGATCGCTCGCATCTGCTAAAAATTCTAGATAATGTTCGTATCGTTCCCATTCACCCCGCACAACACAATCTGGTTCATCTCGATGCAGACAGTCATTAAACCGACAACTAGCAACTGCTAAACGTTCTCTGGCTTCTGGGAAATAGTGTATTAATTCTTCTGGACTACAATCCAAATCAGGCTGATTAAAACCCGGTGTATCCGCCAACAAACCACCATTGGGTAACTCAAATAATTCTACATGGCGGGTGGTATGACGACCACGAGCCAGTTTACCGGAAACTTCCCCCACTCGCAGGTTAATGTCGGGAATCAGAGTATTAATCAAGCTTGACTTACCTACACCAGAAGGGCCTGCAACTACAGTGATTTTCTTGTTCAGATATTTGGCTATTTGGTCAATATTGATTTGATTTTGGACGCTAATAAATAGTGGTTGATAACCCCAAGCTAATAGGCGATCGCTAATTTGTTCCTGCACTTCTGGTGAAACTAGATCGCTTTTATTCAAGCATAAAACTACATCCAGACTAGTAGATTCCGCTTTAACCAGAAATCGACTGAGTTGATAGGGTTCTAGGGGAGGGTCAGCCACCGCAAAAACTAGCAGAATTTGGTCAGCATTGGCGATTGGCGGTCTATCTAGCTGGGTTCGCCGTAATAAAACATCGGCGATCGCTCCCCGTCCTCCAGCCCAATCTGGTTCCTCTACGACCACGCGATCGCCTACCATCACCTGTTGACCGATTTTTTTCAACCGGGTTCGGCGAGTACATAGGAGGAGAGGGGGCAGGGGGCAGAGGGGCAGAGGGGAATCCAAATGCACTTTCTCCCTTGTTCCCTCCGAAGTTCCGATCACCAAAGGTGGGGCTTCGCCCATCGGAGGAAGCCTCCGCTCGGACTTCTCTCTGCTCCCCTGCTCTCCTGCCTCTTGGTCTAGCTGTACTTTGTAAAAATTTGCTTGCACGGCTAACACCGTACCGATGAACTGTCCAGTGGTTAAAACTTTCATTGGGCAGTTAGAGGACGGCGAATTAACAAAGAAAAATAGCCAGTACAATCTGTAATTTGTTCAACCTGATAACCTGCCATTGTCAGGCTATCAGGGACTTGCTCAATTGGCTCTCCTGGGTCTAGCCAGACTTCCAGTAATGCTCCTGGGGGCATTTTCTCCAGACGGAGTTTTGTCCGCACAAAGTTAATCGGGCAAGGAGTGCCACGGAGGTCAAGTTGACCATCAGAAGTTGATAAAGAAGAGAGCGTCATTACTTAAACAAATTTCCCAAGAATCCTTCTAGACCACCTTTCCCAGTGCGGTCTCCCTTAATTTTAGCCAGCTTCTCTAGCAGTTCTCTCTCCTCAGGGATCACTTTAGTCGGAATATCAATTAACACTGTTAATAGATGATCTCCCCGGCTAACGGGATTACCCAAGCGAGGTACACCACGATTTTCCAGCTTCATCACCGTATTTGGTTGAGTACCAGCCGGAATAATCAATTCAACAGGCCCATCTACAGTGTTTACTTCCAATCTACAACCTAAAATTGCCTGCAAGTAACTAACTTTGATTTCCGAGATGACATTAATGCCATCACGTTGAAATTCTTCGTCTTCGTTGACAAACAAATACACATATAAATCACCAGGGGGTCCACCACGTTGACCAGCATCACCTTCCTGGGATATACGTAAGCGTGTGCCATTATCCACACCAGGGGGAATGGTAATTTTCAGTTTTTTGGTAACTTGGTTGGTTCCCTTACCATCACAGGTATCACATTTGTCTTCGATTACCATACCCGTACCATTACAGGTAGGACAAGTTGAGACTTGAGTAAAGCTACCGAATGGCGTTCTTGTGACACGACGGACTTGACCAGAACCGCTACAAGTTGAACAAGTACGTGGACGAGTCCCTGGTTTCGCGCCCGAACCACTACAGGTTTCACAGGTTTCTAGATGGGAAATGCGAATTTCTTTTTCCCCACCAAATACTGCTTCCCGAAAGTCTAACTTCAGGTCTAGCCGTAAATCATCACCCCGCGCTGGGCCGCCGCGTCTCCTTTGCTGTGTTGGTCCACCCATACCACCAGCAAAACCACTGAAAATGCTTTCAAAGATATCGGCAAAACCACCCATATCGCTCATATCTTGGAAGCCAACACCAGCACCTGAAACACCTTCAGGGCCGAAGCGATCGTAACGCGCACGGGTTTCCGGCTCAGAAAGTACTTCATAAGCACGGTTAATTTCCTTAAAACGCTCTTCGGCTCCCGGTTCTTTATTCACATCAGGGTGATATTTCCGGGCTAGACGGCGGTAGGCTTGTTTGATTTCTTCTTTGTCAGCGTCACGAGCAACGCCTAGAATCTCATAATAGTCGCGGGCCATATAGCAAAGGTAAAGGTTAGGAGGAAGACAGCAATAGGCAGTAGACACCACAAGGGCAACTTGCCGGAAAATAGATAGAAGGCAAAGTTAAATTATGTTAATAACTGATTTTACCTTTTACTCTTTACAAAAATCACCAACAAGTCAAGTAATGAGTACTTTCCTGGTAGAACCGAAAAAAGCTACCGAAGTTGGGAGCAGAGAAAGCATAACTTTGGTATCTCACTGCCAAGTCGGCTGCCTCTTTTACAATTGTGCTACGTACTACGGGAAAACCCTGCTTATGAACTAGAGGGGCTAGCCGCACCATTAGGTGTGGAAAACCCCCCATGCTAGTTAGTGTTGAGTACTGAGTAACAAGTACTCGGTAGATAATCTTACTCATTCAGCACTCATTACTCAGTACCCAGCATTCAGCACTACTCCTTAATCTATCGCTTCATAATCAGCCTGTGCTGTACTTTCGTCATCAAAATCAAAATTAAATTGTGGGATTAAGGTTCCACTGATCGTGTGTTCTATGTCTAAGGGTAACGAACTATCAGATATTACCTCTACCTCATCACCATTTTGAGTGTTAGCTCGTTGGTAAACATCAGCACCGATAGAAAATAGAGTTTGTTGGAAATCATCCAAGCATTGTTGAAATTCTTTAAGAGAAATGGCAGGATTCGTCATTACAGTCTGGACTTGGGCAAATTTTTCACTTGCTAAAGCTTTCATTTGGTCGCCAATCAATTCACCATTATCTTTTAAAGTAGATTCATAAATTATCAACAGATTATCTGCTTGGTTTTTCAGTTCAACTAGTTCTTTGCGTTTTCTATCTTCTTCGGCAAACACTTCGGCTTCTTGCCGCATCCGTTCTACTTCATTGGTACTTAATCCACCAGTATTAGTAATTCTAATACTTTGTTCTCTACCTGTGCCTTTATCTTGGGCAGCAACCTTGAGAATACCGTTGACATCAATTTCAAAAGAAACTTCGATTTGTGGAACACCACGGGGGGCGGGAGGAATGCCTGACAACAGAAATTTGCCCAGGCTCTTATTATCCCGTGCCATTGCTCGTTCACCTTGGAGGACTTGAATTTCTACCGAGGTTTGCCCATCAACAGCTGTGGAAAATACTTGAGATTTGCTTGTAGGAATTGTGGTGTTACGTTCGATGATTTTAGTAAATACTTCTCCCAAGGTTTCAATTCCCAGAGATAAGGGAGTGACATCCAATAGCAGCAGATTATCAACTTCCCCGCCTAGTACACCAGCTTGAATAGCTGCACCCAAAGCTACCGCTTCATCAGGATTAACCGAACGGTCAGGGGCTTTACCATTAAAAAACTTAATTAAGGCATTCTGCACTGCGGGAATGCGAGTGGAACCACCTACCAAAATAATCTTATCTATGTCTTGTGCTTTTAGGTCTGCATCTTTAAGAGCTTGAATCATTGGCTCAATGGTAGCTTCAATTAACTGCCCCACCAATTCTTCAAACTTAGAACGGCTGAGTTCCATTTCTAGATGCTTTGGCCCAGTTTCATCAGCCGTAATAAAAGGCAAGTTAATTGAGGTACTTGCCATGCTAGAGAGTTCAATTTTGGCTTTTTCGGCTGCTTCTCGTAGGCGTTGCAACGCCATTTTATCTTGGGCGAGGTCAATTTTTTCTTGTTGTTGGAAGCGTTCAATCATCCAACTGACAACACAGCCATCAAAGTCATCACCGCCTAATTGATTATTACCGCTAGTGGCTTTGACTTCAAATACTCCGTCGCCCAACTGTAGGATTGATACGTCAAAGGTTCCTCCGCCCAAATCAAACACTAAAATGAGCTGCTCTTGGTCTTGTTTTTCTAATCCAAAGGCTAAAGCAGCAGCAGTTGGTTCATTGATAATTCGTAAAACTTCTAGCCCCGCAATGGTACCAGCGTCTTTAGTGGCTTGTCTTTGGGCATCAGTAAAATAAGCAGGTACGGTAATTACTGCTTGTGTTACAGCTTCACCCAAAAAATTTTCTGCATCCTGTTTGAGCTTTTGCAGGATCATGGCAGATATTTCTTGGGGTGTGTAGTTGCGTCCGCGAATCTGTACATCAACAGTATCGTCTCGACCTTTGACACAGCCATAAGGTACACGATCGCGTTCTATTTCCGTATCTTCCCAACGACGACCGATAAACCGCTTAATACTGAAAATCGTGTTTTCGGCATTAGTCACAGCTTGGCGTTTTGCTAGTTGACCGACTAAGCGATCGCCACTTTTTCCAAATCCCACAATACTCGGTGTAGTTCGCCCACCTTCAGAATTAGCGATCACTATTGGTTGACCACCTTCCAAAACCGCAACACAACTGTTTGTAGTGCCTAAGTCGATCCCAATAACTTTTCCCATACGTAAGTATTTATATTGAGTGCTGTTGCCGTAATTTTACGCGGACTATCTTTGTTTGGGTACGGATTTAGGCTGACTCTAACGGCAGAAGGGTATTCAATTTTGGATTTTGGATTTGCGATTTTGAATTGAAAACCAATCTAAAATCCAAAATCTAAAATCTAAAATTCTTAGTCCCTAACAATGCTCGCCTCTGCTACAACCCAAGCACTATTGGTCAGCGAGGCGAGCTAATACAGCTTAACTGTCGGCTGGACTCGACTGATCTTCTTGTGCAGGCGGTGTATCTTCCTTTGGAGCAGCCACCTTGACCATTGAATGGCGCAGCACGCGATCGCCCAAGTAATATCCGCGCACTAACTCTTCTAACACTGTTCCTTCAGGATGTTCATCCGTAGGTTCCCGCATTACTGCTTCATGAAGGTTGGGATCGAAGTCTTGTCCTTCGGGGCGCATTGGTGATACACCTAAGCGTTTCAGGGAATCTACGAGTTGTTTATAAACTCCTTGATAACTTTTGTGAATTGTCATTTCGCCATCGGATTGTGGCTTCAGGTGCGATCGCGCCCGTTCAAAATTATCGACTATGGGCAACAATTCCAAAATTGTGTTTCTCTTCACCTGTACGTCTAGCTCTTCTTTCTCTTTTTGAGTCCGTTTGCGGTAATTTTCAAAATCTGCCGCAATCCGCATATATTGCGTACTACGTTCTTCTAACTGTGTTTTGAGGGAATTGATTTGTTGAGTCAGTTCAGCCAAAGCGGCTGTATCAACTTCCGGTGTCTGTGTTGCAGCGAAGCTATTATCTTCTGTAAGTGTAGTGTCTCCCACTACATTAGTTGGAGTTGCCACTTGCTCAGTCACTTCGCTAGCAAATTCGTTAGTGTTAATTTCGGCTGGGGATTCACTCATAATTACTTGCTTTACCTCTGTTGATTCACCCAATTGCTGGCTGGTATTGTTTACCTGTTTATTTTCGTCGATCATTGTTCAAGTCTACTCATCCCAAATGCGATTTACAGCAGTATTTCACCACAATGAACAACCCTTGTAGTTGATGGCTGTACACTGAGACTGATTTTTCCCTGAAATCTCTCTGGAAATGTTGTCACCGTCATCTTAATTTTTACAAATGGTGAACCAGTTAGCGTAAACATTATAGGGGCGGTATTCCGAACGAGGAATCAAATCAAAAATCAAAAATTTTTCTCTTATCCCTCCACACCTACTCCTTTCATAAAGTTTTGGCTGGAATTTACTCAGTGTAAATGAAAATTTTATATCTCTGACTGGGAATACTCTAAGCAGAGGTTTTTCCTACTCATTGCTCACCTATGACTTACTCGTCACCACAACGGCGCAGTACCGCTCTTACTACAAGAACAGAGTTTTCGCCTTTCGGTAACAAGCTAGTACAATCTGGCTACGCTAATACCGAACAGATGAGACAGGCGCTGATTGAAAGTCGCAAGTCTGGTAGACCCTTAACAGAAGTTTTGGAGTCAATTACAGGGCGACAACTATCACCTGAGTACCTCAGGCAATACAAGAAACAGCAATTATTTGAATTGAAAATACTATACGGTGTTGAATACCTCGATCCTGAGGTCAACAATATCGGTAGTACGATGGTGGGTAATCTGATTGAAACTCTCATCCCAGTTGATATCTGCCGTCGTCATCGTTTAGTCCCACTATCCAAGAATGATGAACAAACGCCGCCTTACGTTTTAGTGGCGATGGTTGCTCCAGACAATCTGGAAGCGTCAGATGATCTAAACCGCATCTTGCGCCCACAAGGTTTGGCATTACAGCGTATGGTTATCACCCAGGAAGATTACCAACAGCTAATTAATCAATATTTGGATGAATTGGCTGTGCGACAAAAGCACCTGGAACAGGAAAAATTTACAGATATTAATCAGGATTTAGAAAATCTCGGTAGTCTCGACCTAGAAGAGGCTCCTGACGATATGGAGGCTGATTTAGGTGCAGCGATGAAGGGTGCAGAAGATGCCCCAGTTATCAACCTCGTCAATAGAATTTTGGCGAAGGCTCTGCACGATAAGGTTTCTGATATCCACATTGAACCGCAGGAAGAAAACCTCCGCATCCGCTTCCGTAAAGATGGTGTACTGCGAGAAGCGTTTCCTCCCCTACCGAAAAAAATTATCCCTGCGGTAACAGCCAGATTTAAAATTATCTCCAATTTGGATATTGCCGAGAGACGTTTACCCCAAGACGGACGCATCCGCCGGATGTTTGAAGGACGTAAGGTGGATTTCCGGGTGAATACCTTACCCAGTCGCTACGGCGAAAAGGTAGTACTGCGGATTTTGGATAACTCTTCTACGCAACTGGGACTCAATAAGTTAATTACTGACCCAGAAACATTGCAGATTGTCCAAGATATGGTGAGTAAGCCTTTCGGTTTAATTTTGGTGACAGGGCCTACTGGTTCTGGTAAAACAACTTCCTTATATTCGGCACTGTCTGAGAAGAACTCACCAGGGATTAATATCAGTACTGTAGAAGACCCGATTGAATACAGTTTGCCAGGGATTACCCAGGTACAGGTAATTCGGGAAAAAGGGCTAGATTTTGCGACAGCATTACGGGCTTTTTTGAGACAAGACCCAGATGTGTTGCTGGTGGGTGAAACACGAGACAAAGAAACAGCGAAAACAGCGATTGAAGCTGCTTTAACCGGTCACTTGGTATTAACTACATTACACACCAACGATGCCCCAGGAGCGATCGCTCGTTTGGGAGAAATGGGTATTGAGCCGTTCATGGTTTCCAGTTCTTTGATTGGGGTATTGGCACAACGTCTAGTGCGGCGTGTGTGTAGTGAGTGTCGTATCCCTTACAACCCAACATCAGAGGAATTAGCTCGTTATGGGATGACTGCTTCTCAAGAAGTGTCAGTTACTTTCTATAAAGCTAACACTGTACCAGCAGAAGCGATCGCTGAAGCCAAAGCTAAAAATCAGCTTTGTCCAGCTTGTAACGGTGTCGGCTACAAAGGGCGTTGTGGTGTTTATGAAGTGATGCGGGTTACAGAAAACCTGCAAACTTTAATTAACGAAGACGCACCAACAGAACGGATCAAAGAAGTAGCTGTAGAAGAAGGGATGAAAACCTTGCTGGCGTACAGCTTAGACTTAGTTCGCCAAGGTGCTACCACCTTAGAAGAAGTGGAACGGGTGACATTTACAGATACAGGTTTAGAAGCTGAGTTAAAAGCTAAACGCAAGACTGGTCTTACCTGCCGGAGTTGTAACGCCCTATTACAACCAGAATGGCTAGATTGTCCCTACTGTCTGACACCCCGTTTTCAAGATTCGTAGAGACGTAGCATTGCTACGTCTCTACATTTTTTGAATTTTGCAGAAAGTGCGGTCTTGAGCAAAGCCCCAGAAGAGCAACTTTTCAAGACGAATTTTGAAGTTTGAATTGGAGCAAAGCGACCCTATGGAAATGATGATTGAAGATTTGATGGAGCAGATGATTGAAATGGGTGGCTCGGATCTGCACTTATCCGCAGGTCTACCTCCCTACTTCCGAATTAGCGGTAAACTCACACCCATAGGCGAAGAAGTACTGACCGCCGACCAGTGTCAAAGACTGATTTTTAGTATGCTCAATAACACCCAACGTAAAACCCTAGAGCAGACTTGGGAGTTAGATTGTTCTTATGGTGTTAAGGGTTTAGCTCGCTTCCGGGTCAATGTTTATAAAGAGCGTGGTGCTTATGCTGCTTGTTTAAGGGCGCTCAGTTCCAAAATTCCTAACTTTGAAAAATTGGGTTTGCCAGATGTAGTACGGGAAATGTGTGATAAGCCTAGAGGACTAATCCTTGTCACAGGGCCAACAGGTTCAGGTAAAACAACTACGTTGGCAGCAATGATTGACTTAATCAACCGCACTAAAGCTGAACATATTTTAACAGTAGAAGACCCAATTGAATTTGTATATGAACCAATTAAAAGCTTAGTTCACCAAAGACAATTAGGCGAAGATACGAAAAGTTTTGCTAATGCTTTGAAAGCAGCCTTACGTGAAGACCCAGATATTATTTTGGTTGGGGAAATGCGTGATTTGGAAACTATTTCTTTGGCAATTTCCGCAGCAGAAACCGGACATTTAGTCTTTGGTACACTACACACTAGTTCAGCTTCTCAAACTGTTGACCGGATTATTGACGTTTTCCCTCACGAAAGACAAACTCAAGTGCGGGTGCAGTTATCTAACTCTTTAGTAGCAGTATTTAGTCAAACATTAGTGCCAAAGAAAAACCCCAAGCCCGGCGAGTATGGTCGTATCATGGCACAGGAAATCATGATTGTTACTCCTGCTATTTCCAACCTAATTCGTGAAGGTAAAACCTCACAAATTTATTCAGCAATTCAGACTGGAGGTAAGTTAGGAATGCAGACTTTAGAGAAGGTTTTAGCTGATTATTATAAAGCAGGAAACATCTCATTTGAAGCAGCAATGTCTAAAACCTCCAAAGCAGATGAAATTCAACGCCTTATTGGCCCTTCTGCACCACCCCCAGGATCTAAAACTGGATCTGTCAAAACACATTAAAAAATTAGTCAATAGTTATTAGTAATAACTATTGACTAACGACTATTGAATCATGATTAAATTTGAATTGATATATGCCGACATTTATTGCCCGTGTTCGAGATACACAAGGAAAAACCAGAAGCGAGAAAGTTGTGGCTGAATCTTTGGCGCAAGCGCGGACTAATCTCAGAGATCAGGGGTTCGTCATTCAAGAACTTAAACAGTTTCAAAGCTTTGGAGCTAATTTCGATTTTCAAAAATTTCAGAATTCCTTTGTCAAAGTTACTGTAAAGGAAAAGGCAGTTTTCTCTCGACAACTTGCTACTTTGGTGAATGCGGGAGTAGCAATTGTCCGAGGACTGGGAGTATTAGGTGATCAGTGTACCAATGCTAAACTCAAACAAGCTCTAACTGATATTAGTAATGATGTTCAAAGTGGTGTAAATCTTTCAGATGCCATGCGTAGACATCCTGATTGTTTTGATGGTTTGTATGTCAGTATGATTCAAGCCGGGGAAGTGGGTGGTGTTTTAGATGAAGTGCTGAACCGCCTAGCAAAATTATTAGAAGATATGGCTAGGTTACAGAACCAAATTAAGTCAGCCCTAGCTTATCCTGTGGTGGTTGGTATTTTAGCAACTGGTATTTTTGTCGGAATGACTGTATTTTTAATTCCTATTTTTGCGAAAATCTTCCAAGAATTAGGAACAGAATTACCTCCACTAACTGCATTTTTAATGACTTGTAGCCAAATTTTGAGAAGTTTGTGGTCTTTAGTAATTATTGCTGGGATTGTCGGCTTCAAATTTGCCTATTCACAGTATTATAAAACTCGTGTTGGGAGGGAAACAATTGACCGACTTTCTTTAAAGATGCCTTTATTTGGTGACTTAATTCAAAAGTCTTCAGTTGCTCGTTTTAGTCGCACCTTTGGTTCTTTGACTCGTTCTGGTGTACCTATTCTTACTTCTTTAGAGATTGTGCGAGATACATCAGGAAATCAGGTTGTTGCTAATGCTATTGATGCGGCACGAGCCGAAATTCAACAAGGAGGTATGATTAGTATTGCTCTCCAAAAAGAAGCGGTTTTTCCACCAATGGCAATTCAAATGATTAGTATTGGCGAAGAAACCGGGGAATTAGATGGAATGTTGATGAAGATTGCTGATTTCTATGAAGATGAAGTTGAGCAAGCAGTAAAAGCATTAACCAGCGTTTTAGAACCGATTATGATTTTGGTTCTAGGGGGTATGGTGGGGACAATTCTATTAGCGATGTATTTACCACTGTTCAAAGTATTTGAAACTTTGGCATAGATAAGACATAAGAAAATTTAATTTTTTGAATTTTGAATTGTTAAGCTTGTGCAAAAATCTGACTATGAAGCGAGCTTGGCAGAGTATAGCAATCATCAGGCAGCGATCGCACTACTCAAGCAACACCGTCCATACTTGGAAATGATCCCTAGTCTGCGTCGTCCTGATGAAAGTGTCATAATAATCCCTCTGCCAATCGTTTACCTGCGTAATTCTGTATCTGCAACTACACAGGCGACTTGTTTACCCTGCGATGTGGCTATTATCATGTGTGACCCCGAATGGAAAATCAAAACAGGAGCCGAAATTCTACTATTTATTCATCGACCCCATGAAGACTTTTCTGATTTGTTGGGACGTTGGCGACAAACTCAAGTTTTGCTACACCAAGATTATGAATGGTTAATGCCCCTTCGTCACAGTCATATTTTAAGTGAAGGGGCTGATACTGTATATCCTTTATTTGTGGTTTTTAATGAAAGATCTGAACGTATTCAACGCGGTCTTATAGGTACAGAATTACCATTTGTGATTCAAGCACCATGTTCGCTAATGGAGGAGGACAGAGATCAAGAGGGGCTAGAAGCTAGAGGTTAGCGTAAAGAGGGAATAATGAGTTTTAACAGTTACTAAGCGCAGGGTTTCCCGGCTTCAAGAAACTTTTCTCTGCTTGAAATCCTGCGTTCCTCTACGTTTAAAATCAAACTAAAATTAGGAATGCTTCCTTTTAGCCCACATTCCCCAGGTTTGCTCCTTTTTCTCACCCTTGGCATTATTTATGTAATCGCCATTGACGTGGAACGAACTCGAATCAAGGTACAGGCTGTCCATTTTTACACCGGAATTACTTGCTGTACAAAGCGCCACCGTCACAAATACTTCGGTTAGTCCAGCCTCATATAGTTTGTCCAATACTCGATCCAAACGGTCATCATTTAAATGTTCTGGGCGTATGCCTTCTCCTAATAAATCTTCTCCTCATAAATGCTCTGTAGCTTTACTTACAAAAAAATTTCAAATAAGTATAATGGCGCACTGATAAACCCAAGTTCATTCAAAACCATCGCTTTGACATCTTGACCTGCACTGATTATTTCTTGAGGTGAGTTCCCAGCAGTCGGTTAATTTGTTCTACTAGGTTCATCCCATCACATATGTCTGCGACTATACCGCAGTGGTCAATATCCTGTATCTTTATATCTAATGGTGATGCTGTCATGCTTCTAAAATGCAGCATTTACAATCGCACCTGGGGAATCTGGGTTTTAGTCTTTACTAAATTGAAGTCTATTGAAGTCTGAAGTTATACCATTTTGGATTTTAGATTTTAAATTTTAGATTGAAAACTGCTTGATGTATCTGGGTTTTCTTCGTCTATCTGTCGCCATCGTTTTTTAAATTGGTATTAAAAATCAAGTATTTAAAATTCTTCTATTTGGGTCTTTGCGCCAAGAAAGCCAGTACTGCCTTACAGGATTGATAACAAAATTATACTCTTTATTGCAATACCTTTGCCAAATTACGAGGGTTCAACGCCCGTAGAAACGGGATGAATACGTCCTAAAGAAGTAAGCTTGGCAAAAATCTGGTTTAATAAAATAGGCTCAGGA
>NZ_JACJRF010000031.1 GCF_014697105.1 Anabaena subtropica FACHB-260 | reverse complement strand
AATGAATTTATAATCACTGTTAAACTAAAATATTTTAATCCTTCGCCCAAAATCTAACATATTTTGGGCTATTTTTATTGGCTTTTTCTTAACATTCAACACTTCTGCAATATACATAACTTTTTTGCCAAACTTTTGATTTAAAGAATGAATAAACTTTCGTAGATTTTTATCTCCTCAAACCGGAATAATCTAACAATTGGATGTAAGGGTTATTAACTATAAAAATAAAATTTCAGGAGAGAAAATTTATGTCTTTAGAACAAGCAAACGCTTTTTATGAAGTTTTGATGTCAGACGAAGCTATTTATCAAAAATACTTTATTAAATGCTGTCGTCCAGGTTTATTTGGTAGCTGTCATTGGGATGAGACTAAAATAGTCAATTTTGCATCTACTCTTGGTTATAATTTTACTGAACATGAACTAGCTCAATTATGGTTTGAATGCGAACCCAGTAGGAGTGAGCAGTTATCATTAGTTTGAGATCACAATTTACACTTTCATAAAATATGCACTCTACTATATCTTTTTTTATAGAGTGCATTAAAGAAAATTTATACCTGAATTCAGCAATGCCGATGCTGACACATAACTTGTCGCATTTTACGCATATTTGCAGGCAATTCAAGAGTCATCGCTTGTTGAATGAAAATTGAAGGTATCGGGATATGGGGAGTAGCTTGGACACCATAAATTAGCAAAGTCCCGTTACCACAATCTTTGAGTTCTAAATTGGCTGTGAAGTCAATAAAAGTCCCTTTTTCCATACGGAATTGAATTTTTTGACCTAGTACTTCTACAACGTTGAGATAAATTTCGACTTGAGCAGTGAAAAAGAAAAAAGCTTTTTGTGCTGCTTGATACAGACGTTTAACTTCACCACGCTGCAAAACTTCGCTTTTAGTAATGTCTGGAAAGTATTGTACCCAGCGAGGGTAATCAGTGATTTGCTGCCATACCTGCGATCGCACTAAGGGTAAGTACATACAAGCAGACACAGCACCACCCCAAGCAGTATGCGATCGC
Organism: Anabaena subtropica FACHB-260; assembly: GCF_014697105.1. Classification (GTDB taxonomy): domain Bacteria; phylum Cyanobacteriota; class Cyanobacteriia; order Cyanobacteriales; family Nostocaceae; genus Trichormus; species Trichormus subtropicus. Next base: position 60,497 of record NZ_JACJRF010000031.1, on the reverse strand, counting down.
GTTTCTACTAAAATTTCACCCTGCATCAACAAGCTTTGCTTTTCTTGACTCCAAGTCATATCCGTACCTGCAATAACTGGGTCTGAAATATAAGATGCAGACATAATTTATTATTCCTACTCCTCAACTTCTCCACCTTATAGGTTGAATCACCCACCATCCTAAGGCATGAAATCCAACCTAATCAATTTTAGTTCTAGTTCAACACACAAGTTTTCTGAAACTCAGCATTTTTAGGTTATTTTTCAGAAAATTTACTTAAAAAACCGTATATGTAACCAGGATATGAATTTTATTTAAAGAATAGCTTTCATGTCGATAGTCTAGCTACTAGAAAATACGCAGAGGATAATTGCCCTTCAGAGTGGCATTTAAAAATTTTAGGCGTTTCCGTAGAGTAGACACAAAGACCTTTAGTCTCAGTTACAAATCTTAATTCATCATGCAAATATGCAACATCGGATTATAAAAATTAAGATTGGGTAATAGGAAACTTGAAAATCGAAGGAAAAATAGTGAGTCAATCTTCCTTAAATCGCAAATTAATTCAGCTTTTAGGGGTAATTCTGGGTATTGGTATAGCTGTCTGGCTCCTGAGAGGCTTTGGTATTCTCACCTTTATTCCTGGTGGAGTGATTTTATTATTGTTTCTGGGTGCGATCGCCATCGGCTTGATTGCTTATGCCCAAAAAACCTGGTGGCGTTTTTAATTGACAATAGTCAACAGTCAATAGTCATTGGTTATTAGTTCTCTTCTCCCCCTGCTCCCCTGCTTCTTCATCCACTCCCCATTTTTTGCTGTAACCAAAGTAAACACCGTAATTTCAGGACGGGCAAAAAAGCGTAGGTGCAACCCTGTCATTCCTACACCTCGGTTAGTGTGTAACAGCATTTCGCCTACTTGATATTCTCCTGAGTAATACTTTTGCCCCCAAGGTGGTAAAATAGCTGGCTTGAAAAAAGGAAGCCTTATTTGTCCACCGTGAGAATGTCCTGATAGTTGTAAATCAAATCTTCCTGTAGCTGCACTAGTATTAGCAAAGTCTGGTTCATGGACTAATAAAATTGCCGAACCTTGATTTGGTAATTGCTGTAATACTAAATCCAACCGACTTTTACCCATCCCAACATCATCAACCCCAGCAATGTGCAACATGGCACTGCCTCGTTGTATGGTATGAACAGCGTTACAAAGATGAGATACACCACTTTGTTCGAGAACTTTGACAAGGGTTTTGGTGTCGTTCTCATGGTCATGATTACCCAAAACTGCGAAAGTTCGTTCTTTGGGTGTAAGTTGCTCTAAAGCTAACTTGAGAGATGGAATTAATGGCGACAAATGGCGAGTAACTAAGTCACCTGTAATTGTTACCAAGTCCGGTTGTTGCTGGTTGACTAGGTGAACAATACGCTGTAAGCGTCGTGTCGTCATCCATCTGTCACGGTGAATATCACTGATTTGGACAATCCGATAGCCATAAAATTCTGGTGCTAGGTGAGGTAGAGTCAGTTGTAAAGAATTGATCTCAATCCAATTTGGTTCAATTAACTTGGCGTATAGTAAAGTACAAAATAATCCTAACCAAAATAACCTACGTAAATATCGCCAAGCAAATATACTGGCTTTGATAAGCCACTTACGATTTTTCACGATGAATCTCCTGTAATGTGACTGCCAGTTATGCCGTTATGTTATTTATTTAAACTTGGTGGTAAATCATCTAGGCGGTGGAGAAATTAAATCCAGACTTAAAGTAGCTAAAATGTAGAGATGTGATATAGTATCTCTCTTACTTACCCTTGGTTTATGGGACTGCCAATTGTTGCAATTATCGGTCGCCCAAATGTGGGCAAATCAACCCTGGTTAATCGTCTCGCCGGGGAACAAACGGCGATCGTCCACGATGAACCGGGTGTGACACGCGATCGCACGTATTTACCAGCTTACTGGAGCGATCGTGAATTTCAGGTGGTAGATACAGGCGGCTTAGTCTTTAACGATGACACGGAATTTTTGCCCCTGATTCGCCAACAGGCACTAGCTGCGCTGAACGAAGCAAGTGCTGCTATCTTTGTTGTCAATGGTCAAACAGGCCCCAACTCGGCAGATGAAGAAATAGCTGAGTGGTTACGTCAACAACCAGTACCAGTCTTTCTAGCGGTCAATAAATGCGAATCTCCAGAACAGGGATTTATACAGGCTTCCGAATTTTGGGAACTGGGCTTAGGAGAACCTTACCCGATCTCTGCAATTCATGGCAACGGTACAGGCGAATTACTCGATGAACTCATTAAACACATTCCTCCTGTTACCGAATTAGAAGAAAATAACGAAATCAAAATTGCCATTATTGGCAGACCAAATGTCGGGAAATCCAGTTTATTAAACTCTTTTGTCGGCGAAGAACGAGTCATCGTCAGCCCCATTTCTGGTACAACTCGTGATGCGATCGATACTTTTATCGAACGAGATGGACAAAAATACCGCCTAATTGACACAGCAGGGATTCGCAAAAAGAAAAGCATCGATTATGGTACAGAATTCTTTAGCATTAACCGTGCTTTTAAAGCAATTCGCCGCGCCGATGTGGTTTTATTGGTAATAGATGCCCTTGATGGTGTCACCGAACAAGACCAAAAGTTAGCAGGCAGAATTCTCGAAGAAGGTAGGGCTTGCGTCATCGTCGTCAATAAATGGGATGCGGTAGAGAAAGACTCCTATACTATCTACGACTACGAAAAAAATCTGGAAGCACGGCTACATTTTACAGAATGGGCTGATACTATCTATGTCAGTGCGCTGACAGGACAACGGGTAGAAAAGATTTTAGAGTTGGTAACTAAAGCCAATGAAGAACACAAACGCCGCGTTAGTACATCAGTGATTAACGAAGTTCTAGAAGACGCTGTTAGTTGGCACTCTCCCCCGACCTCTCGTGGTGGTCGCCAAGGTAGAATTTACTATGGTACACAAGTAAGTACTCAACCACCAACCATCGCCTTATTTGTCAACGAAGCTAAACGCTTTAACGACAACTACCGTCGTTATATCGAAAGACAATTCCGCCAACAGTTAGGCTTTAAAGGTACTCCCATTCGCTTACTTTGGCGTAGTAAAAAAGTCAGAGATGTGGAAAGCGGTAGCGCCAATCGAGCAACTCGCGTGTAAGATTTGTCAATAGTCATTTAGTCAATAGTCATTAGTCATTAGTATTTAACTACAGACTATGGACTATTAACTATGGACTATTAACTATGGACTATTAACTATGGACTTACTGCGATCGCTACCCTTAGGACTTTACCTAGAACAACCGCAAACTTGGCTACATAAACTTGATCCACGGGTCAAGTTTATCTGGTTGATGAGTTTTCTGACTAGTTACAGTTTTGCCAATAACTTCTGGCGGATACTACTGGTAGCATTATTAATACTTTTTACACTAATTGCGAAAATTCCCCGACGAGTCTGGCAACAACAGATGGGCTGGTTATTAACACTAGCCTTTTTTGTATTTGCGATCGCATCCATTAGTCCTGATGGATTGGGTGTAAGCTATCAGCCACGTCTACCAGCTAACCCCCAAGTTTTAACCCAGCCAGCTAATACAAATAATTCTCCCGATGTTCCACAACAGGTAAAGAGTAGTAAAAATTATAGTTATGTGCTGTTTCACAAAGGCCCAGTTAGAGTAACTCGCCGTTCCTTAGACTTAGCTGTGCGCTTAAGTACGATTATATTTACCGTCATCTACAGCACAAATTTATATCTTTTGACAACTGCACCAGAAGAAATTACATCTGGTATAGAAAGCTTAATGCAGCCCCTACGACGGTTTAAGATACCTGTAACAGAAATTACATTGACCTTAACTTTATCCTTGCGTTTTATCCCCCTAGTCTTAGAAGAAGTGCAGAATTTAATCCGTTCTATCATGACTAGGGCGATTAATTGGAAAAAACTAGGCTTAAAAGGCGCAGTCAAAGTTTGGATGATTGTTGCAGAAAGGTTATTAGAAAATTTGCTATTGAGGGCATCACAAATGGCTAGCGCCATGATGGTACGTGGCTTTACAAGCCCCAACGAACACCGAGTCCCTTGGCACGACTTGCGCTTAAAATCGTGGGACTGGTTAGCGATCGCTATTCTCACCCTATTCTGGGGAATAAGAGTAGTCTTTGGTAATCAAATTTAAAAGCGGTTAGGGATGAGGAAAACGCAAAACTTTAGATTATTCAATCCAACATCTAAAGTTTAAAATTAAATTTCCCATTCCCTACTCCTCAATTTCCTCTCAAACTGTAACAATACAGACTGTTTGTCAGGAACAGTTCTTAGGAGAATGCGCCTGTTGGCTATTTTGCTCCAACAAGCGATAATTATGGCAACATGGAGAGAAGTTAGAGTAAACAGTAGTATAAGAATTTGTGCCGACAACTTCAAAGGGCGCATCCCAATGTCACTGGAAATTGCAAACAAACGCATCAGGGATTTTCCATGCTGCCATTGACAATTGCGAGAAGGCTACTAGGGACTCAGGGGTCGGAATATGGTACAAATTATTCTACTCTTTTCCCCTGACCCCTACCTCTTCTACTGGCTTCATCTACCCATGAGGATGAGATAACGGTCTTCAAAAGCTCCGTTTAAGGGTAAAATTTGCTGATTCTCACCTGACTTTATGCAAATATTCTGGCGCAAGAGATATTATCGTCCGAATGTTTGTATTTAACTGCGAAAAAAATTATAGATTCTCCTGCTTGATTGATAGATGAATCCAGAAAACTCGGAAACTTACATAAATCACCCTACTTGGGGTTTGCTATATCGGATCTGCATGGTTGATGAAAACCAGGATCTGTTCACTACACTTTATGCCCAACGCTTATTTTTTCTAGTAGTGAATGACATTAAAGCGATCAAGTTCCAGCCTATAGGACGTACTGAAGCGAGAATGTTGCTAGAAAATCGCTTGCGGACTTTGCGTCGCAATGGTCAATCACAGGAGTACGATCAACTTCAGAGTGTCTTCCAACGCACCTTCCAATGATTAGTTCGATTAGCGAACGTATTACTCAAATTCGGGCTTCACTACCGCCTTCAGTCAGGTTAATTGCTGTAACTAAGCAAATGCCGACTGAAGTTATTCGTGCTGCTTATGCTGCTGGTATCCGCGATTTTGGCGAAAATCGTATCCAAGAAGCTGCGACTAAACAAGGCGAGTTGCAAGACTTACCAGGTATTACTTGGCACTTTATTGGGCATTTGCAAACGAATAAAGCCAAAAAAGCTCTGGAACAATTTGACTGGATTCACTCTGTAGATAATTTGAAATTAGCACAGCGCTTAGATCAATTAGCGCCACAGCTAGGAGTCAATCCCCAAGTTTGCCTACAAGTGAAAATCCTCCCAGATCCCAATAAGTCCGGTTGGACTGTCCCAGAATTACTAGCAGATTTACCTGCACTAAACCAGTGCAAAAGTTTACAAATTCAGGGTTTAATGACAATTCCGCCTTTTGGTTTAAATGATGCGGAAATTTTTTATGTATTTAATAGTACTCAAAAATTAGCTAAGGAAATTACTGAACAAGACTGGTCTCATATCAAGATGGAGCAGTTATCGATGGGTATGTCAGGTGACTACCAACTGGCGGTACAAGCTGGAGCAACGATGGTACGATTAGGGACTATCTTGTTTGGCAAGCGTACTTAAGCAGAAGTACTCGTACTTTTTTTCTCGTATCAATTAGCGCTGGGTATGGGATACAGACAACTTTTGCCCATACCAGTGCAATAAATTACCAGATATTTAGTGTAAACAAAAGTAAACAAACGAGAAAACGCACTAAACATAACTTTAGTCAACTTTCTTTCGGAGAATTGTTGGGATATAATCTTGACTCAATTATTGTATCTAGGTTAATGTACAGGCGTTCCCAATAGCGCCAGTTCATTGCCAATATCAGTAGTAGATGCTACAAATAGCGATAAAATTAATTGGCTATTTGCCTTTTGTAGCGATTCGATTGGCTACATTAATGATGAACCGGATAAGTTAGAGGCAATTTGCAGAAGGAGTGCAACTAAATGAACAATATATTTTCTAAGCTACGAGACTTTGTAGGTCTTAACGAACAGGTAGAGTACGAATACTACGAAGAAGAACCTGATACAGATAACTACCAAAATCTGTATCAACAGGAAAATCCCCAACCAGCACCAACAGAGGCTGCCCCAAACAATCGACGTTGGCGCGAACCCATGTCTACAATGGGTGATGACGTAGCAACAGGAACAAAATCGACGATGGGGAATGTGATTGGTATGCCAGGAGCAATTAACGGAATTTCTGAAGTATTGGTGCTTGAACCTCGTACATTTGAAGAAATGCCCCAGGCAATTCAAGCATTGCGTGAGCGTAAATCAGTAGTGCTGAACTTGACAATCATGGATCCAGATCAAGCACAACGGGCTGTTGATTTTGTTGCAGGTGGTACCTACGCGCTAGATGGACATCAAGAACGTATTGGCGAAAGTATATTTTTGTTTACACCCAGCTGTGTGCAAGTTAGCACCCAAGGTGGAGTTATTCATGAAGTACCCCAACCCCCAGCACGCCCCGCACGTCCCCCCGCATCAACCAATCCAACTTCTTGGGGCAACGAAACCAACCGGATGGCACAATAAAGTTAAATTAGTCATTAGTCCATAGTCAAGAGTCCAAATTGCAAAATTTTTGACTATTGACTAATGACTATTGACCAATGACTAACGACTAATGACTAATGACTATAAAATTTGGTTTAATTGGTGGCGGGGTAATGGGAGAAGCGCTCTTATCCCGCCTTATTGCGCGAGGAATTTATCAATCATCGGAAGTCATAGTCAGCGAACCGCAAACAGCGCGACAAGCTTTTTTACAACAAAAGTATAACGTGGGTGTTACCACAGATAACAGCTTGGTATTTACACAAGCTCAAGAAGTGGTATTTTTGGCGGTGAAGCCACAGGTATTTAGTGCGCTCGCCCAAGAATTAGCAGATATTGTATTAACAGAAAACTCACCCCTGGTGATCTCAATTTTGGCAGGAGTGTCTCTCAGGCAGCTAGAAGCAGCGTTTCCTCAATCCCCAGTAATTAGAGCCATGCCTAATACCCCAGCCACAGTAGGATCTGGGGTGACAGCCATAACCTCCGGTGTGTATACCAACTCCCAACATCATCAATTGGCACAGCAAATCTTTTCGGCAGTAGGCGAAGTAGTCGAAGTTTCCGAAAGCTTAATGGATGCAGTCACGGGACTCTCTGGCAGTGGCCCTGCTTACGTAGCTTTATTAGTGGAAGCCCTCGCCGATGGAGGAGTTGCATCCGGTTTACCGAGAGGAATCGCCAATCAACTAGCCTTACAAACTGTGCTAGGAACAGCCCGGTTACTGCACGAAAGCAAAATCCATCCCGCCGAACTCAAAGACAGAGTTACCAGCCCTGGCGGCACTACAATAGCTGGTATTGCCCAACTAGAAAAAGCTGGATTTCGTTCCGCTTTAATCGAAGCAGTCAAAGCAGCTACGTGGCGATCGCAAGAACTAGGGAAATAATTATTCGTCAGTGGTGAGTAGTCAGTGGTTAGTTGTGCAAAATCAACTGACAACTGACAACTGACATCTATCGAAGTTGACAAAAGACTCGTTACTATAGTAAACAGTCTGGTTGAAAAATTAATTGAGTGAATTATCCTGCGCCGTCTCCCGAACTGGACTTAGGGTTGATATTTCCCTTTGATCTGGATCAGTTTCAAAAAGATGCGATCGCCTCCCTTAACGCGGGGCGTTCTGTTGTCGTATGTGCGCCCACAGGTTCGGGCAAAACATTAGTAGGAGAATACGCCATTTATCGTGCCTTAGCACGGGGGAAACGGGTGTTTTACACCACTCCCTTAAAGGCGTTATCTAATCAAAAATTACGCGATTTCCGAGACAAATTTGGCTTTGACCAAGTTGGGTTGTTAACTGGCGATGCTTCCATCAACAGAGACGCGCCAATTTTGGTAATGACCACAGAGATTTTTCGGAATATGCTCTATGGCACACCAATTGGGCAAGTTGGTATCTCCTTAGTAGATGTGGAAGCAGTCGTGTTGGATGAATGCCACTACATGAATGATCGCCAACGAGGTACAGTTTGGGAAGAATCAATAATTTATTGTCCCCGTGGAGTGCAGTTAGTAGCCCTATCGGCAACCGTTGCTAATAGCGACCAACTTACCGACTGGCTGAATCGCGTTCATGGCCCCACCGACCTGATTTACTCTGATTTTCGCCCTGTTCCCTTAGAATTTCACTACTGCAATCCTAAGGGACTGTTTCCCCTGCTCAATGATAGCAAAACTAAAATTAACCCCCGTCTAGCAAATAGAGGTAAAAAGAAACAAGGGGATAGAGGGAAAAATGGCAGACCAGAAGCCCCTGGTATTATCTTTACTCTCAATCACCTACAACAAAGGGATATGCTACCGGCGATTTACTTCATCTTCAGCCGCCGGGGTTGCGATAAAGCAGTGGCAGAAGTAGGTGATTTATGGCTAGTTGATAATGAAGAGTCCCAGATACTGCGACGGCAAATCGATGACTTCTTAAGCCGTAACCCTGAAGCCGGGCGTTCTGGACAAATCGCCCCCCTTTATCGAGGAATAGCAGCCCACCACGCCGGGATTTTACCAGCCTGGAAGGTCTTGGTTGAAGAATTATTTCAACAAGGACTAATTAAAGTTGTATTCGCTACAGAAACTTTAGCAGCCGGCATTAATATGCCTGCCCGAACAACAGTCATTTCCACCCTATCCAAACGCACCGATACCGGACACCGCCTATTGAACGCTTCGGAATTTTTGCAAATGGCGGGAAGGGCTGGTCGTCGAGGAATGGATAAGCAAGGTCATGTTGTGACTGTACAAACTCCCTTTGAAGGATCAAAAGAAGCAGCGTATTTAGCTACATCCAAACCAGACCCCCTAGTGAGTCAGTTTACGCCTAGCTATGGCATGGTTTTGAACTTACTACAAACCCACACCATAGAAAAAACCAAAGAACTGATTGAACGCAGTTTTGGACAGTACATGGCAACCTTACATTTAAGGCCAGATTACGAAGAGATTGCGGCTCTAGAAGCCGACTTAGCCAAACTACAAGAGCAAATCGCCGCCGTTGACGAAAATGACATAGCTATTTATGAAAAATTGCGGCAACGGTTGAAAGTAGAACGCCAGTTATTAAAAACACTAGAGGCGCAAGCCCAGGAAGAGCGACAAGAACAAATCAAAATGCTCTTGGATTTTGCTATTTCTGGGACACTGTTGAGTCTGAAAGGTAAAAATATTACAGTTTCCACACCTGTAAAAGCAGTGTTAGTGGGGAAAACCTCAGGTTCGACTCAATCTCCCTGTTTGGTGTGCTTAGGGCAAGATAACCGATGGTATGTTGCTTCCACTGCGGATGTAGTTGATTTGTATGCTGAGTTACCACGTGTGGATGTACCGCCAGACATCCTACCACCACCAGAATTGATGCTGAAACCAGGACAATCCAGCCGTGGTGCTAGAGAAACAATGGCGATCGCTCAAAGTATCCCAGACCCAGGAGAGTCTCTGTATCTCTCCCCAGAGGTAGCAGAACAACTCAGCCGCACCGCCGCTATCCAAGCCCAATTGGAAGCCCATCCTCTGCATCAATCAGGCAATGTATCAACGATTTTCAAAGCTCGCGCCCGCTATGTCGAACTTGAAGCCGAACTTGAAGAGATGCAGGCGCAAGTAGAACAGCAATCCCAGCGCTATTGGGAAGAGTTTCTCAATTTAATTACCATATTGCAGCAATTTGATTGCTTGGATAACTTAGTACCCACGGCATTGGGTCAAATTGCCGCCGCCATTCGGGGAGAAAATGAATTGTGGTTAGGTCTAGCTTTAGCTAGTGGTGAGTTGAATGATTTAGACCCACAACACTTAGCCGCAACCATTGCAGCTTTAGTTACAGAAACTCCGCGTCCAGATAGCAGAGTAAACTTCAACCTTTCCCCCGAAATAGACGACGCATGGTCGAGATTACAAAAAATCCGTCGAGCCGTCTTAAAGGTGCAATATCGACATGGTGTAGCCCTACCTGTTGGCTTAGAAAATCGTTATATTGGCTTGATTGCCCTTGTCGAACAGTGGGCTTTAGGAACAGAATGGACTGAACTTTGCCAAAACACCACCTTAGATGAAGGTGATGTGGTGCGAATTTTACGCCGGAGTTTGGATTTATTATCCCAAATACCCCATGTTCCTAATTTACCCGATGTTTTACAGCGTAATGCCTACCGTGCCATGCAACTGATTGATCGATTCCCAGTCAATGAAGTTGTCGAGTAAGGGATAGGGACTTGTCATAAAAGTTATTTGTTTAGTGAGCAATGGGAAATTAGAAATGGGGAATTGTAGAAAGTAAGAACGAACTCATTTTCTATGCCGAGGTCAATTGTGAACCCATCTGTTCAAACCATTGCTGCTACTACCTTAACTTTATTACTGGGATACTCAGCTAATCCAGTAGTTGCACTACCCAGTAATCACCATCAAAACTTTACGGTTGCTCAAGCGCCACAGTTGACAGACACCTTAATTGTCCCTGGAGAAAGGGTTGGCCCGGTGACCCGCAAAACTACAAGGAAAGATTTAGCAAGAATTTTTGGTGCATCCCGTTTGGTTGATAAAAACATTTATGGCCCTGAAGGTATAGGTATTTTTCCCGCAACTCAAGTAAATCTCAATCGAGGACGGTCATTTTCGATAGTCTGGACTGATAAAACTCGGACTAAACCCTTGGATGTGCGTGACTTGGGTAGTGCGTGGAAAACTCGTGAAGGTATTGGAGTCGGAACTTCTTGGAATGAGTTACGCAATAAGTTAGGTGACTTTAAAGTATTGGGACTGGGTTGGGACTATGGCGGTACTATTTTGTTAGAAAGTAGCAAATTATCGCGCTACCAAGGAAAACTTGTTTTACGGGTAGATGCAGCAGCCAATGCTGGTGAGAAGTATCCTAATGCTTACCGAGCCGTTTCTGGAGATGCTACTTTTGCCTCTAGCGATCGCCACTGGAAGCCTTTAGGAGTCAAGCTTACACAGGTTATTGTTCTACTAAACCCCGATTAAATACACGTGCGCCTCCGTTGCAGACTCACGTTAAATACTGATTTACTATAGCAATCCTGACTCAAATCAAGTCTGCGCCCTATTTCTTATACCACTTTGAAAAAAGAATGCGACAGATACCCATAACCAAAGCTTTGTCATGTCTGGCTTTCTTAATTTTGAATTGGTATTACCCACCAATCAACAGACATAAAAAATGGGCTTCAACCAAGTACTAGTTTTGAAGCCCCTTTTATTATCTTATTCATCTATATGCGGATGAAAGGACTTGAACCTTCACTCCTCTCGGAACTAGAACCTAAATCTAGCGCGTCTGCCAATTCCGCCACATCCGCTTATGCAACTATACTAGCGTAACACATTTTTCTGAAAAAATACAACAGAGAATGGGAAATAGTTAAAATCTATAACAATCCCCCATTGACCATTCAATTACATCACGCTTACACGAGGCAGGCGATGTTTAAAGCCGCAGAGAATTTCCCAGGAAATGGTATTTAGTTCTTCTGCCCAATCATCAGCTGTGATTCTTTCTTTTCCTTGTTCCCCTAGTAAAGTGACTATTTCCCCTTCTTGTACATCAGGCACAGCACTAACATCTATCATTAACTGATCCATCGTAATCGTACCGATTTGTGGCACGCGCTGACCACGAATCAATACCTGCATTTTGTGGGACAGATTACGCGGTACTCCATCAGCATAACCAATACCAACAACTGCAAGGCGCATTTCACGGGGGGCAATAAATTGATGCCCATAACTTACACCAGTACCCATAGCAATGGTTTTGACGTGGGTAACTCGTGCTTGAACTTGGATAACTGGTTTCAGGTTAATTTCCTGTTGTAAATGAGTAGCTGGATAGAGTCCATACACAGCTAAACCTACACGTACCATATCGTAGTGTAGTCGTTGGTCGGCTAGGGTTGCGGCTGAGTTTGCCAAGTGCAAGCTGGGGATTTTAATACCCAAAGCTTTGATTTGGGCGATCGCTTCCTCAAATCGTCTATGCTGTTCTTGCATAATCTCTGGATCTGGACTATCTGCTGTGGCTAAGTGGGAGTAAACACTGGCAATATCCAGATGGGGTAAACGGTCTACTAACTGGACAAACTCACCAGCCTGTTGCCAGTTAGTCCCTAACCTAGACATACCCGTATCTAACTTAATATGTACAGGTATGGGAGAATCATGTTGGATAGTTTCCAAAGTATTGGAAAATATCAAAGCTTGTTTGGGACTACCTATGGTTGGCTGGAGTTGCCACTGGGCGATCGCTTGAATCTGTTCTGATGTGTGGGTAGCTCCTAAAATCAAAATTGGCGCTTGAATCCCCGCTTCTCGCAATTGAATCCCCTCTGGAACCGTGGCGACACCCAACCAACTAGCACCTGCTTGTAAGGCTATTTGCGCCACTGTCACAGCACCATGACCGTAAGCATCTGCTTTAACCACCGCCATTAACTTAGTATGTGGTGATAAAAATTGCTTGAGTTGCTGGACGTTATGTGACAACGCGTCCAGGTCAATTTCTACCCAAGCACGTTGTGAGAACCAAGCGTAAGTATCACACTGTTGATGAGAAGCCATACTTGAGGCTTGTTGACGACTTAACATTTTTACTTCCTTGTATCACACCACTATTCAGCTATTGAATGTCTGATTGATTTGTCTTTCCTATTCTGATAAATACATCAGAGTTAATCAGGAAGTTTAACGCGCATTTCGCAACAGATACAACATACTTGGGTCAATTTTTTTAATTGTTTTGCGTAACTCCCACTCAGGGACTTACAACTAAATAAATGTCCCATCCCTGCGGGACGCTACGCGAACGCTTTGGCAGCAGAGAGGAAGAAATTATCGTTCAGTATTCATAACTCAGCACTCTCTACTCTCCACTTAATTTTAGGTAAGCAACAACTTAATTAAAATTAACAGGTGGTTTTAACTACTAATCACTTGTAAGAAGAAGAGATAAAATTCTGCTGTTTAGTGGGATAGTCGCCTATTATGAGAGTTTTTGCGTAATCATAAATACTCTTCCGGATAATTCCTGAATTATTTAGGAAGTATCACATTTCCTCTTCTGCCAAGAAGGGGAAATTTGTGTTAATATATGTAAAACTAATACCTTGAGCGCTAATCAATGGGGAAGGTTTTAGTCCTAAATGCCTCTTACGAACCGCTCAATATAACGAGCTGGCGACGCGCTGCGGTTCTGTTAATCAAAGGCAAAGCAGAACGCATTGAACACAACGGCAAGTTTCTTTACTCGGACTTTCCGTTACCAACTGTGATCCGGTTGCGTCATTATGTCCGCGTTCCATATAAGGAAATTCCTCTTACTCGCCGCAATATCTTGCATCGTGATGGGCATACCTGTCAATACTGCGGTTACACAGGGGACGAATTGACTTTAGATCATGTCATTCCGCGATCGCGTGGCGGTGGTGATAGCTGGGAGAACATCGTGACGGCTTGCGTCCGTTGTAATGTCAAAAAAGGCAATCGCACACCTCAGGAGGCTCGTATGCCCCTCCGTCATCTTCCTCGACAGCCGTATAGTAGCCTCTATTTTGAGGTCAGCAAACACCTGAAGACTGGCTTGCATCAAGAGTGGCAGAAATATGTTATAGGACTTTGACACTAATACAATAACCTTATATCCCAAGTTAATTTGTCACCTACAAGTAGGTGTAGTGGTTGCTTGTCTATTTTGGTAGCACACTCTAAGCCTGAAGTTCAGCTTATTCAGGTCATAAAGTGGGCATAAAGTTGAATTTTCTTTCTCTACTTTTTGAGGGATATTTTTCCTCAGGTTTTAGTATAGATTTGATGAATTTAACCCACAAAATAGCCAACAGCCTCTAATAGTAACACATAAATAAGCAGAAAAACAGAATTAATTCGTCTTTTTTTTAAATATAAAAAATTGTAAAATCGTATTCTGGTCAATAGACTATTGAGTATAAATCTTTGTCAACCAAAGGATAGACTGAAATGTGAAGTCAAAACTAAACCCCATCGAGGTAAACCAGGGGAATGTAAAAAATATGCCTAATGGGAATAATTAGTAAGAGATAAATCGTACACAATAAAATCATCCCATTCAACTTTGAATTAGCAAAAGCTGTGATAGCAGATAGCTTAACTTCGCACCCTGTCCCATTTATCAACGAAAGATAACAAAGACGAATCAAAATTTAATAATGCCTTCCCAAGAACCCATAGTCTTTGTTTTCATACTTTATCAGCATGATGGTGGAATTTGTCAGATTGCTAATTTTCCATTTTGACAAAAAATATACCGAGATATGTATCCCCATATTGCTAGATTTTTGCGAAGATCAGAATGTGGGGCTAAATCAGTCAATTGCTGATGGCAATATCTCTGAACAAATAAATAGAGCCTCACATTTACAAAAACTTTGCTTATGCAATTGAATTCTTCATTTAAGCAGTCTGAGAGTTTTTCATTGACTAAAGAGCCAAATCCGGAAGAACCTGAAATAGACAAAGAAGCAGAAGTGACATTAACCAAACCATCCTTGCCAGCATCTACAGGTGAAGGAGTAGGTATTTATATAGGGCAACGGAACAATTCCCTTGCCTTCCAGAAGTCAGAAGAATTGCAAAAGACTTTATTATCACACCGACATGAGCGTCAGTTGGTAATTCTGCAAGACTTCCCTGACCCAGATGCCCTTTCTTGCGCTTGGACTTACCAATTAATCGCCCAACAATACGATATCAAGTGTGAAATTATTTATGCTGGGACTTTAAGCCACCAAGAAAATATTGCCCTAGTTAAACTTACAGGTTTGCCAGCCCAGCGCTGGACACCGCAAACCCTCAAGGGTAAAGACCTATCATCTTATCAAGGGTTTATTTTAATTGATAACCAGGGGACAACTAGTCAGCTATTGTCAGCTGTGCAACAGGCAGGTATCCCACTGGTAGCAGTGATTGACCACCATAGCCTGCAATCAGAACTGAAAGCAGATTTTGTTGATGTTCGCCCTTATGTGCGAGCAACTGCAACAATTTTTACTCAATATCTCCAGTCTGGTTTACTAGGTTTAGACAGTAGCATCAGCCATCATGTTAAATGTGCGACTGCCTTGATGCACGGCTTGCGATCAGATACAAATCGACTGATGCAAGCGCAAGAAGAAGACTTTATGGCAGCAGCCTATCTTAGTCGATTTTATGATGCCCAATTGCTAAACGCGATTCTCCAGGCTAACCGTTCCAAACGAGTAATGGATGTGATCGAGCGATCGCTCAAAAATCGCATCGTCCAAAATAACTTCTCCATTGCTGGCGTGGGTTACTTGCGCTACGATGACCGCGACGCTATCCCCCAAGCGGCAGATTTTCTCGTTACTGAAGAAAATGTCCATACGGCCGTAGTTTATGGCATCGTTCACGATGAAGACGATGAACTAGAAGTAGTCATCGGCTCTTTGAGAACCACTAAACTCACCTTAGACCCTGATGAATTTATCAAAGAAGCCTTTGGTCAAGATAGTACAGGTCGATTTTTTGGTGGTGGTAGGACAGGCGCTGGCGGCTTTGAGATACCGATGGGTTTTTTATCTGGTGGGAACGAAAATTCCGCTTATGCCAGAATGAAGTGGGAAGTATTCGATGCTCAAATTAAGCAAAAGCTACTGAGATTAGTTAATCCTAAAGATAACCCAATTCAGTCAGAGTAGCCTGGTATTTCTAGCATTTCTCGTTGAAGTTAGGGACTAGAGACTAAGGGTTAGAGGCTAGGGTTGTAACTAACGTAATTGGGAACTGTCCCTAGCAATTATTGTCACCATTGCGGATTCGTGATAATTAACGCCTTTGCTGCTTTGCTATCCAATGGTTTCGAGAAAAAGTATCCTTGTCCATATTCGCATTTCAAATCTCTGAGTATTTGAAGTTGCTCTGGTGTTTCCACTCCTTCGGCTGTCACATCTACACCCAGTTTTCTAGAGAGAGTAACTATTGTCTCAACAATGTGTAAATTTCCTTCTTCCGCACCTCTCCCACTAACGAAAGACTGGTCAATCTTCAACCCATTAATCGGAAAATGATGGAGACGACCTAATGAAGAATATCCTGTACCAAAGTCATCGATCGCCAATTCAATTCCTAAATTTCTCAGTTGCTTGAGCATGGTAGTTGCATTCTCGCCATTGTCCATAATGACGCTTTCTGTAATCTCCAACTTCAGACTCTTGGCATCTAAGCCAGTTTCCTGTAGTACTTGATTAATCTCCTCCAGCAGCTTTTGTTGACTGAATCGTAGACTACAAAGATTAATGCTAATACCCAAAGGCTGCTCATCTAAATTCGTTGATTCAGGGAGAAATTCCTCTTGCCACTGCTTTGTCTGACGACACGCCTCACGCAGCACCCACTCATCAATTGGGATAATTAACCCAGTTTCTTGGGCGATTGGCATAAACTCCTGTGGGAAAACAATTCCCTGTTCTGGATGCAGCCAACGTACAAGCGCTTCAAAGCCAGTTATGCTTCCAGTCTTCAGTGACACAATTGGCTGATAATAAACCTGGAACTCCTGACGTTCAATTGCTCGGCGCAAGTCGTTTTCTAACTGCAAGCGTTCCACTATCTGAACGTGCATATCGGTATTAAATATTTCGTAACACGCCTTACCCCGTGCCTTAGCTCGGTACATAGCGATGTCGGCGTTACGTAAGAGTTCTTCCGGTTGCTCATAACCTGTTCCACTCAAGCTGATGCCGATACTGACTGTGGTAAAAATTTCTTGTCCACTTAAAGCCACTGGAAGTAGCAATTTCTCTTGTATTCGCTCAACAACACGTACTGTGTCACTGATATCTTGAATACCTTCAAGCAGAATGATGAACTCGTCTCCGCCAAACCGTGCAGCTATATCTGTAGGGCGCAAGCATTCTATCAGCCTTTGAGCAATAATAACTAGTAATTGGTCACCAAATGTGTGTCCTAGACTGTCATTGATAAACTTGAAGCGATCTAGGTCTAGAAACAGCACAGCAAACAGATGATCCGAATGCCGTTTTGAATACTCGACCGCACGTCTTAAGCGATCCATGAACAAAGCTCTGTTGGGAAGACCTGTTAAAACATCATGAAGGGCATCATGAACTAATTGCTCTTCGGCTAACTTGCGATCGGTGATATCACGGGAATTAATGACTATGCCTCTCACAGATGGTTCATCAAGAAGATTACTACCAGTTGATTCTAGAAAGCACCATGAACCATCTTTGCATCTAAAGCGAGACTCTACTAGTACAGTAGCACCTAAGTTTTGAACTAAGTACTTAAAGCTATCAGAATTGCTGGAAATATCATCAGGATGAATAAAATCAAAAGCGTTTTTGCCGATTAGTTCTTCTGGCTTGTATCCTAAAATTCGCTCAACGGATGGACTTTCGTAGCGAATGGTTCCATCTGGTTCAAAAATACCAATGATGTCAGAGCTATTTTGAATCAGCGAACGAAATTTAGCTTCACTTTCATGCAGTGCCGCTTCAGCTTTATTGCTTTCAGTAATATTTTCACTGATGCTTGTCATGCAGATGACGCTCCGTGCTACAGCAGTCCTAAATTATTCGTGAGAATTTGGGATTGTTATTATCCCCCTGAAGTCCCCATACAAGAGGGGACAGCGATAGCTGGGGGTGAATTTTCTGACAACTCACTTAGGATTGCTATACCTCCCAATATCAACTATAAAGTCACACATGACTTTTGTCTCTTTAACTCATCCTCCGACAGATACAAGCTTTTTTAGATCCAGTATAAAAACACTCAGCCAAATTCTACCCAAAAAATTCCCCAAGGAGTGAAAATAACTTTTGGGTTGAGCTTGAACTGAGAATGGGAAATATTAAAGACGTTGTGTTTTTTGATGTTTTAAATTGTGCTAATTATATTTTCAGCGCAATTTAAAACATCAAAACGTTAGCAAGGTTCGTCGTTGTTTATACTCGATTACAAGCTGATCAAAAGCTTTGCGTTGGTTTTGCGAGTACTGTATGTAAGCGGAAAACATCTCTTGAGTCAGATTAATGTAGAGCGAATTGTCTTGAAAATTATGCCACATTTCATCTGGTGAGAAATTAAAACGTTGGCACCAGTCTATTAGTACGTCGTAACCAACCACTGTTTGCACAAACGCCAATTTTTCGGGCTGTTTCCAAACTCTAGATAACTCCTCTATAAGCGATGGCTGTCTAGGATTATACATGAGTGCTTTCTGCATACGTCTCCACATCCGACTGTGGTAAAGCTCTTCATCCTGAACCGTCAAGTATTCGATGGTAGTTTGATAGTTATCCAGAATGCCACTCTTAAATAGAGATGTGCAGAGTGAAATAGAGCCTCCCTCAAGAATCAGCAAATTATGTTGTTGTGATAGTCTATCGATGTGCTGCAATGCTAATGATAAGGATTCAACTGTAGTAAGCTCTCCATCTGTTATCTGACGATCTTCAAGATATATACGGGTTGTTCCGTCAAGTTCATCAATCAATGGTCTGCCGCTACCTGTTGTCAATTCTCGGTAAATTTGTATGCGGTCTAGCACAATGACAGGTGCTTTGGTTTGTTTGGCTAATACAACAGATCGGTCAGTTTTGCCTATACTGGTTGGTCCCAAAATTATATGCAGTTGCATGAGGGTTAATACTTAATGCTGTGAATTTTTTGTGTCATGAGCTTAAAACAAGAAATTGTCATTGGACATGAGATATTTACGGTAATTTTGATCTATACAGAAAATATTTTAGTATTAATACTGAGAGAAAAAATAACATTTCATATTGAACATGAGAAATATTAGTAGAGAAAACTTTGGCGTCACCTACGGCGGGCGGAACGCCATCTCTACGTTCCCTGCGGGACGCTGCGAGTAGCTTGCTTCTCCGTAGGAGTACGCGGAGCGTGGCGGAGACAGAGGCTGCGCCAGCGCCTATCGTGAGATGAAGCATCTGCACTCACGGTTGTCAAGTATGGCAAGATAATGTAAGTGCGATCACCGACGGTGGGCGGAACGCCATCGCCTACGGCGGAGCGTAGCTCATCAGCTACGGTGTGCAGTTACGCCATTGTTTACACATCAAAATTATGGAACTTTATCTAATTCGTCATGGCATCGCTGAAGCACAACAAACTGGTATCAAAGATGAAGAGCGTGAGCTGACCAAAGAAGGAAAACAAAAAACCGAGAAAGTTGCCCTCCGCATCCTAAAATTGGGATTGAAATTTGATTTAATTGTCACTAGTCCTTTAGTCCGCGCTCGCCAAACAGCAGAAATTCTTTTAGCTTTTGGACTCAGTTCCCAATTAGAGGAATCTAATTACCTTGCTCCTCATGGCCATATTTTCAATTGGCTGGATTATTGGTTAAAACCGAAAAATTTTCCTGAAAATGCCCAAATTGCCCTAGTAGGACACGAGCCTTGTTTAAGTAACTGGGCAGAAATTCTTCTATGGGGGGAAGCCAAAGACAGCTTAGTCTTGAAAAAAGCAGGTATGATCGGAGTAAAACTACCAGAAATAGGTTTACCTGTGGGTCGTAGTCAGTTGTTCTGGTTGACACCCCCCAAGTACTTGCTGTAACTGTTTTTCAACATTTCTTTCAAGAATTGTTGTGAGATCGGCTACTGTTATGGCGACAATAATTTCTGGTAAGTTAGCTTGATCAGATATTTCACTAAGCAAATGGTGTTGCCATGATGGTGTGCGAATACAAGCCTGGTTTAGAAGGCATTCCCGCCGCCCAATCGAGTATCAGTTATGTAGATGGGCAAAAGGGAATACTAGAATATCGTGGCATCCGGATTGAGGAATTAGCGCAGAAAAGTACTTTTCTGGAAACTGCTTATCTCCTCATCTGGGGTGAACTGCCGACACAAGAAGAATTGCAAGCATTTGAGGAGGAAGTTCGCTTCCACAGGCGGATCAAATACCGGATTCGGGATATGATGAAATGTTTTCCCGAGTCCGGTCATCCAATGGATGCGCTCCAAGCCTCTGCGGCTGCTTTAGGTTTGTTTTATTCCCGTCGGGATCTAACTAATCCTGCCTACATTCGGGACGCTGTAGTGCGCTTAATCGCTACTATTCCGACGATGGTAGCAGCATTCCAGTTAATGCGGAAAGGTAATGACCCCGTAAAGCCCCGCGATGACTTAGATTATTCCGCCAATTTTCTCTACATGCTCAACGAGAAAGAACCGGATGCTTTGGCGGCAAAAATCTTTGATATCTGCTTGATTCTCCATGTCGAGCATACAATGAATGCCTCTACCTTCAGCGCTAGGGTGACAGCTTCCACCTTGACTGACCCCTACGCGGTGGTTGCTAGTGCTGTGGGAACCTTGGGAGGACCACTACATGGTGGAGCCAATGAAGAAGTAATTCAGATGTTGGAAAACATCGGTTCTGTGGAGAATGTCCGTCCTTATGTAGAGGAGAGGTTGCAACGCAAAGACAAGCTTATGGGCTTTGGGCATCGTGTCTACAAAGTTAAAGACCCACGGGCTACAATCTTGCAAAACCTCGCCGAACAGTTGTTTGCCAAGTTTGGTGCAGATAAGTACTACGACATCGCCCAAGAAATGGAACGGGTAGTCGCAGAGAAACTTGGTCACAAGGGGATTTATCCCAATGTTGACTTTTACTCTGGTTTAGTGTATAGGAAGATGGGAATTCCTACAGACTTGTTTACACCAATATTTGCGATCGCCCGTGTTGCCGGTTGGTTAGCTCACTGGAAAGAACAACTCGAAGAAAACCGCATCTTCCGTCCTACCCAGATTTATAACGGTAAACACAGCGTCATCTATACCCCCATTGACCAACGTTAACTGACAGTTATATCGTCAGTCTATTAGCCCCTTGCTACGGGGAATCAGTAAATCAATAGTAAGCTGACAACCGTTGCCAAAATGGAAGCGGCTTATTTGTGATGCTTTAGTGAGGGACTGTAGAAAGAGGCAAGGGAACGGGGGAAAAAGCGATACTCCCTGTTCCCCGCCTGCTTCTTTTTCTTCCCCATAGTCGGACTCAATCCTACCTATAAGTAGAAGTTCTCACAGAGTTACAAAAGCCTAAAACCATCCAACGATATACTAGGCATGGGAAATGGCAACAAATCTTTAATCAGGTGTCATCTCAGCAGAGATATTAATGGGTGTCGTTGCAGGTATTAGTTTAGCTAATGATTGTAACTCACCATGACTTGATGACTTAAAGAGCGAAAACATGAATTCAGGAATTGACCTCCAAGGAACGTTTATTAAATCCGTCACGGATTTAGGAATACCACCAGGAGCAGCTAAAGCGATTTGGATGCCTCTGCCCATGATCCTGATGCTTATTGGGGCGACGGTGGGCGTGCTGGTGTGTGTGTGGCTAGAACGGAAGATTTCGGCAGCAGCACAGCAACGAATTGGCCCTGAATACATTGGGCCTTTGGGTTTGCTGGCTCCGGTAGCAGATGGTCTGAAGCTGGTATTTAAAGAAGATATTGTACCGGCTCAGGCTGACCCTTGGCTATTTACCCTCGGACCAATTCTTGTTGTTCTGCCAGTATTTCTGTCTTATTTGATAGTTCCTTTTGGACAGAATATTGTCATTACGAATGTAGGCACAGGGATATTCTTGTGGATTGCTTTATCTAGCATCCAACCAATTGGCTTGTTGATGGCTGGCTACTCCTCTAATAACAAATACTCCCTTTTAGGGGGTCTAAGAGCAGCTGCTCAGTCAATTAGTTATGAAATTCCCTTAGCGTTGAGTGTGTTGGCGATCGTCATGATGTCTAACAGCCTCAATACTGTGGATATTGTTAACCAGCAATCTGGCTACGGTATTCTTGGCTGGAATATTTGGCGACAACCCCTTGGTTTTATCATCTTTTGGATAGCTGCTCTGGCAGAATGCGAACGTTTGCCCTTTGACTTACCTGAAGCGGAAGAAGAAATAGTAGCAGGCTATCAAACTGAGTATTCAGGGATGAAATTTGCCCTGTTTTACCTCAGTTCTTACGTTAACCTGGTACTTTCGGCTCTGTTGGTAGCAGTATTATACTTGGGTGGGTGGGATTTTCCTATTCCCATCAATCTTTTAGCTGGCTGGGTAGGAGTCAGCGAAGCAAACCCAGTATTACAGGTAATTAGTGCTGCTTTGGGTATCACCATGACCTTACTCAAAGCTTACTTTTTAGTGTTTATCGCTATCCTCTTACGTTGGACAGTGCCACGGGTGCGGATTGACCAATTGCTAGATTTAGGATGGAAGTTTTTGTTACCCGTTGGTTTAGTGAATCTACTTTTAACCGCAGCCCTGAAACTTGCCTTTCCCGTCGCCTTTGGTGGATAAACCAATTTTAGATTTTAGATTTTGAACTGAATCTAAAATCTAAAATTCAACATCCAAAATTCAAAAGAGAGAGAGACAAAATGCTAAAGTTCCTGAAGCAAGTTGGTGATTACGCCAAAGAAGCAGTACAAGCCGGTCGTTACATTGGTCAGGGGCTATCTGTGACTTTTGACCATATGCGCCGCCGTCCTGTCACCGTACAGTACCCTTATGAAAAACTAATTCCAGGTGAACGCTTTCGTGGTCGTATTCACTATGAATTTGATAAGTGTATCGCTTGCGAAGTCTGTGTTCGAGTATGTCCCATCAACCTACCTGTAGTGGATTGGGAATTCGACAAAGCCACCAAAAAGAAAAAGCTAAATCACTATAGCATCGATTTTGGTGTCTGTATTTTCTGTGGTAACTGTGTCGAGTATTGCCCAACAAACTGTCTATCAATGACAGAAGAGTATGAGCTGGCAACTTACGATCGCCATGAACTCAACTATGATAGTGTGGCTCTAGGTCGTCTCCCCTACAAAGTTACCGACGACCCAATGGTGACACCACTAAGAGAACTAGTTTACTTACCCAAAGGTGTACTTGAACCCCACGACCTACCCGCCAATGCACCCCGCGCTGGCGCACGTCCAGAAGATTTGGTAGAAAAAACAGAAGCATGATAGTAGTCAATAGTCAGTAGTCAGTAGCAAAGAACATAGAATAGCGACTGACAACTGACAACTAACAACTGACAGAGGAAAAAAAAGTGAATCTAGCGGAAGGAGTACAGGTTGTTTCCTTTGGCATACTAGCTACGATGTTGATTGGCTGCGCCCTTGGTGTGGTGTTAGCATCCAGCATCGTCTATTCTGCCTTTTTGTTGGGGGGTGTATTCATCAGCATTGCCGGATTGTACCTGCTACTAAATGGCGATTTTGTCGCAGCTGCCCAAGTGCTGGTTTATGTTGGAGCGGTGAACGTACTGATTTTGTTTGCCATCATGTTGGTAAATAAGCGGCAAGATTTTACGCCTTATCCTAGTACCGGGATACGGAAAGTTTTGACGGCGATCGTCAGTGTAGGATTATTCGCACTCTTGAGTACGATGGTGTTGGCTACACCTTGGGCTTACTCAATTACTCCTAAAGTTGGTGATGCTTCCATAATTGTGATTGGAGAGCATTTCTTTAGCGATTTCTTATTACCTTTTGAACTAGCTTCAGTTTTGTTGTTAATGGCGATGGTGGGAGCAATTATTTTGGCACGTCGTGAGTACTTGCCTGAAGTTACACCCTCAGACTTGCCTCAAACCGTATTGACATTGCCAGAACGTCCTAGAGAATTGGTAGGCACTGGTAGCGAAACTCAAGAGTAACAACAAAGAAAGCTAGATTTTTCAGAAAGAATACGAGGATTCATGCAACTCCAGTACTTTTTATTACTTGCGGCAGCTTTGTTTTGCATCGGCATTTATGGTTTGATTACTAGCCGTAACGCTGTACGTGTGTTGATGTCAATTGAATTACTGCTGAATGCTGTTAATCTGAATTTAATGGCATTTTCCAACTTTCTTGACTCAACATTAATTAAGGGTCAGGTTTTCACAGTATTTGTGATTACCGTGGCAGCTGCTGAAGCGGCGGTTGGTTTAGCGATCGTGCTGGCCATTTATCGCAACCGCGATACCGTCGATATGGAGCAGTTTAATCTCCTGAAGTGGTAATTGCGTGTGCAACTCAAGCAGGTAATCATTGCTTATAAGGCGCGAGATTCTCAAAGCAAACGTTGGGCAGAACTCTGCGCCAAGCAGCTAGAAAATCGCAATTGTCAGGTCTTGATGGGGCCTAGCGGGCCAAAAGATAACCCGTATCCTGTGTTTTTAGCTTCAGCTAGTCAACCAATCGATCTGGCAATTGTATTAGGTGGAGATGGTACTGTTTTAACCAGTGCCAGACATTTAGCCCCGGCTGGTATCCCTATTCTCGGCGTGAATGTAGGGGGTCATCTGGGATTTTTAACCGAGTCAGTTGATGAATTCCAAGATACAGAGAAAGTTTGGGACAGGCTGTTTGAAGACCGCTATGCTATTCAACGGCGCATGATGTTGCAAGCAACTGTGTATGAAGGACACCGCACGAATTTGGAACCGGTAACAGAACGATATCTTGGGTTGAATGAATTTTGCGTCAAACCTGCTTCGGCTGATCGTATGATCACTTCTATTCTAGAAATGGAAATTGACGGCGAGGTAGTAGATCAATACGTAGGCGATGGATTGATTGTTTCTACACCCACAGGTTCGACTGGTTACACTGTTTCTGCAAGTGGCCCCATCATGCACGATGGTATGGAGGCGATTACTATTACTCCTATTTGTCCTATGAGTCTTTCTAGTCGTCCTCTCGTTCTCCCCGCAGGTTCTGTAGTGAGTATCTGGCCTTTGGGAGATTACGATTTAAGTACCAAATTGTGGATGGATGGGGTTTTAGCTACTTCAATTTGGCCTGGACATCGTGTTGATATACGAATGGCTGATTGTCGGGCGAAGTTTATCGTTTTGCGGGAAAACAATTCATACTATCAAACGCTACGAGAGAAATTGCTTTGGGCCGGTACTAGGGTTCGATACACTAATACTCAGCAAAATTGAGTTCGTAATTCGTAATTCGTAATTCGTAATTAACTATTAGATTACGAGTTACGAATTTTACTAACTTTGAGTAAATGTATATCCAACGGTTATCTAAAGTTGATATTCAAGAAATTCTGTATCCTAGTGCCAGATTTTTATTGTGAATTAAGCGCATAATAAAACCACATTACTATCCTTAATCCTGTTGGCGCAATTTGTTTGCAAAAGCTGCGGGAATATCGCTTTGATACGCTAATACAGTATAGTAAGTAAATTCTAAAAGTTAGTATATCTTCACACCATTAAGTTGGAAGACAGATGGAAATTTCATACCGCCACATCAATTGCCTACTTCGTCCTCCTACTACTGTCAAAGATTTTCCTATTCTAGAAACCGATAAATACATTCTCAAACTTGCTGAGACTGAAGAAGAATTAGCATCTATTTTTCGCTTACGGTTTGAAGTTTTTAATCTGGAATTAGGTTTAGGATTTACTACTTCTAGCCTGAATCAAATGGATCAAGATGAGTTTGACACAGTTTGCCATCATTTGATGCTAATTTCTAAACTTACTGGAAAAACTGTAGGTACTTATAGGATGCAAACCTATAAAATGGCTTCTCAAGGGTTAGGATTTGATGCTGCTGATATATTTGAACTCAATACTATTCCTGATTCTGTATTAAAGGTATCTGTGGAGATTGGACGTGCGTGTATAGCTAAAGAATATCGCAGCCTCCAATCTCTTTTATTACTATGGGAAGGGTTAGCTAACTATCTTATTTTGAATTGTAGCAAATACTTTTTTGGATGCGCTTCATTAATAACACAATGTTCTGGGGAAGGTGCTTGTGCTTATCATTATTTTGAACAACATAATCTGATACACAAAAATATTTTAGTCTTGCCCCATTCACAATTTTATATAGATATTCCACACAAATGTTCAGATGTTTGTCGTGTAGACATTCCTAATATTTTACAAGCATATTTAAACGTCGGAGCTAAAATTTGTAGTTTACCAGCAATTGATCGGGAATTTAAAACCATTGATTTTTTGACTATAGCTAATATTCAAGAATTTACCAGATGGCGTTATCCGAATTGTTTGGGTAAGTAGTGTCTAAAAAATGACACAATCTCCATCTATAAGGGGGTGGAGATGTTCAAATAAGATGCTTTAGTCATTAAAGTCTTAAAATAGGTTATTTCTAAGGTTTTACGTAGCATATTTTGATTTTTAACACTTAATTATAGTATCTAAAAAAGCTGTGGCAACGTCTTTAACTGTTAATAATAGTGGAATAATTATTGCCAATGCACAGATTTCGGATATTGAGAGAATAAAATTGGCAATAGCTTACTTGATGTTACCTTGCATCTACACACTTCAGCACACCATCCAGATACCCCTATTTATTGGGTGATTGTGAGATAAATAATTCTTGAGAAAAATAGTTATGCGGCATTTTAGACTCGTGCCGAGTTGGTTACGGTTTTTAATGATTTTACTTTTAGTAATGTGTATATTATTTAGATTTGTTTATATTGACAGAAAAGTTTACTCACTGGATGAAACTTATACTTCATTAAGGATATCTGGCTATACGGTAGCTGAAGTAACACCACAAATATTTAATGGGCGGATAATTTCGAGGGAAAACTTTACAGAATTTCAACGCCCTAATTTGAACAAAAATGTTAATGATATAGTTATGTCTTTAGCAGTTGAAAGCCCTGATAAATCACCATTATATTATATTATTGCTAGGTTTTGGGTAGAAATATTTGGTAATTCAGTAATAGTAATTAG
This sequence comes from Anabaena subtropica FACHB-260, assembly GCF_014697105.1. Classification (GTDB taxonomy): domain Bacteria; phylum Cyanobacteriota; class Cyanobacteriia; order Cyanobacteriales; family Nostocaceae; genus Trichormus; species Trichormus subtropicus. The sequence continues at coordinate 33,471 of NZ_JACJRF010000031.1, read as the reverse complement.
ATATTTATCGGCACTTATTAGTTTATTAGTTTTTCCGTGCCTTTATTTGCTTTGTCGAGAGTTATTCAATGTAACTGTATCGCTACCTAGTTTAGCGATCGCTCTCATGGCTAATTCTCCTATGCACCTAGTATACGCCCAAGAAAGCAGAGAATATATCCTCTGGTTAGTCACCATCATACTTGCAAGTACTGCATTACTAAGAGCGATACGTCTGCAATCAATACAAAAATCAGACCCCTTTACAACTTGGGGGATTTATGTAATTACTTTAGCTTTGAGTTTATATACTTGTTTGTGGACTATTTTTGTGGCGATCGCTCATGGTGTTTATGTAGTATTAATTGCTAAACTACGCTTGACAGAAACTGTAAGGTCTTATTTCATAGCTACCATTTTCGGTTTTTTAGCATTTTTTCCTTGGCTAATGATTGTTTTTGCTAAGTTCTTTCAATTTATACTCTCATCAGATGGAATAAATAATCAAGACCTAAATGTAATACCTTTAATTCCTTTTTTAGTAGTGCAAATCAGCAGGAGTTTTTTTGATTTAAATATCGGTTTAGACAACCAAATAAATTATTTAATATCACCATTTTTTTTAATTTTATTATTATATGGTATTTATTTCTTATACCGCACAACTAACTATCAAATTTGGTTATTTATCATTACCTTAATTGTAGTACCTGCTTTACCTTTAATTCTGCCTGCTATTTCTTCTGGGGGTCTTCGTCTAGGCTCAGAACCTTATTTATTACCATCTTATTTAGGGATTCAAATCATTGTCGCCTACCTACTCGCCACACAAATGTATAACGGTAATCTGTCACAACGCAGAATCTGGCAGTTCATCATCGGACTTTTAATTATTTGTGGTTTAGTTTCTTCTAGGGTGTACTATCAAGCAGATACTTGGTGGAATAAGGGTGTAAGTTATGGTAATCCCCAGATTGCTAGATTTATCAATCAAAAATCTCGCCCACTATTAATTAGTAATTATTCCGAAATTAATTATGGCAATGTATTTTCTTTAAGTTATCTTTTAGAATCCAAAACAAGGTTTCAACTAATGCCAGACCAAAAACTTCCTAATATACCTAATAATTTTACAGATATTTTCTTACTCAATCCTACAAATGCTTGGCGACTGCAAATAGCTAACAAGTATCAGTTACAACCAAATCTTGTGTATGGAGATGACCATTATTTAGTGTGGAAATTAGTGAAACCTCGTGATGCAGGATTTTAGCTTGGTCGCACTACTACAAAATTAAGATTTACTTTATAAAATGATCTGTGGCTCAGATTGAACTCTCCGTCTAAAATTTGGATAGTTATTTTCTCCCAGAAGGGGAACTTACTCTGTAAAATTCGTGTCTTCACAAACACTGAGAAGCTTATGTGATTACAATGTCGAAAACATCGCTAAATAGAGGCATCCGGGTATCTTTAATAATGGTCACACTCGGCGTTATCTCGGCACTTCATCCCGGAAGTAACGCTCAGGAAGCGCCACCGATATTTGGTGATGTCACCATCGGTCAGAAATTTTCTCCCGATCCCTTGGTAGTTCGGGGTATGAGTGGCGGTTCAGTAGCAGGGAACCGAGTTGCTGGCAGAATAGAAACGCCTACCGGCCCTTGTACCGGATTTATAGATGAAACACCAGACCACACCATTAAACTCACAAGTAATTTTGATTACTTAAAACTGCAAGTGCAAGCTCCCCAAGATACGACCATCATAGTTAAAGGCCCTGGTGGTACTTGGTGTAACGATGACTTAGACGGCAAAAATCCGGGCATAAGTGGGGAATGGTTGTCCGGAAATTACGAAGTTTGGATCGGTTCCTACGAAAAAGGCAAGTATTTTCCCTACACGCTAAAAATTACGGAAGTCAAGTAGGCTGGGGATTGGGAAAATGAGGGAGAATGGGCAGTCTAAGTTACATTCTCCTCATCTTTCCTGATCTCTAATCCCCAGTCTCTTGCAATGTTGTATTAGAATTAAGTTAAATTTAATTAAGATTCTTATCGGCATCTGAGATTTCACATAATGGTCTTATAGCTTTATGGCGGTGCATGATTAGATATCAAATTAAACAAAATGGATTTATAAACATCCGTTGTACAACTGTCTAGCAACTCCAGTTGCTAGAAATAGTGAATTGTAAATTGGCATCTAGAGGCAAATTAAAATGAAATTCTCTTGGAGAGTCCTAATACTCTGGACATTGCCAGCTTTGGTAATTGGCTTTTTCTTCTGGCAAGGGACGTTTGCTGGCGCGCCTGCTGACATGAGTAAGAATGCAGCAAACACTCGCATGACTTATGGTCGCTTTTTAGAATACGTAGAGGCTGGACGTGTTACCAACGTGGATCTCTATGAAGGCGGGAGAACAGCCATCGTAGAAGCGCAAGATCAAGATATTGAAAATCGTGTCCAACGTTGGCGGGTGGATTTGCCAGTTAACGCTCCTGAGTTAATCAGCAAGCTTAAAGAAAAGAAAGTTAGTTTTGACGCTCATCCAGCCCGTAATGATGGGGCTATCTGGGGATTGTTGGGTAATCTAGTGTTTCCCATCTTATTGATAACTGGATTGTTCTTTTTGTTCCGTCGTTCTAACAATCTTCCTGGTGGGCCTGGTCAAGCCATGAACTTTGGCAAATCCAAAGCGCGTTTCCAAATGGAAGCCAAGACTGGGGTAAAGTTTGACGATGTAGCTGGTATCGAAGAAGCAAAAGAAGAACTACAAGAAGTCGTTACATTCCTCAAACAGCCAGAAAGATTTACAGCTGTGGGTGCGCGGATTCCCAAAGGTGTGCTGTTAGTTGGGCCTCCAGGGACTGGTAAAACTTTACTAGCAAAAGCGATCGCTGGGGAAGCTGGTGTTCCCTTCTTTAGCATTTCCGGTTCGGAATTTGTGGAAATGTTTGTGGGTGTGGGTGCTTCCCGCGTTCGTGACTTGTTTAAAAAAGCTAAAGATAACGCCCCCTGTATCATCTTCATCGATGAAATCGACGCGGTTGGTAGACAACGGGGTGCAGGTATCGGTGGCGGTAACGATGAGAGAGAACAAACCCTCAACCAGTTACTCACCGAAATGGATGGTTTTGAAGGTAACACAGGCATCATTATTATTGCTGCTACCAACCGTCCCGACGTATTAGATGCAGCCTTGCTGCGTCCTGGTCGTTTTGACAGACAAGTAACCGTTGATGCTCCAGATATCAAAGGACGCTTGGAAGTTCTGCAAGTCCACGCCCGGAATAAGAAATTAGATCCTAGCGTATCACTGGAAGCGATCGCCCGCCGCACACCAGGATTCACAGGCGCAGACTTGGCTAACTTGCTCAACGAAGCCGCAATTCTCACCGCCAGAAGACGCAAAGAAGGTATCACTCTTACCGAAATTGATGATGCGGTAGATAGAGTCGTTGCAGGGATGGAAGGAACACCCCTAGTAGACAGCAAGAGCAAACGCTTAATTGCTTACCATGAAGTCGGACACGCCTTGGTTGGGACTTTATTAAAAGACCATGACCCAGTGCAGAAAGTTACCTTGATTCCTAGAGGACAAGCCCAAGGTTTAACTTGGTTTACTCCCAACGAAGAACAAGGTTTAATCTCCCGTTCCCAACTCAAAGCTAGAATCACCGGCGCTTTGGGTGGTCGTGCAGCCGAAGAAATCATTTTTGGTTCTGCTGAAGTTACCACTGGTGCAGGCGGAGACTTGCAACAGGTGTCAGGAATGGCTAGACAAATGGTGACAAGATTTGGTATGTCTGATTTAGGCCCCTTGTCCTTGGAAAGTCAACAAGGAGAAGTATTCTTAGGTCGTGACTGGATGACCAGATCAGATTATTCAGAATCAATTGCAGCGCGGATTGATTCTCAAGTCCGGCTAATTGTTGATGAATGCTATGAAAACGCTAAGAAGATTATGCGTGAACATCGCACCGTCACCGATCGCATAGTTGATTTATTGATTGAAAAAGAAACCATCGACGGCGAAGAATTTCGTCAAATTGTGGCTGAGTACACCGAAGTACCAGACAAACAGCAGTTTGTACCACAACTGTAATAGTTAAGCTTTGTCTACAAAAACCTGGGAGTACTTAAGTATTCCCAGTTTTTTTTATGGTATTTAATAACTCTATTGTTTGCGATCGCTCCACCAAAGTATTAGCGCATAAAATACCAGAAGCTGCTACTGCTGGCACACCAATTCCCGGCATAGTGCTATCACCCACCCGATACAAACCCTGAATTGGGGTATGTGTACTAGGAAACATCCCCTGACCAGCCGCAATTGCAGGGCCGTAGGTTCCCTGATGGCGGCGTAGGTAATGAGCATGAGTCAAGGGTGTACCGATGAGTTCCAATACTACACGTTCCCTGATATCGGGGATAATACGCTCTAAGGCACGGTATAAAGTTTGTGCTTTCTCTGTTTTCTTCACTTCATACTCATCATTCCGTTCCCATCCTGCATAGGATTCGAGGGTGTAAGCATGAACTACATGATGTCCCTCTGATGCAAGAGTTGCATCCCACACACTGGGAATCGAAATCATGCAGGTATTACCTGGGATGGTGATATCTTGATGAGAATCATGGACTACTACATGATGTCCTGTTAAATTTTCTAACCCATCTGCCTTGATGCCTAGATGCAGGTGCATAAAACTTTCTATAGTTGTTGTATCTAAAGCATCTTGGCGGTAAGTAGCAGGCAAATCTTCAGGACGTAACAGGTGATTGTAAGTATCCCAAATCGTGGCATTAGAAATCACTATAGGCGCGTTGAGAATTTCCCCATTTTGTAACCTCACACCCACAGCTTTACCACCTTCCACCAAAATCTGCTCAACGTGACATCCCAAACGTAACTTACCACCCCAACGTTCCAACCCCCGCACCAAAGCATTAACAATTGCCGCACTACCCCCCACAGGATATTCCACACCGACACGGGAACGTTCCCCCAACATAAAAGCCACCTCTGGGGCAATTGTGCCTTGTGCTTTTAAGCCAGAAAGGAGAAAACATTCTAAATCAATGAGTCGTCTTACCCAAGGGTCTTTAACTGTCGCATCCATGACATTACCCACAGAAGACTGAAGCAAGGGTAAGTAAGCTAACATTTGCCCCAAAGATAGTAGGTAACGTTGTAATAAAACTAAAATTACCTGCCAGTCTGAGCGTAATGCTAAGGTGGGAATATTTTTCATGGCATCATATAACCCCAACAAGCGTTCTATGAATTGCTGGAGTTCTTTTGCACCTTGGGGCGTAATTTTCTCTACTTCATGAAGGTATTTTTCAGTGTTGCTATAGACTGCAACAGTTCCTTCAGGAAAATGGTATTTTCCTAGAGGATCATAGGGTATAACTTGGAGAGATTCACCCAAGGCATCGAGAACTTGCTTGACAGGATTCAAACTCTGTGAGTCAGTCAAACCACAATAAAAGGAGGGGCCAGAATCAAATTCAAATCCGCGCCGCCTAAAGCTATGGGCTGCACCACCGGGAATTGTATGACTTTCACACACTGTTACCCGGTTACCATAACGTGCCAACAACCCAGCAGCACATAAGCCACCGATACCGCTACCAATAACGATGACATCGATTGAGGATTGGGGAGTGGAGAGTGCTGAGTTCATACTTTATAGATTAATAACAACCGACAACCGACTAATGACAGAACCACTAATTGAACTTAAAGGCGTTTCTAAGTCTTTTGGTAACAATCAGGTTTTAAATAACGTAGATTTGACGATTTACCGGGGAGAAGCTTTAGGGATTATCGGCCCTTCAGGAACTGGTAAGTCAACAATTTTACGTGTAATAGCTGGCTTAATTACTCCTGATGCTGGGGAAGTTTATGTGCAGGGAGTAAAAAGAGAAGGGTTGATTGAGGATGGTCAAGACCCCGTGGGGATTGGTATGGTATTTCAGCAAGCAGCATTATTTGATTCTTTGACTGTAGAAGAGAATGTGGGATTTTTACTGTACCAACATTCCAAGTTAGAGCGATCGCGTATCCGAGAATTAGTTGAAGAAAAATTAGAAATGGTTGGTTTACCCCGAATCAGTCATCTTTACCCATCGGAACTTTCTGGGGGGATGCGAAAACGGGTGAGTTTTGCCCGCGCAATCATGTCTAATCCCGATAATCCCACAGAGGGGCCAGAAGTCTTGCTTTACGATGAACCCACAGCTGGACTTGACCCAATTGCTTCCACTGTTATAGAAGATTTAATCCGCGAATTGCAATGTACACAAGGAGTTTGTAGTACCTATGCCATTGTCACTCACCAAGATAGTACGATTCGCCGCACAGCTGATAAACTGGTGTTTCTCTATCAAGGTAGAGTGCAGTGGGAAGGCACAGTTAATGATATAAATAGCACCGATGATCCATTAATTAATCAATTTGTCAGTGGAAGTGTAAAAGGGCCAATTCAGGTAGTCGGTTAGACGAGACGTTTCACGCAACGTTTGTAATGAGTGCGGAGTGCTTTAGGGCTAGTTTTTGGGTAGAGGTAAAATATGCGAGACTTTATTACCAATCGTTTTACATCACAACGCACATTGAGGGAAGGCTCAGTAGGGTTGTTATTTCTGCTGGGGCTAGGGGCATTTGGAATTATCCTCTTGTGGTTGAATAGGTACACTGCTGCTCGTAGTTCTTATAAGGCAATTGTAGAATTTGCCAACGCAGGCGGGATGCAAAGAGGCGCAGCAGTCCGCTATCGTGGCGTAAAAGTGGGTAACATTTCTCAAATTCGACCAGGGCCGAATGCTGTAGATGTAGAAATTGAAATTTCTCAATCTGACCTGATTATTCCCCGTGATGTAGTGATTGAGGCTAATCAGAGTGGATTGATTAGTGAAAGTATTATTGATATCACACCCAAATCATCACTACCCAGTGGGCAAACCGTCGCTAAACCCTTGGACAAGGATTGTAACAACAGCCTCATCGTTTGTAATAATTCTCGATTGAAGGGACAAATAGGTATCAGTCTGGATGCACTCATTCGTAGTACTACTGAGTTAGCTACTGTGTACAACAACCCTGAATTTTATCAAAATGTTAATAAACTTTTGGAAACTTCCTCAGAAGCAGCTACTGGTGTAGCCGCATTGAGCCAAGATTTTCGCAGCTTAAGTAAAAGCTTTCAAGGTCAGCTAGGTACTTTTGCCTCCACCGCTAATACTGTACAACGAGCAACCAATGAACTGACTGCTTCTACTACTAAAACTGTCAATCAATTAGGTGTTACAGCCAGTCAATTTGGTACAACGGCAACTCAAGCAAGTCGTTTGCTCAGTGACTTAGATAACTTAGTGAATACCAATCGCTCGACGTTGGTCAGCGCTTTGAATAATATTACAGAAACTAGCAATCAACTGCGCCTCACTGTCAGTAGCTTATCACCTAGTCTTAATCGCTTGACTCAAGGAGAGTTAATCGAAAATTTAGAAAGTCTCTCAGCCAATGCGGCTCAAGCCTCGGCTAATTTACGAGATGCAACTCAGAGTTTAAATGATCCGAAAAATGCTCTGGTACTGCAACAGACTTTAGATTCAGCCAGGGTGACTTTTGAAAATACGCAAAAAATTACATCTGATTTAGATGAATTGACTGGTGATGCTAATTTCCGGCAGAATCTCCGGCAATTAGTCAATGGTCTGAGTGGTTTGGTGTCTTCTACAGACCAAGTGGAACAGCAAGCAAAGGTCGCTGTCACTTTAGAATCGATGAAAGCCGCAGCCAACAAACCCAATATTGTCATTCCCTCTCTTAGCGCTAATTCATTACCTACTGATATGACAACTGCGGATAATCAATCTCAAGTAAATACTGTCATATCATCTCAGGAAAAATTATTACAGCAGTTACGGAAGTATGCAGAAAACGAGGGAGTGGGGAGTGGTGAGAAGAAGCAGGTGAGCAGAGAGCAGGGAGCAGGGGGAGAAGAGAACTAATGACCAATGACTATTGACTATTGACCAACTCGACAACGGCGGCGATCAATTCTTCGGCGTTGAGGGGTTTGGGTAGATGTAGTTGGAATCCGGCTTGGATTGCTTGTTCTCGATCATATTGTCGCGCAAAAGCTGTTAAAGCGATCGCCGGAATTTTTCCCCCTTGTTGTGTTGTCCAAGTCCTCACTTGCCGGATTAATGTATAACCATCCATATTTGGCATACTAATATCACTGACTAAAACATCCGGTTTGATTTTTGCCAATAGTTGTAATGCTTCCCATGCTGAAGCAGCCAAGCTCACCTCGGCTCCCTCTTGCTCTAAGATAAAAGCTAAGAAATCTCGTGAATCAGCATCATCATCAACTACTAAGGTCTTGATACCCTCAAGAGGCAAAGAGTTAGTGCTTATTGATGTAGTATGACTTTGATCATCTATCACACTCAAACTTTCTTCTGGGAGCATTGGTAATTGAACGGTAAAACTTGCTCCCTGTTCTTCCCCAAGGCTCTGTGCTGTCACAGTACCACCGTGAATTTCCACAATTTTACGGACAATTGCTAGTCCTAACCCTAGTCCACCAAATTTTCTAGTAGAGCTGCTGTCTGCTTGGCGGAAGTAATCAAACACATAAGGTAAAAATTCTGGGCTAATACCTTTACCTGTATCCGTTACTACGATTTGAGCATAGCGCTCAACCTGCTCCAAACGTACTTCTATCTTGCCGCCGTTGGGTGTGAATTTAACGGCATTAGAAAGAAGATTCCATACAACTTGCTGCAAGCGAGCAGAATCACCCATGACTTGTCCCATCTTGGGTGCAAATCTTGTCGATACCTGAATCGACTTTGTTTCGGCTGCAAGACGCATGGTTTCTAGGGCAGTTAATACAACAATTACCAAATTTACTTTTGTAATATTAATTACTAGTTTACCTTGCAATATTCTGGAGATATCTAACAAGTCTTCAATGAGTTGCACCTGTAATGTAGCATTACGCTCAATCGTTGCTAAGGCTTGAGATGTCCTTGCTTGGTCAAGCTTGCGCTCTTGTAACAATTTAGACCAGCCAAGAATCGCATTCAAGGGAGTACGTAGCTCATGGGAGAGGACTGCTAAAAATTCATCTTTAACTCGGTTGGCTGTTTCGGCTTCGGCTCTGGCTGTTTGCTCCAATTCCAGCAGATGCGCTCGTTCTTCTAGAATTTGTTTTTGCTCATGAATATCTGTACAAGTTCCAAACCACTTAACTACGCGACCTTGGTGGTCTTTGAGTGGCAAACCACGTCCTAACTGCCAGCGATATGAACCATCAACAGCACGCTTAAAGCGGTATTCATTCTCGTATAAAGTACCAGTTTCTACAGCTTTTAACCATACTTCATAAGCACGTTCTACATCCTCTGGATGCAACGTTAATAACCATCCAGAACCCAACGATGCCTCTAATGTCAACCCAGTGTAATTACACCAATTTTGATTAAAATAATCGCACTCACCATTAGCATCAGCTGTCCACACAAGTTGGGGAATTGCCTCAGCTAAATAACGGTAGCGTTCCTCACTCTCTCTGAGAACTTCCAATATACGTTGACGTTCGTTAATTTCTTGTTGTAATTTCTCATTGGTCTTGCTAATTTCATGAGTACGAAAAACAACCAGTTCTTCTAAGTGATTCTGATATTTTCTTAGTTCTGCTTCTACCCTTAATCGCTCTAATATTTCGTTTTCTAAGTCTTGATTCGCCCGTTCTAGTTGAGCAGGACTAGGGAGAGCTAAAGCTTTTGGAACTAAAGGTATTAGTGCTGTGGCTGTAAATACAGATATTATCGCTGTTGCAGCTTTTAAAAAGCCTGACACCCAATAAGTAGGATACCAAAGTGTCCAAATTTCCATGATGTGGGTTGTACCACAAGCTACAATGAATCCACTAAATAACAGAAACATCCAATAAAATGGTAAATCCTGCCGTTTACGGACAAAGTAAAAAAGCGTAGCAGGAATAGAATAGTAAGCTATTGCAATTAGGGCATCAGATACTATATGTAACAAAACTAAATCTGTTTTCCATAGATAGCAATGCCCATGTGGGATAAATGGCGATGAATTAAAAAAATAAGTCCACAATTCTGACATATTAATTGAGATTGACACTCTAGTTTTTTAAAATTTATTCACTGTTTGAAAATATTAATTAAAATGAGATTTTTTAAAAATAAAATTTATTTTGCTGAAAAAAATTTGGTTATTTAATGCTTAATTACAAAATGATGGAAAAATGAGAATTTGTGATTAAGTTTCTTAGCTTTGTTAAGTTTAATCATCACTTGTATGACGATTGTTCAATAAATTTAACACTAAAATTTTTATTAACTATAAGTATATATACCCAAAGTAATCTTTTCAGCAATGTCGATGGGTACAGGTAAGCTATGTATTTAAACTTAAATCAATTATCCAGCGCATCCTCACTCTGAATCTAGATTTTTACTCTAGCCAATTTTTAAGAGGAATTTCAAAACATAGTAATTCTTAAATTTAATTAATTGGCGATGCTCCGACTACGCTCTATCTATTTACATTTTCGAGCATTAATTTACAGACAATCTCAGGTAAGATAAATACTCTAAGAACTGTGGATAGGGAGATATTTGGGTTGGCTACACTTGGTGTAAACATAGACCATATCGCTACCATTCGGCAAGCACGGCGAACGGTGGAACCAGACCCTGTGGCGGCGGCGATACTGGCAGAATTAGGCGGGGCTGATGGTATTACAGTACATCTACGGGAAGACCGTCGGCATATCCAAGACAGGGATGTACACTTGTTGCGGCAAACTGTGCGTACTCACCTAAATTTGGAAATGGCGGCTACAGATGAAATGGTGGGAATAGCCCTTGACATTAAGCCTGATTATGTAACCCTAGTTCCAGAGAAACGGGAAGAAGTCACCACAGAAGGTGGTTTAGATATTGTTGGGCAAATTGCTAGAATGGGTGAGGTCGTCAGTAAATTGCAGAGTGCTAGCATTCCAGTGAGTTTGTTTATTGATGCTGAACCAGCACAAATTGAAGCATCTGTCAAGGTACAAGCAAAGTTTATTGAACTACACACTGGCAGGTACGCTGAGGCGACCAATGAAACCAGCCGCAAACAAGAGCTAGCATTTTTAGCCTCTGGGTGTGAACAAGCAATTAAAGCCGGACTGCGAGTCAACGCTGGTCATGGACTCACCTACTGGAACGTTTACCCTGTGGCTGCACTTCCAGGCATGGAAGAACTGAATATTGGTCATACCATCATCAGCCGGGCGGCTTTAGTGGGCATAGAAAGAGCGGTTCGGGAAATGAAACAGGCGATAAGAGGGGAGTAGGGAAAGAGGCAGAGAGAGGCAGGGGTGTTCCCTGCCATACCACTTGCTCCCCGGCTTCTTCTATAGAGGGGTTGTCACTGCGAAATCTGGAAAATCTGTGGTATTTTGAGAGACTTCATATGAGCGCAACACAATCTAACAACCTTCCGCTTTGGGTGCAGGACAGGGATCAGGTGATTACTGAAAGTACTGATGCTCAATGGCGTTATCAGACTCCTCCAGATTATTCTCGTTCTAAAGAAAATCTTGCTAAAGAGAGTACACGCAATCACTTAGAGGGTACGCTGGAAGCGATCGTACAGAACTTAGTGAGAACCTTCGAGATGGAGGTATCTTTCAAAGCAGACCCGCAGCAGTGGTTGTCGATTGTTAACGACCAGTTTCGCGTAAGTACCAATGGTGGAGCAGAGTATACAGCAGAAGATTTATCTGCCCAAGGTACTTACAATTTATTTATGGCGGATTCTGAAAATTACAAAGCATCCGAAGAAAGCTTTGAATCATCCGCGAAACTCTTCCATACAACATTTCCTCAAGGCTTTCCTTGGGAAGTTCTGGAAGTTTACTCTGGACCACCAACTGTAACATTCAAATGGCGGCACTGGGGGCATTTTCAAGGTGCATACAAAGATTATGCCCCGACTGGCGAGACAGTCGAAATCATCGGATTGAGTGTTGCTCATGTTACCGATGACTTAAAAATTGTTTCCTTAGAACACTATTTTGACAACACGCTGTTTTTAGATAAGCTAACAGCTGGTGGTAAAAACACAAATAGTGGAATCAAAGGAAGTGGCTGTCCTTTCAGTTCTTGGTTGAAAAAATCCCGCAAGAGTTAGTTTGGGAGGATGTAAGGGTGTAAAGGTTTTAAACACCTACACCCCTATACCCCTACAGTCCGAATACTGTACCCTAAAACTATTAGTAATCAGAGGATGACAATGCAAACATATTATTACGTTTTGGCTAGCCGACGCTTTTTGTTACAAGAAGAACCTATAGAGGAAGTGCTGAAAGAACGCACCCGCCACTATCACGAACAAGAAAAAGAGATTGATTTTTGGTTGGTTCCCCAACCTGCATTTTTAGAAGCACCTGAGTTTACAGAAATTAAAGCAAATTGTCCTCAGCCGGCCGCCGCAATTATTTCTACCAATGCTCAGTTTATTACCTGGCTCAAACTGCGGTTAGAGTATGTCATTACAGGAGAATTTTCGGCTCCTTCGGAAACAATTCCTAATCCTTTAGCATCTTTGGCTACAGCGTCTTAGCCACTGGTCATTAGTCATTAGTCATTAGACCAACACAGTTTCGACTATGGACTATTGACTAATAACTAAATAGAATCTTTTAAGGAATTCATGATTTATACATCTTAAATTTTGTGCAGAAATTTGCAACTTTACCTAGTATATTAGGATTGGCGATCGCCAGTGCGGGGTTGATGGGTAGCATAAATTCTGCAAATGCCCAACCTGCTACTCCTGTATGTCAACCTCCCAGTGCTGGTGAGTATCTTTTACTGGTAGTCAGTCCCACCACAGAAAATCAAACGCAATTGCGGAATGCCTTACCAAATGAAATTAAAACTACTACCTGCCAATATCTGAATGATACAGTGACGCGGATAGGCGGATTTAAAAGAATTGACGATGCTAACCGTTGGGCTAGATATATCAACACCATCGTGGGATTGTCTGCCATCATTACTACACGACCTGGAGAAGCAACAGCACAACAACAACCGTCACCTCCAAGGGTGACGTATAATCCCCAAGCTTTAGGTCAGGGATATGCCGTACTGGTAGACTATTTCAACCGTCCAGAACTAGTAAATAGCGTACAACAAGCTGTAGGCGGTAATGTAGGTTTGGCTTCCTACGGACAACGCCCTTTCTTATTGGCAGTTTACACTACTAATCAACAAGAAGCTTATAACACACTGCAAAGGCTCAATGAGCGTGGTTTCTTTGCTGTGTTAGTAGATAGTCGTAATGTAATGTTACTGCGATCTGTTGTAAGGTTATAGTCATTGGTCATTAGTTAATTAACTGGCTTGAAAAATTTTGACTGTTGACTATGGACTATTGACTATTAATAAAGCCCTAGCTAGCCAAGAAATAGTTATACCCAAAGCTGACCCTGCTATTACCTGCACGGGTGTATGTCCTAGTAATTCTTTGAGCCTATCTTGGCTAAAGTCTGGTTTTTCATGAAATAACTCATCAATCATTTGATTGAGAATACGGGCTTGCTTACCGGCCGCTTGACGAACTCCGGCTGCATCATACATGACAATGATGGCAAAAACTGTAGCCAGAGCAAAGTCCGGTGATGCCCAGCCCAGAGTTTGCCCGACACCAGCAGCAAGAGCTGTTACTAGGGCTGAATGAGCGCTGGGCATACCGCCAGTGGTCACTAAAACGCGTACATTCAGTTTGCGATTTTTAATTAGCTCAACAAATAGCTTCAAAGCTTGAGCTACAAAACAAGCTACCAGAGCAACCAGCAGCACCCGATTATCTAAAATGTCGCCTATGTCCTGCATGGTATTTTGGTTTGGTTAGTCAATATTAGCAGTAGTTGTTAGTTGTTGTCAGTTGTCAGTTGTCAGTGGTAATTATTATTTTTACTGCTTCCTGCCTACATATACTAGGTGCTGAACACAACAACTATGAGCTTGTTTAGTGATTACGGTTGATGATGAAGTGAGCGATCGCTTTGAGGGGCTGTGCGCTTTCTCCAAATGGTTCTAGTTCTGCACAAGCCGCTTCGATTAGTTGTTGAGCCTTGGCTCGTGATTGTTCAATTCCCCATAAGCTGGGATAGGTTACTTTCTTTGCTAGGAGGTCTTTACCAGCAGTCTTGCCTAACTGTTCTTGAGTAGCAGTGATATCGAGAATATCATCGATGATTTGAAATGCTAACCCAATATTTTGAGAATAGCGTGAGAGTCTTTGTACATTTTCCGATGATGCCCCAGCTAAAATGCCGCCACAGACCACACAGGCTTCTAAAAGAGCTGCTGTTTTGTGATTATGAATGAAATTGAGGGTTTCTAGAGAAGTATCTGATTTACCTTCTGATTCTAAGTCAACCACTTGACCCCCAACCAAGCCAGCTGCTCCCAATGCTCGTCCTAAACGGGCTACTACTTGCAACACTCGGTCTCTAGATACACTTTCGGGAGTGCGGATAGCTACGAACTCAAAAGCGTAAGCTAATAAGCCGTCTCCCGCCAAAATCGCAATATCTTCTCCATAGACCTTGTGATTCGTCAGCATACCGCGACGGTAATCATCATTATCCATTGCTGGTAGGTCATCGTGAATCAAAGACATGGTGTGGATCATTTCCACAGCACAAGCTGTTGGCATAGCCATTTCGATTGTCCCACCCATCATTTCGCAGGTAGCCAGACAGAGAATGGGACGTAGGCGCTTACCTCCAGCTAATAGTGAGTAGCGCATCGATTCATAAATTTTTTCTGGATAAATGACAGGTATGGCTTCATCTAAAGCAGCTTCACAAAGTTTTTGCCGCTCTTTGAGATAAGCTACTAGGTTAAATTTGGCTTCTTCTGACATCTTCTGGAGGTTATCAGCTGCTACCATTCTTGCAATTCCTTAAATTTTTGGCTTTTGGCTGTTTGTCATACACGTCACAATTTTAAGATGCTCTGGTGCTGAAAGATTAACTCATACATCAGTAATCATCAAGGATGAATGATAAATGATGTTTTATGTTACGATTCGTAATTTTTCATTTAACATTCAAGACTCCACTTTCCTCGGCTGCTTGTAAATAGCTGGTGACAGTGTTTTGTAACAACAACGCAACAGTCATCGGACCAACACCACCAGGAACTGGGGTGATATATTCTGCTACACCAGCAATCGATGCAAAATTAATATCGCCTACTAAGCGACTCTTGCCATGAGCATCAGTGACACGATTTATCCCCACATCTACCACAACAGCGCCTGGTTTCACCATGTCAGCAGTGATTAATCCTGGCAAACCAGCAGCAGCAATGAGAACATCGGCATTTTGGGTGATGGACTTGAGGTCTTGCGATCGCGAGTGGGCAATAGTCACGGTAGCATCAGCTTCGAGGAGCATCAAAGCCATTGGCTTCCCTACCAAAATACTCCGTCCCACCACCACAGCTTGCTTTCCTCGCAAAGAAATTTCATATTCTGCTAATAGCCGCATGACTCCGGCTGGTGTGCAACTGCGTAAACCCCTCTCCCCACGTACCAACCGCCCTAAATTGACTGGGTGCAGTCCATCAGCATCTTTATCTGGTTCTATCTGATGCAGTAGTTTCACGGCGTCCAAATGCTCAGGTAGGGGTAGCTGTACAAGAATGCCATCTACCTGTTCATCTTGGTTGAGTGCAGCAATGACATCCTCTAATTCTGTTTGGGTAGTTTCTTTTGGGAAATGCTTACCAAAAGAAGCAATACCCACCTTAGCGCAGGATTTTTCTTTGTTACGCACATAGGCGGCTGAGGCTGGGTTATCACCAACCATCAACACCGCTAACCCAGGAGGACGACCAATTTTGGCTTGTGATTCTATGATTTGGGCAGTAAGTTCTTTTTGAATTTTTTCAGCTAAAGTTTTACCATCAAGAAGTTTGGCAGTTTTTGTTTCCATGAGAATTCCCAGAAGATTCGCCTTCAGCGCAAATTTCAGTTGTCCGCAGTAATTATTATGATGGCTGGCCTTGCCATCTGATGCCGTAGCGTCGTTTCTACCACTAGACTATATGTTTTATCTTCTCATATAGGGGAGGAGAAGAAGCAGGAGAGCAGGGGAGCCACTGCGGTCTTCTCTACGAGACGCTACGCGTTGGCGGAAGCCTCTCGTAGAGAAGGGGTCTCCCCAAGTGGAGCAAGTGGCGTAGCAGGGGGAGAAGAGAACTAATGAATAATGACTATTGACAAATTGGTAACTTTTATGAAATGCCGAAAATTTCATGGTCTGGGATTGATGTTTTTATTAATTGTGGGGTTATGGGGTTGCGATACCCTGAATATGTCTGGTTTACAGGACGTTAATATTAGCTTTGTCCGTAATATCACACCGATTCGGGAAATTAAACCAATACAAGATAAACAAGTTACCGTTTACGTCCAAGGTAAAGTAGAAAAACAAGTTCCCCTATTACAGCGACGGGCATATAAAATTAATGATTCTACTGGCACAATCTGGGTGGTGACTAAGCAAAATAATCTCAAAGAGGGAGAGTCAGTAGTTGTAAAAGGTAAAGTTCGCTACAAAAGCATTCCTATAGCTGGTGAAGAGTTGGGAGAAGTTTATCTAGAAGAGGAGTAATACTGGTGACAGAAACTTCCACGATAATTTTATGAGTAAGCAACCAATACAAGTAGCGATCGCTATTCTTTACCAAGATAATAAGTTTCTCATGCAACTGCGGGATGATATCCCCAATATTCCTTATCCTGCTCATTGGGCGCTGTTTGGTGGTCACATTGAACCCGGCGAAACACCAGATATAGCAGTACAGCGAGAAATTTTAGAAGAAATTGGCTATGTTCTCCCACATTTTTTTAAATTTGGTTGTTATGCCGACAATGTAGTTGTGCGTCATGTGTTCCATGCGCCGTTATTAGTAGAATTTAATCAACTGGTGTTAAATGAAGGTTGGGATATGGGCTTATTAACACCAGACGATATTCGTCAAGGTAACTTTTATTCAGCAAACGCGGGGGGAGAGAAACCTCTGGGCGCGATACCACAGCAAATTTTATTAGAGTTTATCGAAAAGGATCTCGTCAATAGTCAATAGTCAACAGTTCTTCTTTTTTTCATCCACCTCTCCATTTCCATTACCCAAAAGTTCTTTAAATTTTGAATTTTGAATTAATTAGTTCCCTCGTGTGGAGTTACCACTCATGGAGTCAGTAAATAAATTGCCTAGATGGTTAACTGTCGGTTTGGCTTTTCCAGTAGCCATTCTCAACGGTTGGCTGCTGCTTCAGGTTGTGCAGTATTTTCAACCTTTGGTGAATATTTTTGCGGCTGCTGTTCTGTTGGCTTTTGTTTTGGACTACCCAATTCGGTTTTTCCAAAAACAGGAGGTAAAACGTAACTTAGCTATTGGCAGTGTATTACTCTTGGCTGTGGTGATTTTAGTCGGATTGGGTGTGACTTTAGTACCCCTAGTCATAGAACAGCTTAATGAACTGGTTAATATTCTGCCCTATTGGATTGATTCTGGGGGTCAACAAATTGACGCGTTCCAAAAATGGGCAGCTACCCAGCAGTTACCTGTAAATTTAAGTGGTCTAGTTACTCAAGTTTTAGAAAAGGTATCTAGTCAATTACAGTCTGTAACTGGGAAAATCCTGGGTTTCGCCTTTGATACCATTGGTGTTGTGGTTAACGTATTGCTGACGGTGGTGTTGACTATCTATATGGTACTAAATGGCGATCGCTTATGGGATGGTCTTTATCAATGGTTTCCTAGCCATATTGGTTCTAGAGTGCGGCAAATACTCCGTGAGGACTTTCACAATTATTTTATCGGTCAAGCCACTCTAGGGGCTGTACTAGGATTAACTATTACACTGGCATTTGTAGCATTGCGAGTTCCTTTAGCTTTACTTTTTGGTCTGGGAATTGGTTTATTTTCCCTCTTCCCCTTTGGGACAGGAATCGGTATCGCCATAGTTAGTCTATTGGTGGCATTACAAAACTTTTGGTTAGGGGTAGAAGTTTTAGGCGTAGCTGTTGCTATCGACCAAGTAAATTCTAATTTTATTGCACCACGGATTTTGGGTAATTTAACTGGCTTAAATCCCGTTTGGGTAGTAATTTCTCTATTGTTGGGGGCTAAATTGGGAGGTGTTTTAGGCTTATTAATTGCTATTCCTACCGCTAGTTTTATTAAGGATATAGCTGATAGTTGGCGGGATGGAGAATTAAATCAAATAAAGGATATTGATTCAGAACCTACAAATATAGAAATTGGTATTGATGTTTCTTCAATAGAAGTATTAACTAATCAAGAATAATATTATGTTTGTTGGACAATAATAGTTTTTATGGCAAGTGGTAATTGGTATGGTAAAAACAATTACCAATTACCAAATAGAACAAATATCTTGTCCTTAAATTTTAGATTTTTTCATTGATGTTGACTTTTTTTTCAACATCAAACCAAGACCAAAAGTTAACAGACTACCACCCAAGGTTGCAGGCTCAGGTATTTGGGAATAATTTACACCACCAAAGTCAATTTCTGTATTGGCAAAACTTCCAGAAAGGATTGTAAAATTATCACCAACGATTTCATAAACTATGGGTTCAGAGAGATTAGTTTTATCTAAAAACGAATAGCTTAATCCCACAGTTGGCTTTCCTGTTAAAAATGTAGTTGAAAAAACAACAGGGAAGAAAGGGTAGGCTAAATCATCTTTTTCTGTGTAAACGGTAGAGTCACCATCAAATTGGAAATAGAGTGACTGTACTAAAGTTTCTGGAATACTGTCATTACTAAAAATTGAGTCATCAAAACTAAAAAAGCCTTCCCCTTTCTTGGTAGAACTATCCACACTAAAAGAGTAGTTGACAATTGCCGCAGAGGTAATTTGTGTACCTACAGTAGCAAAACCTATCGTCAAGATGGCAGTAGTAAGTGCTAATTGTGGAAATAATTTCATATCTGTTTTCTCCCAGTAAATCTTTGTCAGCAATGCAAACTGCAAGGGTTAGTTATCAGCTGAATCCTGCCTAATTATTTCCTTATTAGTGGTTATTATGTTTAAGTAGACTTTAATTAGAGGTAAAAATAACAGATAAATTGTTTTATATTAAGTAATATGATTGCTTAACATATTTTGGCGAGAAGCAACGGAACTAGTACCAAAATATTTATCAAGAAATATATATTAACCCTTAGATAACTCCACCTTTACTTTTAGTCATAACTAGCTATGGTAAACACTGATGCTGTAATCCTTTGGCTTCAGCTTGCCATTAATTAATATGGAACCAAATCATCAATTAAAGCTAAATCGTCGCCAGTTTTTGCTACGTTCAGCGATGACAGCAGGTGGTATTGTCACTACAAATCTAGTATCAAAATCACAAGTTTTTGCTCAAGCGCCTGCAATTATCACATCTGATAGAATGCGTCCTGCTATACCTTATGGCGTAGCCACTGGAGATATCACAAATAATAGTGTGGTGATTTGGAGCCGGAGCGATCGCCCTGCCAAAATGATCGTAGAATATTCCACTAGCGAAACTTTTAGTAACGTGCAACGGGTGTTAGGCCCTAACGCCTTAGATAATAGCGACTTCACCGCCAGACTTAATCTCAGAAACCTCCCCCCAAACCAACAAATATTTTATCGGGTGCTTTTCCAAGATTTAGATAATCAAAACACCTACAGCGCTCCTGTTGATGGTACTTTCCGCACACCCCCCATATCTGGACGAGACATATTCTTTGTTTGGGGTGGTGATACAGCCGGTCAAGGTTGGGGTATTAATCCCGATTTTGGTGGAATGAAAATTTATGAAACCATGCGCCAACTCCAACCAGACTTTTTCATCCATTCCGGCGATAATATTTATGCTGATGGCCCAATTCAAGCACAAGTCAGATTAGACGACGGCACAATTTGGCGCAACATCACCACAGAAGAGAAATCAAAAGTAGCCGAAACACTCAAAGAATTTCGTGGTAACTACATCTACAACTTGCTAGATGAAAATGTTAAGCGTTTTAACGCTGAAGTTCCCATGTTGGCACAGTGGGACGACCACGAAGTCACAAATAACTGGTATCCTGGCGAAATTCTCAACGATAACCGCTATCAAGTCAAGGATGTTAACTTATTGGCGCAAAGGGGAAGACAAGCCTTTTTGGAATATCTGCCTATTGACTATGCAACCAATAATACAGACCAAGCCAGAATTTATCGCTCCTTTAACTACGGCCCATCACTAGACATTTTCATGCTAGATGAGCGCACCTACCGGGGTCGAAACACCCCCAACCGTCAGCCAACAGCCAGCAAAGATACACAAATGCTTGGTGTCACACAGATACAATGGCTAAAAAGACAATTGCTCACATCAAAAGCCACATGGAAAATCATCGCTAGTGATATGCCTTTGGGATTGATAGTTAGAGATGGTAGCACTGATTTTGAAGCTTGGGCTAACGCAGACAACGGCGTACCTTTAGGAAGGGAATTAGAAATTGCAGATTTACTAAGATTTATCAAAAATAGAAATATCAAGAATGTTGTCTGGTTAACGGCTGATGTTCATTACGCAGCTGCCCACTATTACGACCCCAACAAAGCCCAGTTTCAAGACTTTAAGCCTTTCTGGGAGTTTGTCGCCGGGCCTCTCAACTCTGGTACATTCGGCCCCAACCAATTAGAAAACACCTTTGGCCCCCAATTAATTTTTCAAAGCCTACCCCCAGGTACAAGAGCAAATCGCCCTCCCAGCGCAGGTTTGCAATTCTTCGGCGCAGTCAAAATTGATGCTGTCTCAAAAGTAATGACTGTATCACTACGTAACTTAGTAGGAGATACAGTTTACAGCGTAGATTTACCACCAGAAGCATAAACATCAGTTCGTAGTAAGGACTTTAGTCCTAATTTTTCTAAGCACTAAAGTCCTTATTAAAAACACTCATGCCATAGTTATTTAAATTGTTTGGCTGGGTACTCTAACGAGATAAATGTATTAGAACAAGACCAGCAATGCAACTAAGTATAGTAATAAATGACTTTGGTTTTTTAAAGTAGTAGTAATTACAGATTATCCCCGAATAGATTTAGTTGGGTTACAGCAATAAACAAGTAACCTAGAGTCTCTTGGCTTTATCCAGTTAATAAATTATAACGTTGAACCAGGTAATGCCTTTGCGTGATTTTTTGCACAATTAGAGCGTAGGCATAGCTCGCCGCAGGAATATATACTGATAAACGCTACATTAAGGGAAGCTTTAAGTGACTGCTTGGCGTTAAGGTTGCGTTTAGGCTTAACAATTTCCGTAGTAAGCTTAGAGATGATGAGCCGAATAGGATACGTAAATGGAAGGCAAAAGATTCATCCATAAAATTAGGTCAAGAAATTTTCTTTCTTATGGAAGTGAAGGCGAAGAAATCGAATTACAACCACTCAATGTATTAATAGGCCCAAATACATCTGGTAAGTCTAATTTAATTGAAGCCATCGGTATTTTAAAAGCGACACCTACAGATTTACTTGTTCCATTTCGTCAAGGTGGGGGAGTGAATGAGTTTCTTTGGAAAGGTAGTGATAAAAATCTAATAGCTACAATAGAGGTTATTTTAGACTACCCACAAAAACCTCAGAATTTACATTATCAATTAAGCTTTACTGCGACAGGGCAAAGACTATTGCTAGTTGACGAACTTGTAGAGGATGAAGAAAAATATCCAGTTGAAGATGATGTCTATTTTTACTATCGTTATCAAAGTGGTCGTCCTATATTAAATAATGTTACTAAAAATGGAGAAAGATTAAAAGCCTATATTAATAGAGATAATTTGAGTTTGGAACAGTCTATTTTATCTCAAAGAAGAGACCCTGAAGTGCATCCAGAACTTTTTTACATAAGTAAAAGCTTTTCAAATATCAGTTTATATCGTCATTGGCAAATGGGGCGATATTCAGAACCAAGAAATGCTCAGAAAACTGATTTACCTGAACATCCCTTACTAGAAGATGGAAGCAACTTAGGACTATTCTTAAATAATTTACAACACACAATAGGTAATAGAAAACTCATTGAAAAATTGAATAAATTTTATGAAGCAGCAGAAGAACTCAGTGTCAGAATATATGGTGGTACAGTACAAATATTTATTCGAGAAGAGGGACTTACTCAACCAATTCCTGCAAATCGTTTATCTGATGGTACACTCCGTTATTTATTTTTAATGGCTTTGCTGCTTGACCCCACTCCACCACCACTAATTTGTCTTGAAGAACCAGAAATCGGTTTACATCCAGATATTTTACCAACTATTGCAGAAATGCTGATTGAAGCATCTCAAAGAACACAATTAATTGTCACAACTCACTCTGATGCTTTGGTTTCTGCTTTAACTGAGTATCCTGAATCAATATTAGTATGTGAACGAGATGATAAAGGTTCTCATCTGCGTAGTCTTGAAGCTGAAAAACTGAAGAATTGGTTAGAAAATTATAATCTTGGTGACTTGTGGCGGATGGGTGAAATTGGGGGAAATCGATGGTAAAGGAGGTGCGAATTTATGTAGAAGGTGGTGGTGATGGTAAAAATCAAAAAGCATTAATTAGGCAAGGGTTTAATCAATTTTTCAGGCCATTGGTTGAACTAGCAAGAAGTAAAAAAGTCAAATGGAGTATTATTATCTGTGGGACTCGTAATAATGCTTTTCGGGACTTCAAGAATGCTTTGCAAGACCATCCAGACGCATTTAATGTACTGTTGGTTGATGCAGAAGCATCGGTAAAAGTAGAGTCACCTTGGCAACATTTAAAGTTTAGGGATAATTGGGATAAACCATCAGGAGTTGATAACAGCCAGTGTCATTTGATGGTACAAGCAATGGAGGCTTGGTTGATTGCCGATATGGAAATGCTCAAAAAATTTTATGGTAAAGGTTTTAAAGAAAATGCTATTTCCACAAACTCTAATGTAGAGACTATTGCTAAAGATAGCTTAGAGCCTAGTCTCAAGGATGCTACTCGTAATACTACTAAGGGAGAGTATCAGAAAATTAAACACGCCTCTAAGCTGCTGGAATTGCTGGATGTCAGCAAAGTCCGCCAAGCTTCACCGTACTGCGATCGCCTATTCATGACTTTACAAGAGATAATGGAACCATAAAAAAAGTTTGCGCGATCGCCCCCCAACTCAACACATCACGCTATCATCGAATATTGTGGCTTTTCTGTGCGTAAATCCTAGCATCTATCTATGACCGCTTCTGACATTCAGCCAACGCAACCGAATACTCCCCCAACACCCCACGCCAACACTCAACTAGTAGACCGGACTAAGCTGAGTAAAATGTATCAGCACTATGTGGAGGTTAAAGATAAGTATCCTCATGCGTTGTTGCTGTATCGGGTAGGTGATTTTTTTGAAACGTTTTTTCAAGATGCTGTCACAGTAGCTAGAGAATTGGAATTAGTTCTGACAAGTAAACATGGTGGTGAAGTCGGACGGGTAGCAATGACTGGTGTCCCTCACCATGCTTGGGAACGCTACACTACCCAACTGGTGGAAAAGGGCTACGCTGTGGTGATTTGTGACCAAGTAGAAGATGCTTCTGAAGCGGTGGGCTTGGTGCGTCGGGAGGTGACGCGCATCCTCACCCCAGGAACTTTGCTAGAAGAAGGAATGCTGAGTTCCAGACGCAATAATTACCTAGCTGCTGTAGTAATTACTGGTAATCATTGGGGTTTAGCTTATGCAGATATCTCCACTGGGGAATTTCTCACAACTCAGGGTAGTGATTTAGAACATCTCACCCAAGAATTGATGCGCTTGCAACCGTCCGAGGTGCTTGTTCCTACCAACGCCCCTGATTTGGGTACACTGCTGCGTCCGGGGGAAACTTCACCCCACTTACCAGAATGTTTACCACCATCATTTTGTTATAGTTTGCGGCCGCAACTACCTTTTTCCCAAGCCGAAGCTAGAAGTACATTATTACAGAAATTTAAGGTGCGATCGCTTGAAGGTTTGGGTTGCGACAATCTCCCTTTAGCAGTCCGTGCTGCTGGGGGGTTGTTGGAGTATGTGGAAGATACCCAAAAAACTAGCCCCGTTACTCTCCAAAGACTCCGCACCTACACTATTACCGATTATTTAATAGTTGATAACCAAACCCGCCGGAATCTAGAAATCACGCAAACAGTCCGTGATGGCACTTTTCACGGTTCCTTACTCTGGGCATTAGATAAAACTAGCACGGCAATGGGGAGTCGGGCTTTGCGGCGATGGTTGTTACAACCGCTACTCGATATTAAAGGTATTTGCTCACGCCAAGACACCATTCAAGAACTAGTAGATAATACCCCTCTACGTCAAGATTTACGGCATTTATTACGGCAAATTTACGACTTAGAAAGACTCACAGGACGAGCAAGTTCAGGAACAGCGAATGCTAGAGATTTAGTTGCTTTAGCTGATTCTCTCTCCCGTTTACCAGAATTAGCGAGTTTAGTAGTTAATACTCGTTCGCCTTTTCTCAAAGCTTTGCAAAAAGTACCGTCAATTTTAGAGGAATTGGCACAAAATATACAAGCTCACTTAGTAGAAACACCACCACTACACCTGAAAGAAGGCGGCTTGATTCGTCCTGGGGTGAATCCTTTATTGGATGAGAGAAAGGCGACGGTAGAAGCAGACCACCAATGGATTGCTAATTTAGAAGTGGACGAAAGGGCGAGAACGGGAATCCCACTCCTCAAAGTAGGATTTAACGAAACCTTCGGTTATTACATCAGTATTTCCCGCGCCAAAGCTGACCAAGTACCCGCTAATTATATCCGCAAACAAACCCTGAAGAATGAGGAACGTTACATCACCCCAGAACTGAAGGAACGGGAAGCCAGGATTCTTACAGCACGGGATGATTTACATAAATTAGAATATGAGGTATTTGTGGCGTTGCGGGAAAAGGTAGGAGAACAGGCGGAAGTAATTCGCAACCTTTCCCGCGCCGTAGCCGCCGCCGATGTGTTGTGTGGTTTAGCAGAGTTGGCGGTGCATCAAGGTTACTGTCGTCCGGAAATGGTGCATGGGCGCGAAATAGGAATTGTGGATGGTCGTCATCCAGTTGTAGAACAGTCCTTACCTGCCGGCTTCTTTGTGCCAAATTCTACTAATTTGGGGAGTGGGGAAGAAAACATTTCACTTCCTGACCTGATTATTCTGACTGGGCCTAACGCCAGTGGTAAAAGTTGTTACCTGCGTCAAGTGGGATTAATTCAGTTAATGGCACAAATTGGTAGTTTTGTGCCGGCTAAATCTGCTAGGTTGGGAGTATGCGATCGCATTTTTACCCGTGTTGGTGCAGTTGATGATTTAGCCACTGGTCAATCTACCTTCATGGTAGAAATGAATGAGACAGCAAATATCCTCAATCATGCCACATCTAGATCCTTAGTTTTACTAGATGAAATTGGTAGAGGAACCGCAACTTTTGACGGTCTTTCTATTGCGTGGGCGGTAGCAGAATATCTCGCCACCGAAATTCGTTCCCGCACCATTTTTGCTACCCATTACCACGAATTAAACGAACTGGCGGGAATGTTACCCAATGTGGCTAATTATCAAGTCACAGTCAAAGAATTACCAGACCAAATTATCTTTCTGCACCAAGTCCAACCAGGCGGCGCTGATAAATCCTATGGTATCGAAGCAGGACGGTTAGCGGGTTTACCAGCCGTGGTCATTCAACGGGCAAAACAAGTCATGGGGCAGATTGAGAAACATAGTAAGATTGCAATGGGATTGCGTGAAGGTCTTTAGCTGTACATTAACTAATTATTTGTCACTGTTAACAAATTAATGTCAATTTTAATTAATTAATGTCCATATTAACAATTTTTTGTTTTCAAATTGTGTTGACTAACTATTAAGAAAATAATCTCATTAAACTTTTCAACGTGATGTGTTGTGTAATGTATAAAACTTGGCACACGATAACACAGCTTTTAAAACTCACGTTGTGTTCAACTTTTCTATTCTCAATCTGCCCCATCTTCCAACCCACCTTACTCTGACATTGCTTTTGAAACTCAAATTTAATTGATTTATTAACTGACTAACTCGAATCTTTCAACCCGCCTCTATCTGGGAGGGGCGTTGAAACTCGCCATCACAATCAACAATTGACCACTTTATACGTTCTTTCAACCCGCTTCTATCTGAGAGGGGCGTTGAAACAGGTATTGGCTGCTAAGTAAAATCGCAAGGCATCAGCTTTCAACCCGCCTCTAGCTGGGAGGGGCGTTGAAACTCTGCACCTCAAACCCTTGGCTTGCCAATAGTTCTAAAAGCATTTTTGCCATGTCTCCCAAAATCGCTCATCAGTCAACACTCAAAAAAGTAAATTAACTGACACTTTAAAGGCTATGAACCTCACTAGATAAGCGATTTGAACTTTTGGCAGAATCCCCAGGAAAATTGACCCCGCTTCGATTCGCCAAAAAAATAATTAAGGTGGGTTCCTCCTTGATCGGAGGTGATTCAGTAGCCACCACTGCGGTAAACCCGCACCTCTATTACTGGGGGCGCACCTTATTCCTGTCCTCAAGGAACAGCAGCATCAAGGTGGGCAGCTACCAGGGTCAGAAAGCAAGACTGTTTAACAGCAGTCAAACTAACCCAAACTTACACAGCACAGAGGCTTGTAACAAGCATGAACTGCGGCGCTGTTGAATTTCCTTATTTTATTGTCAAGGTTCGGTGTTTTGTCAATCAGTTTCTTTTGCGAGAATGGTAAGCGGAGATCGCTAGTTCTTTCGCTTTCTCCTGTGGGCTACCTCGAATCGGTTGTTTCGATTCCTCTATCACAATTCCAGCCTTAGCTGCTGACGAGCGAATATTTGCAATCAATCGACCATAACTCCACTGATGAACACTAACTCGGTACTGTTTGGCATATTTTTGTTGAACTTCTATCAAATCTGATTTTTGTTCGGCTTTAGCTTGAATCTCACTTTGTAGCTGTTCTCGCATATCGCCCAATTTAGGCAGGACAATAGAGCCAGCTTTGTATGTTTGGGCGATCGCCACAATTTCTTTAGCTAGTAATCTATCGACATACTGCCCGAACTCTGATTCTCCAAATTCATTTGGTGCGGACAGCATTTGAGCTATTTGCCGTTGGTGAGACAATAAATGTTTTTGTTGTCGCTGTCGATTTAGCAGTTTGTAATTATCGCCCAGTAATTGTTTAATGCTGCGGTAGGTCATGACTTTACTGGTAGTGCCGTCTACTACCGCTACTGTTGTAGGTTTCTCAAGACCAAGGCTGACACCAACAAGAATATGAGATTGACCTTTATATAAGGGTTTGCTGGGGCGAGGAAAGGGATTATCGATTCTCGCTAGAGATGAGTTCTTGCGTTTTATGTAAGCTTGTTGTTTATCGTTGAGTTCTCCTTTGGCTTTTGTTTTGGTGATAGTTTTAGCAATTTCTTCTGCTTTCTCTTCTCTAACTAGGTTTGTTCCTTCAGTTGTCCACAGGCGAGTATCTACAGAACAGTAAAGGATTAAGTGGTTAACTTTCCAAGGATCGCCTTTACTTTCTCCTTGTTGCCAAGCAATACGCCCACTTCGGAGAGTAAATAGACCACTAGAGTGTTGCTTTTTACTGTTGTGTTTAATTTGTTGGTCTTCTAAAAAGCGTTGGAACCAGTGGAGATGGCGAGAATCACAGTAGACTTGAAAGCTATGTTTCTTACTCAAACCATTGAATTTCACACAAATACGTCCAAGCTTGTTCTTAAACCAAGTCATATCTTCGTTGGTTTCATAAGCAACTGGGAAAGGTACTGTGCTAGATTTTTTTAAAAGCCTGTCCTGCCAAAATTTCGCCTCCGCTTCATTTTCAGGAGCGTTATTAGTGGCAAGCAAAAGAGTTTCTAACCATTTAGCATCAGTTAAGTCTCGGCCTTTGGGGACTCGTGCCTCTAGTTGTTCTCTTAGACGTTCAATCTGAATTTCCAGTTTACGGCGGCGTTTAGCAAATTTTTCACTATCTTCCTCTTTATTGTTGATTTTGCAGCCGTTTTTGAGTAAGTAGCTAATCGCACAACGAGTCAAGTTGTCTTCTGTATCACGGTAAGCCTCAAATAAAATTTGAGAAATGCTACGGTCGCTATCTGATTTTTCAGATTTTTTGATTTTCTTATTTTTCTTTCCTTTAGCTGGTTGTGGTTCAACTGTATCTGGCTGGGGGGCAAATTGAGCCAGTGTTTCAGCAGCTTTAGTACGAAGGCTTTCTAAAGTCACACCACTTATTTCTACTAATTCGGTATCACTTTTCAGCATTTCCAGCCAGCGCATTTTACCTTCCAGTTGAGATTGCGATCGCTTCATCAATGCCAGCCAAGATTTGTAGATGTAATTCACTGTGGCGATCGCACTTGTGTAAAAACGTCCTGGTTGACCAATAAAGCGAGGGTCAGTTTTCAAAGGCTGGCATAGTTCTTTGACAATACCAGTCGGGTGTTTGCCCTTTTGTCGCCAAGTTTCAAACTCAGGCTGTTGAGCTACTTGAACCAATAGTTCATTAATCAGTGGCGTATTTAACTGAGCCATTAACTTCCAGAGTTGATGACGAGTTGTTTCAGAAGCTACAAGACGACACTGAATAGTGATTTGGCTCATACGTTATAAACAATTTTGTTCAATACTAACATATTTGTATTAAACAGGTCTTCTGTAAAATAAAAATCTATGCAGGAGACATTTTTTACAAGTAAGGAAGCATCTCAAATTACAGGTTGTACACTCCGTCAACTCCAGTATTGGCGAGAAAAAGGGGTGGTAATTCCTGTCATTAGTGATACGGGTATAGGGCGTAGTATTTATTACTCAAAAACCAATTTAGTAGAGCTGGCAGCTATGGTATATTGGCTGTCTGTAGGTTTGAGTTTTGATATCGCTTGCGAAACCTTGAAAACTCTGAGAGACGAAGAACCAGAGTTATTTAGTTCTGGTACAGGTAAACGCTTCATGTTGTTGTTAGAAGCACAGGAGCGTTCACCGTTAGGTGTGCCAAAGGTATCGCTTGCACTAATGGAGTATGACAGAACGAAGGCGATCGCATCTTTAGATGAAGGTAAGCCTGTGATTCCCGTTTGGCTGGACGTGATTTATCAGCAGTTGCGTCAAAAGTTAGAGAAAAATTAAGACTGGCTGTATAAAGCAGACACCACTGTACCTTAAACTGTTACAACTATTGGGATGCAATCGCCTACTGTGCTGGCAATATGAATTACACGACACACAACACTATTGTTAACTTTATCTGGAGTATTGCCGACGATGTATTGAGAGATGTCTATGTACGCGGTAAGTACCGAGATGTCATTCTGCCAATGACGGTACTACGGCGTTTGGATTGCTTATTAGAACCTACTAAAGATAAGGTACTTGAACTTTATAAGCGGCTGGAAGAAGGCAATTTCGGACAAAATGCCATAGCGCAACAGCTTCCTAGAGTAACGGGTTATGTATTTTATAATACTTCTCAATTTACTTTTAAAACCTTGCTCGATTTTCCTAGCGATATTCGGGCAAATTTTGAAAATTATTTAAATGGTTTTAGCGAGAACGTACAAGAGATTATTGCTAAGTTTAAACTGCGAAATCAAATTGAGACTTTAGTAGAAAGTAATCGGCTTTATGCTCTAATTCAAAAATTTGTTGCTAAGGAAATTAACCTTAGTTCTGAAGCAGTTAAAAATGAAAAGGGTGAGATTATTCATGAGGGATTAACTAACCTGGGCATGGGTTCTGTGTTCGAGGAATTAATCCGCAAGTTTAACGAAGAGAATAACGAAGAAGCGGGGGAACACTTCACCCCTCGTGACATTATTCAGTTAATGGTGAATTTGATATTTCTGCCAGTTGAAAATCAGATTCAAGGTGGTACTTATTTGGTATATGATGACGCTTGTGGTTCTGGGGGGATGTTGACAGAATCAGAAGCATTTATTCAACATCTTGTCGAAAAATCAGCGAAAAAAGTCACAATCGAGTTATATGGGCAGGAAGTTAACCCAGAAACATACGCCATTTGTAAGTCGGATATGTTGATTAAGGGTCGTGACCCGGAAAAAATTTGGTTTGGTTCAACAATTTCTCATGACAAGTTTGCTGATTTACAGTTCGACTTTATGCTTGCTAATCCTCCCTATGGCAAGTCTTGGACTGTAGACCAAGAAGCTGTGTTTGATGGCAAAAAGAAGGAAGTTAAAGACCCCCGTTTTGCTGTAGAACATCCTGGGTTAAAACCAGGAGAAAAGCTGACTTTGTTACCTCGTAGCAGTGACGGTCAATTGTTATTTTTGGTGAATATGCTTTCTAAAATGAAGCAGTCCACTACCTTGGGTAGTCGAATAGCAATTGTTCATAATGGTTCAGCTTTATTTACTGGTGATGCAGGTGGCGGGGAAAGTAATATTCGTCGCTGGATTATTGAAAATGATTGGTTAGAGTGCATCATCGGCTTACCTTTGAATATGTTTTATAACACGGGTATTGCTACTTATATTTGGGTGCTGTCTAATCGCAAACCTGAACAGCGTCGAGGCAAGGTACAGTTAATTGATGCCACTGAATGGTATGGCAAGTTAAGAAAAAATTTAGGTAAGAAAAATTGTGAGCTAACACAAGCAGATATTCAGCGAATTACAGAAACATTTTTAGCGTTTGAAGAAACAGAACAGTCTAAAATTTTTGATAACGAAGATTTTGGTTATCATAAAATTACTGTTGACCGTCCTTTAAGGTTAACTTTTCAAGTTACACCTGAACAAGTAGCGCAGTTTCTAGGAACAAGTCCTACTACTTCATCTACTAACACAAGTAGTGTAGGACAACAGGAAATACCACTAAATATCACCTCGGCTACAAAAAATGGTGTAATTTTGGGGATATTAAAAGACTTGTTTGGCAGCGAACCTCACAAAGATTTTAATCGAGTTAAGCAAGAATTTGAAAAAGCACTGAAGGCGAAAGAACTTAAACTAACTGCTAAAGAGTTTAAGTTAGTTTATGACACATTCACAGAGAAAGACGAAACGGCGGAACCTGTAATTAAGAAAAAAACTAAAGATGCAGTAACTTATGAGCCTGATTCTGAATTGCGAGATACAGAGAATGTGCCATTGAAGGAAGATATTGACGAGTATTTTGCTCGTGAAGTGCTACCTCATGTACCAGATGCTTGGATAGATTACGAGAAAACGGTCAGGGGTTATGAAATTTCTTTTACTAAATATTTTTATAAGTTCAAACCGTTGCGGAGTTTGGAAGAAATAGCCGCAGATATCTTTGCTTTAGAAGCAGAAACAGAAGGTGTTTTACGCCAGATTGTTAGCGAGGAAAAATAGCATTATGAAAGAAATTCGGGGTGATGCTAAAACTATTCGTCAACTGCTCAGTGGTAATAAATACGCTATCGACTATTACCAAAGAGAATATAAGTGGGAACCCAAACAGGTTCAAGAACTGCTGGAAGACCTAGCCGGGAAATTCCTTAATGATTTTGATCCGAGTCATGAACCAGAAGCCATTGAAAATTACGGGCATTATTTCTTGGGGTCAATTATTGTTAGCCAGAAAGAAATAAAGAAATTCATTATTGATGGACAGCAACGCCTCACTACCTTATCTCTATTACTAATTTTTCTGCATAATCTTCAAAAAGATCGCCCCGACAAAGTAAAACTCGACGACTTAATTTTCTCCGAAAGGCATCGGAAAAAATCCTTTAATTTAGATGTTGAAGAGCGTAATGCTTGCATGGAAGCTCTCTTCAATAACGTTTCTTTTGATGACACCGATCAACCAGAGTCAGTAAAGAATATTGTTGCGCGTTATGCCAATATTAAAGAATATTTCCCACAAGATTTAACTAAAGAAGCTTTACCCTACTTTATAGACTGGTTGATAGAGAACGTCCACATCGTTGAGATTACAGCTTACTCCGATGAGGATGCCTATACCATTTTTGAAACGATGAATGACCGAGGGCTATCTCTTTCACCTACGGATATGCTTAAAGGCTTTTTGCTGGCGAATATCAGTGATGAAGCTAAAAAGGTTCAGGCGAATCAGCTTTGGAAAAAGCGTGTAAGTGAATTGATAGAGTTGGGTAAAGATGAAGAAGCCGATGCGATTAAAACTTGGCTTCGCAGTCAGTACGCCCAGACAATTCGGGAACGTAAAAAAGGTGCTGTCCCTGGTGACTTTGACCGCATCAGTACAGAGTTTCACCGTTGGGTACGTGACCATAAGCTGAAAATGGGACTCAACAAAAATGCTGATTTTGTGCGCTTCATAGAGCGAGATTTTGCATTTTATAGTCGCCAATACTTACAGTTGCGGGAAGCATCGATTTCCTTGAAACCAGGGTTAGAGGAAGTTTTCTACAATGCACAGCACGGTTTTACCCTTCAATATCCATTGCTGCTTGCACCTTTAAATCCAGATGATGACCCAGGTATCATAAATCAAAAGATTCGTTTAGCGGCAAGTTTTCTTGATATTCTGCTTGCTCGGAGGTTATGGAATTTCCGAACCATTACATACAACACGATGCAGTATGCCATGTTTGTGGTTATGCGGGATATTCGGGGGAAAGCACCGACTGAACTTGTAACGATTATGCGGCAGAAGTTAGATGCAGAACCAGAAGTTTTTGCTTCTAATGAACGACTGCTACTGCATCAGCAAAACTACAATGCTATTTACCAATTCCTTGCTCGGATAACAGATTACATAGAAACGCAATCGGGAATACCATCACGTTATAGCGAATATATTGCCACTGGTAAAACTCGATATGAGGTAGAGCATATTTGGGCAAATAAACACCAGCGTCACTCAGATGAGTTTTCCAGTAGTGCAGATTTCTATGAGTATCGTAACCGTATTGGGGGATTGTTACTGCTGCCGAAGTCATTTAATGCTAGTTATGGTGACTTGCCTTACGCTGACAAACTACCTCATTACTACGGTCAGAATCTTTTAGCTCAATCACTTAATTCTCAATGTTATGACCATAATCCAGGTTTTTTGAGATATAAGGAACGCTCTGGGCTACTGTTTCAGCCTCATAAGGAATTTAAAAAAGCTGATTTGGACGCACGGCAAAAGCTTTATCAAAAGATTGCAGAGGAAATTTGGAACCCAGAGCGTTTAAACAGGTTGCTTGAGTCAATACCTTAGCCAAAATAAGAGGATGAAGAGAGAGGGCCGATGTAGTAGAGTTATTGTCTCTCACAACGACAACTCAAAAACCACAATCAGCCCATGCCCGATATC